>CAYIYO010000001.1:0-66460 GCA_964367715.1 uncultured bacterium
AGATGTTGTGAACGGGGATTTTCTATTAATTTCCCAATAAAATACAGTTGAATTTATTTAATTTAAATATCTTTTTATAAAAGATTTATGAGTTTTTAGCTTGACGCGTATGCGCTGCCGCGATCAATGGATAAAAACAATGCCCACGCCTTAATTGATGTCCTCCTTGATCGATTACGATAATTATCCTCTCAAGCAATAAAAGTATGGCTTTAGTGTCATTAAGGTCGTTGGTGTCTTTTTTCTTTAA
The DNA here is from genome assembly GCA_964367715.1 of uncultured bacterium. Lineage (GTDB taxonomy): Bacteria > Chlamydiota > Chlamydiia > Chlamydiales > Criblamydiaceae > CAYIYO01. Next base: position 251 of record CAYIYO010000001.1, read on the forward strand.
AAGAAATATTCGTTAGGATATCTTCCAGCAAGATATTTTTAGAGAGGCCTTTTTGTTGAATGCATCAGATGTTCTACAGGTAAGATCTTCTAAGTTGTTTTTAGAGAACGGTCAAACGTTTGATGGCTTTTCCCCTTTGTGGGATGAAGGAACCTTTTCTGGTGAAGTTGTTTTTACCACAGGGATGACTGGCTATCCGGAGTCATTGACTGATCCTTCCTATGCCGGACAAATTCTTTGTTTCACTTATCCCCTTATTGGCAATTATGGCGTTCCGCCTATTGAAAAGTGGGAATCGTCAAAAATTCATGCCCGCGGAGTTGTTGTTAGCGAAACGTGTCAGGGGTGGAGCCATCACGAAGGAACCCTCTCATTTGTTGAATGGCTAAAAGCACAAAAAGTTCCGCTCTTAATGGGAGTCGATACCCGCGCATTGACCAAAGCGTTGCGAACAACGGGGACGATGCGGGGGGCGATCAATTCTGAAAGTTCGAATGACTTATCTTTTCTCGATTTTGATCCAGAAGACCTCGTAGCGCTTGTTTCTCCTAAAGAAGCAAAAACTTATAACAGCGAAAGTGGAAAAAAAATCATTTATGCACTCGACTGCGGAATGAAAGAGAACATCATCCGCGCCTTAGTTGGTTATCCAATAACGATTCATCGCGTTCCGTACAATTATGATTTTACGGATCAACCTTTTGATGGAGTGTTTATTTCGAATGGACCGGGAGACCCTCTTCATTGTAAAGAGACGATCGCGATCATTCGAAAGGCCATGAAAAAAAACAAACCTATTTTTGGTATTTGTTTGGGTATTCAATTGCTTTCGCTAGCGGCAGGGGCAAAGACATATAAGTTGCCTTTTGGCCATCGCGGCCATAACCAGCCGTGCATGGAGTTGAAAGGGCAGCGTTGCTATATCACAAGCCAAAATCATGGATATGCGGTAGATGAAAATTCCTTGCCTGAAGAATGGGAAGTGACTTTTCGTCATCTTAATGATGGATCCGTTGCCGGGATCGCGCATAAAACCCTCCCCTATTTCGCTGTGCAATTTCATCCAGAAGCAACGCCTGGACCAACCGATACACAATGGCTTTTTGAAAAATTTTACGCATTATTATGAAAAATGAAATCAAGACAGTTTTAATTTTAGGTTCGGGTGGCTTGCGAATTGGCCAGGCGGGAGAATTTGATTATTCCGGCTCCCAGGCAATAAAGGCCTTAAAAGAAGAGGGCTTACGCACGATCCTGATCAATCCTAATATCGCTACGGTCCAGACGGATAGTCATATGGCCGATGAGGTGTATCTACAGCCTCTAAATGTGGAGACAGTGACTCGCATCATCGAAAAAGAGCGTCCCGATGCAATTATTCTTAGTGTGGGAGGGCAGACCGCATTAAATTTAGGCCTTAAATTGGATGCGTTAGGGATCCTTAAAAAGTATCACGTTAAGGTCCTCGGAACCCCCACTGATGTGATTCGTGTCACCGAAGATCGCCATCTCTTCAAAGAATCGTTAGCGGAAATCGACGTAAAAACAGCGCGGAGCATTTCTGTGGGTAGCGTTGAAGATGCGTTGAATGCTGCAGAGGAGATTGGATATCCCTTGATGATGCGTTCTGGATTTTCTTTAGGCGGCCTAGGCTCAGGACGCGTCGCAAATGCGAAGGAGCTTGCCATACGCGCAAAAGAAGCCTTGGCGGGATCCCCTCAAATTTTGATCGAAGAGTACATGGGGGGATGGAAAGAGATCGAATACGAAGTCGTTCGAGATTGCGACGATAATACTATTACCGTCTGCAACATGGAAAACTTTGATCCGATGGGCATCCATACCGGAGAAAGCATTGTGGTTGCTCCTTCTCAAACATTAACGAATGAAGAGTACCATTTATTACGAGAGATTGCGATTAAAACGGTGAGGCATCTAGGGATTGTAGGGGAGTGCAATATTCAATATGCGTTGAATCCTAAAACCAGCGATTATCGCGTCATCGAAGTCAATGCACGGCTCTCTCGTTCGAGCGCGCTCGCTTCAAAAGCAACGGGCTATCCTCTTGCATTTGTTTCGGTAAAGCTCTCTTTAGGCAAACGATTATGGGAGATTCCTAATTCCATCACAAAAAAGACAACCGCCTACTTCGAACCCTCACTTGACTATCTTGTGGTTAAAATGCCACGTTGGGATATTCATAAACTCAAATCTGCAGATCGAAAAATCGGTTCCGAAATGAAAAGTGTGGGAGAGGTCATGGCGATTGGTCGCTCCTTTCCCGAAGCGCTTCAAAAAGCCGTGCGGATGCTTAACATTGGGGTAGAATCTCTCATAGAATATCAAAATTCAATAAAAAATTTGGTTGAAGAGATTGAACATGCGACGGATCGCCGTCTTTTTGCGATCACCAGCTTTATGAAGCTGGGAGGGAGTGTTGCAGAAATTAACCAATTATCAGGAATCGATCCGTGGTTTTTGCATCATTTGAAAGAAATTGTCGACTTCAAACAAAAGTTTATTGAATCACCTCTAACGATCGAATTAATTCGCTATGCGAAACAGCTCGGCTATTCCGACCGTTCTCTTGCTAAAATCAAAGGGGAGATGACAGAGCAAGAATTCAGATTCGAGCGTAAAAGCAGAGGAATTATTCCTAATGTAAAGCAGATTGACACGCTTGCCGGAGAGTTTGCAGCAGAAACAAATTACCTTTACATGACTTACCATGGTGCTTTTAATGATGTCGATCCTGCTATTGAGCGCCCCCTGATCATTTTAGGATCGGGTCCTTATTGTATTGGATCCTCTGTCGAATTTGATTGGTGCGCCGTTAACATGGCGAAGCGCATGCGTGAGCAGGGCGAACATACTATTATCATTAATTCCAATCCTGAAACCGTTTCTACTGATTATGACGAGTCAGATCGTCTCTATTTTGAAGAATTGTCGCTAGAGCGTGTGCAAGATATCATCGAATATGAGCATCCAAAAGGAGTCGTTGTCTCTGTGGGAGGCCAGATTGCAAATAATATGGCGCTTTCTTTACATCGGCTCGGTCATCCTATTGTGGGAACGCCTCCTTCGATGATTGACGTTGCAGAAGATCGACAGAAATTTTCTTCTCTCTTAAATCGTTTGAAGATCGATCAACCTGACTGGGAAGAAATTACGACGGTTGAAAAGGCAAAAGTATTTGCAACACGCGTAGGCTATCCCGTCATTGTTCGCCCCTCTTACGTCTTGTCGGGCGCAGCAATGAATATTGTCCATAACGAAAAAGAAATGAATCAATTTCTTAAGGAGGCTGCAGTTGTCTCATCCGAACATCCTGCAGTAATTTCGCATTTTATTACCAATGCGCGCGAGCTGGAAATTGATGGAGTGGCCGACAAAGGTCAGGTCGTCATTCAGGCAATTAGCGAGCACATTGAAAATGCAGGTGTGCATTCGGGAGATGCCACGATTGTCATCCCTCCTCAGCGGCTTTACATGGAAACAATTCGACGTACGAAGAAAATTACGCGAGAAATTGTCCATGCATTGAATATTTCTGGTCCCTTTAACATTCAATTCATTGCACGGGACAATGCCATTAAAGTGATTGAGTGTAATGTGCGTGCATCGCGTTCTTTTCCTTTTGTTTCTAAAATGACAAATCATAATTTTATTTCTATCGCTGCGGATGTTTTATTAGGAAAAAATAAGAAAAGTTTTTACGAAACATTAGAGCTTGATTATGTTGGAATAAAGACCCCACTTTTTTCTTACAGTCGTCTCAAAGGAGCAAATCCTGTAGCACATGTAGAGATGGCCTCGACAGGGGAAGTCGCGTGCATTGGTGATAGTTTTCATGAAGCTTTTTTGATGTCCTGGCTGGCGACAGAGCAGGAAATTAAAGGAAAAAAAATCCTTCTTAGCATTGGTGGCGACAAAAAAGTCAAGTTGATGCCGATGATTTCTAAGCTTGAAGAGCAGGGATGGGAAATTTATTCGACGGAAAATACGCACGATTATTTAATGCGTAACGGAGTGGGATCGCGCTTTCTTTACAAAGCCAGCGATGAAATGGAGCCCAATATCTTGACATCGATTGCGAACCGTCAATTTGATTTGATTATTAGCATTCCACGTGCATTATCGACGACGGTTAATACGACAGACGGATATAAAATTCGTCGACTGGCCATAGACCATCATATTCCTTTAGTGACAAATTTGTCGGTTGCGCAAATGTTTTTACAATGTTTAACGGAGCTTTGTATCGAAAAAATTCCCGTTCGTTCGATTAGAGAATATATGGAGAGGGCAAAGCAATGACAGTGGAAGCCATGCACCTGTTTCATCAAGACATTATTAGTATCAATCAGTTTTCAAAAGAAGAGATTTTACAAATTTTGCAGATGACACAAGAGTTAGGGCATTATCACGATCCAGAGCTGTTGCGGGGGTGCATTTTAGGAAGCTGTTTTTTTGAGCCATCGACGCGCACCCGTCTCTCTTTTGAATCGGCGATGACACGTTTGGGAGGAAATGTTATTGGTTTTAGTGATGGATTGACAACGTCGCAGGCAAAAGGAGAAAGCCTTCATGACACATTAAAGATGATGGAGCACTATGCCGATGTGATTGTTATCCGCCACCCTTCTGAAGGCGCAGCGCAGTGGGCAGCTGATGTGTCGACGATCCCTGTCATCAATGCAGGAGATGGTTCCAATCAGCATCCAACACAAACGTTATTAGATCTATTTAGCATTTTAGAGACGCAAGGGCGATTAGAAAATTTAAGTATCGCGTTGGCAGGCGACCTTAAGCATGGAAGGACGACACATTCTCTAGCGCAAGCATTGGCTCATTTTAATCCGCGTTTATATTTCATTTCACCTCCTTCGTTAGAAATGCCAAAGTCAATTTGCGACTTATTAAGGCAAAAAGGTGTTAAATTTTCTTTTCATTCGGCAATCGATGAGGTATTGCCAAAGGTCGATCTCTTTTATATGACGCGTATCCAGGAAGAACGTTTCAGTGATAGAAGAGAGTATGACCATGTTAAAGAGTGCTTTTGTCTGCATGCGGACATGCTTTTTCCGTGTAAAGAAAACATGAAAATATTACATCCTTTGCCGCGCGTTAAGGAAATCCATCCTTCTGTGGATGCAACTCCCCACGCCTATTATTTTCAACAGGCAGGCAATGGCGTATTAGTTAGAAAGACCCTTTTACGCTTATTATTGAGGAAAATATGATAGTAATAGAAAAGGACAAAACGACAGTTCCTGTTGCAGCGATAAAAGAAGGAACAGTTATTGATCACATTAGCCCTGGAAAAGCGCTACTCTTGTTAAATCTCCTCAATTGCATGACACCTGAACGACAAATTACTGTAGGAATGAACCTCGTCAGTCGCTCAAAAGGCCTTAAAGACATTATAAAAATAGAACACTATGAGCTGAATGAAAAGGAATGTCAAAAACTTGCAATCATTGCTCCTGATGCTAGCATTAACCTCATTCATGACTACAAAGTATTTAAAAAATTTAAGGTGGAAATTCCTCAAGAACTATCAGGCATATTTTCTTGCCCTAATCGTTCGTGCATTACCAATGCAGAACGGATCCCCACACTTTTTACGATAACAAGATTTAGACAGAAATTACAACTTCACTGCCGTTACTGTAGCAAACAGTTTTGTGATGAGGAGATTAAATAGATGGCAATTATTTTTAAAAATGTTAAAAAATTAGATGGAACGATCGAAGATCACACCATTGCAAGTGAAGAGAGTAGAGAAATTGATTGCCAAGGACGGCTGACGTTGCTCCCCGCACTGATCGATCCTCACGTTCACTTTAGAACACCAGGAGCAGAGCATAAAGAGGAGTGGCGGTCAGGAGCCAGAGCGGCAATTGCGGGCGGAGTTACCACGGTTTTTGATATGCCCAACACCTCCCCTTCCTGCACCTCTTATTCTGCTCTTAAAGAAAAGAAAGCATTGATTGATCAACAATTAAAAGAAGCGGGCATCCCCCTTCACTATGAGCTTTATTTCGGAGCCGATAAAAATTCTCTTCATGAACTCAATAAAGTAAAAAAAGAAGTGATCGGTCTTAAAATCTACATGGGATCAACCACTGGCGATCTTCTCATGGATGACGATGCTGCAATAGAAGAAGCATTTCGAGTCGCTGCACAACAAGATGTCATGGTAGCGGTTCATGCAGAAGATGAAGGGATTCTTGAAGCAAATAAGAAAACATACCAAGGTCCATACACACCTGCAGCCCATTCAAAGATCCGTAGCCGTGAAGCCGCAATTCTCGCGACAAAAAAAGCCATCGCATTGGCAGAAAAATATAGCGCGCGCCTAGCAATTCTTCACGTCAGCACAAAAGAAGAAGTCGATCTCATTCGCGCAGCAAAGCAAAGAGAGCTTCTTGTCTACATGGAAGTTTCTCCTCACCATCTATTTTTGACCGATCAAAGCTATGAGATGTTGGGAACGAAGCTTCAAATGAATCCTCCCATACGGACTGCAGAAGATGTGGAGGCTCTATGGGACGCGATCGAAGAAGGAGTGGTAGATTTCATCGGCAGCGATCACGCTCCTCATACTCTTGAAGAAAAAGATCAATGCTACGGGAAAGCCCCTTCAGGTGTTCCCGGAATCGAAACGTTACTGCCTTTATTACTTAATGCATACAACGAAGGCAAAATTTCTTTAGAAAAAATTATTACGTTAACGAATGTCAATATCGTTCAGATTTTCAATCTACACAGAATTTTAGATGTCGTTGTGGTCGATTTAGAGCTCGTGAGAATTGTTGACAATAAAAATTTGAAAACAAAATGTGGATGGTCCCCTTTTGAAGGTTACATGCTCAAGGGATGGCCCCTCTATACTGTCTGCCAAGGAAGGCTTTTTGAATGCGGCAAAATGTAAAACAAAATATTCCTCCATGGAATACGACAATTGCTCCTCTCTATGATATTAAAAAATCGTACCTCGAAAATGCCGAGAATGGTCCATTTTTTTCTGGAGTTATTCCACATCGTCTCTATCCACCAGAAGAGCAATGGATCGATTTTTTTGGATTTCGTTTGGCATCGCCTCTAGGGATTGCTGCCGGTCCTTTATTGAATGCACGTTGGATTGCGTTAGCGGGGAGTTTGGGATTCGACCTCGTCTGCTATAAAACGATACGCAGCAAGGAATATGGAGGACATCCTGTTCCTAATATGGTGTATGTCGATGTTCCTGATCAGTTTAATATCAATGCCTTACCAGAAAAAATTTATTTGCGTGAAAGTGCTCCCCAACAGTTATCGCATGTTGCCGTGACCAATTCTTTTGGAATGCCTTCACGCAACGCCCTTTATTTGCAAAAAGATATTCCTTTAGCAAAAAAAAGTTTGAAAAATGGGCAACTCATGATTGTTTCTGTTGTGGGTACCCCTCAAGGCGATGATAGGGAAGGTTTTATCCACGATTTTGTCGCTGTCGCGCTACAAGCAAAGGCATATGGCGCACAGGTCATTGAAGCCAACTTTTCTTGTCCAAATGTCACTTCCGCAGAAGGCTGTCTACACAGTAATGATGAAATGGTTTATGAGGTGGCAAAGCGGATTGTAGAAGCAATCGGAAGTACACCTTTAATCATCAAAGTAGGAATTTTCCCATCGCAACAGTCGATGCGCAAAACATTGCTGAGTATTGCCCGCGCAGGAGCGCGAGGAGTGTGTGGAATTAATACAGTGAGTATGAACGTTGTGGATGCACAAGGATTGCCTGCATTGGGACCGGGACGGTTAGTCAGTGGAATTTGTGGGAATCCTATTCGACAAGCAGCCCTCGATTTTACACACCAAGCAAGAAAAATTATTGATGAAGAAAAATTAGAGTTAAAACTCCTCTCAACCGGTGGTGCTCTTTATCCTGAACATTTTACAGAGTTTATAAATGCAGGGGCAGACATTGCAATGACAGCAACGGGGTGGTTATGGGATCCCTATCTTGGCATCCGCTATAGTCAAAAGAATTCAAAAATTGGAGAATAAACAATGAACGATATTGCAACAGAACTTTTTGATATTGGAGCGGTACGATTTGGTTCATTTAAGCTTAAAAGCGGGATGCTCTCTCCTTTCTATATTGATTTAAGACTTCTTGTCTCTTATCCCCCTCTGTTAGCTGCTGTGGGAAACATGATTTGGCAGAAGATCGTCCATTTGCAATGTGATCTTTTATGTGGTGTTCCTTACACCGCTTTGCCCATTGCGACGGCAATCTCATTACAAGCGAATGTTCCAATGGTGATGCGACGGAAAGAAGTGAAAGAATATGGAACGCGCAAATGCATTGAAGGGGCATTTAAACGGGGAGATTGTTGCGTTGTCATTGAAGACCTAGTGACTAGTGGTCTTAGTGTTTTGGAAACAGTTGAACCCTTGCGTTTAGAAAATATTGTTGTTAAAGATGTCGCTGTCTTAATCGATAGAGAACAAGGGGCAGATCAAAATTTGATCGAAAAAGGCATTACCCTCCATTCAGTCATGACGATTTCGGAATTGTTAGAAAATCTTTTAAAAAATAAAAAAATAAGCGCTGCTACAGCAGCTGAGGTCCATGCGTTTATCCGTGAAAACCAAACAACAGTAGCAGGGGGATAATTAAATGCAGCACTCTTCCCTTACAAAAGCGTTGAGCTATCATGAGCGCTCTCTCCTTTGCACTAATTTTACTGCGCGTCAACTTTTTCAGATCATGGAAAAAAAACGTTCTAACTTATGTGTTGCCGCAGATGTCACGAGGATGGATGCCCTTCTTCAATTAGCAAGAGTATTAGGCCCCTTCATTTGCGCCTTTAAAACGCATATTGATATCATTGTCGATTACAATAAAAAAGACTTAGAAGAATTGCAACGCCTTGCAGAGGTGTACGACTTTCTTCTTTTTGAAGACAGAAAATTTGCAGACATTGGAAAAACAGTCCAAGAACAATATGAAGGGGGGCTATACAATATTTGTAGCTGGGCGCACATTGTCAATGCACATGCGATTCCCGGACCGGGAATTATTGAAGGGTTGCGAAAAGGGGGCATGCCTCTCCAACGCGGTCTTCTCCTGCTCGCCGAAATGAGCTCTGCAGGCACTCTTGCCAAAGGTTCTTACACTCAAGCAACAGTGGCAATGGCAGAGGAATATCCGGATTTTGTGATAGGATTCATCTGTCAGCATAAACTTGCAAATGATCCGCGCTATATCCATATGACCCCAGGTGTCAACCTTGCCACCGGCAAAGCAACACTAGGACAACAGTATAATAGCCCTGAGCATGCGATCGTTGTAAATGGAACCGATGTGATTATCGTTGGCAGCGGAATTATTCATGCACAAGATCCGCTAACCGCTGCGCAACACTATCAACACGCGGGCTGGGAGTCCTATCAGCAACGCTTATTGTCGTGATAAACGCGTATTTGTCGGAGATGCGCTACAATTCGTACGAAAAGGATTAATATCAAGACCTCCCCGTCGGGTGTAGCGGGCGTAGACGGTAAGTGCTTCCGGTTGGCAGTAATGGAGTAGATCCATAAAAATGCGCTCCACACATTGCTCATGGAATTCGTTATGCGAACGAAAAGAAATTAAGTATTTAAGCAGCCCTTCTTGATCGATTTTTTTTCCTTTATAGCCAATACTAACACTTGCCCAGTCGGGTTGTCCGGTTACAAGACAATTAGATTTTAATAGATCACTATGAAGAATCTCTTGAACATCATCATCCGTTGTCTGTAAAAGTTCCGGCGTCAAATGATAATAATCAATTTCGATGTCGAGTCCATCGATGGAACTTCCTTCCATTTGCGCGCTCAACATAGGATGCTCTTCGCCGATGCGCGAGATCTTTACTTCCACTCGACTGCCGACCGCAGCAGAGAGATCTTTTGTTGCTCTTTCGATGAATTCCTCTACACCACCTAAGCGCGTTTGGTTAAAGCTATTCAGGTATAGTTTAAACGACTTTGATTCGACAATAGAGGGGGATGTACAAGGGAAAGTGAACACACCAAGTGCGACCTGAGGTTTTCCTTTCATATCTAACCAGGAAAGTTCGTACGCGTTCCAAATATCGACTCCCTCAAAGGGAAGGGAAGAAGAAATCCCTATTTCACTGCGTTTCTCTATTCTTGGAATAGAATAAAGCAATTCGGGTGAATAGTGTGCGGTATAGACAATTTGTTTTCCTAAAGGGGAATCGCGATCATTCATTTTTAATTATCCATTTTTGTTATATAATACGCATAAATCGAAATATTTAGGAGTTTTTTATGGCGGTATGGGCAATTGCTGACCTTCACCTTTCTTTTGGTGTTGAAGATAAAAAGATGGACGTCTTTGGTGAAAATTGGCGCGACCATCCGGAAAAAATAAAAAAAAATTGGGAACGTCTGGTTAAGGATGACGACTTAGTGCTGCTTGCGGGCGATATTTCTTGGGCGATTAATTTAGAGCAGGTCCTGCCGGATTTAACATGGATCGATTCCCTTCCAGGAACTAAGGTGATGATTCGCGGTAACCACGATTATTGGTGGTCTTCACTAAGTAAGGTTGAAAAGATATTGCCTCCTTCCATTCATGTGATTCAAAATAATACTTATAATTGGAACGGGATCTCCATCGGTGGCGCCCGCATGTGGGATACGGCCGAATACCAGTTTAAGGAGTATATCTACACTGTCCCTAACGATAGAGTTAAACCACTAACAGCTAAAGATAAAGATCCTGCTCGCGCAGAAGAGCTTTTTCTTCGCGAACTTGCACGCTTAGAAATGAGCCTCAAACAATTAGATCCTAAAGGATCTCTGCGCATCGTGATGACGCACTATCCTCCGATTGGAATGGATCTGGCTCCTTCTCGCATCTCTGCCTTATTAGAACAATATAAGGTGGATATTTGTGTTTTTGGTCACTTACATAACTTTCATCGCAACATTTTGGATCCCTTCGGAGAAAAGAATGGCATTCGCTATGTGTACACAGCAGCCGACTACCTCGACTTTGTCCCCATCAATATTTTAGACTAGGAAAAGTTAACTCCTGCGGCTTCTTCTCTCTACGTTGAGAGAAACGGAAATTATCAACGTTGATCATATTATACACAAGTGAATTCAAAAATTGGCTTTTTAAGCATGTCAAAGCCCCGGGATTTACCGATCGAAAGTCGGTTCATATTATTAATATTAAACGACTTTCGATCGGTGAATCCCGGGAGCTTTCACATCGCTTAAAAACCGATTCTTGATTTCACTTGTGTATAGATGAAAAAAATGAAATTGGTGATAAAACAACTTCTAATTCCTTGCCGCTGCGTTGCAGCTCGATAGTTCGGTTGGACAGTATTCCACGGGTTTCATTCGCTAACGCTCATTTTACCCGTGGCTAACCACTGTAGTCCCTTCGGGACATAATAACTGCTTCGCAGTTACCTGCAATCGTTATTATTTACTGCTAAAAATATTATAAAAAACGCTAAAAATTGAGATAGAAAGCAGAGGTAAGCGTCGCCTCTTCTCTTTCTCTGTGCGCCTCTGAGAGAGAAAAACCGAGAATTTTTTGGCAAAAAAAAGCCTAGATCTCTGCTTGTGAATTAGATCTAGGCTTCAAAGAGACTCTGACTTAAAAGAGGGTCTTAACGAACAGGACATGCGCCAGAGGCACATGTTTCATGTAGCGTATCATCGCGCATTTCAATGCCTTCATAGCTCACAGGGCTTAGCATCGCAACGTAGGAATCGAAGTCATCCTTTGTCACCACTTCTTGAGGAAGGTAGGCGTAGCCTAAATCTTCTGCATTTTTTGAAGGATCGTTGCGGAACATGAAAGAAACGCCGACATAAGTATCCCAGTTTTCCATGAACCAGTCAAGAATTGCAGGGACTTCTGACGGATCATAAGAAATTGTGTTAGATACGTTCTGTTCGCACCATGTTTCTTGCAATAGCTTGTACCATTCGAGTTGGTCTACAGCGGATTCTGTGTTGACTTCTACCTCTTCGACAGCGCCATTTTTTCTGACAACAGTCTTACGAGTAAAAGGAACGGTATCATACTTCACAGGGAAGCGAACGAGGACGGATTCCGGCTCGTACGGCTTATCGATGATATGATATCCTGCAATACGAAAACGTTCCACCAAAGGATCATGTCTTGAGAAGGTCATATTGTTGAAAATATAACGTCCAAGAGGTTTATGAACACCTTCAGGAACTTCTCCCCACTTCTCATCTCCCATGATTTTGCTTAATGTGCCACTTGGTTTGATCGTCGTGACATTTTTTGGCAACGGAGCATTGAGTTCGTGCGCCATGCTATATGCCGCACTGACGGTGATATTGCGCATTCTCTTAAAATCGTACGCATTAAGGTCGGGACGGGCACGGATCCCTGTCAATCCAACACCGCAGAGGTGAAGGAATTCGTTGTTAAGGTGCCATGCTTCTTGAAGAATTTCATCTCTAAGGTCGACCATTGTCTGACGGTAGTTCATACGTGCAGCAAGGAATAACGCTCTTTCAAGACCAACTTTATCACCTTTGAAAGCGAGCACGTTAACTTCTGTGAGGTTACAGAATGATTTGTTTCCCAAAAGAATTTCGGCGCAAGGATTGCATCCTTTGAACCAAGGGGCGCGGCGCTCTGCTTCTGTGGCGTTGATGAAGCCTGGCTCGGATCCTCCGGAATCTAAAATCATTTGAAAGAGTTGTTCCAACTCGGCATGTGTCGGCTTTTTGTAGAACAGAAGGCTGTTGTTCGACTGCTGACGGTGTGCTTTGTTGTTTAGCCACCATTCTTTTTTGGCCAATGCAAACTCTTCCCATTCTGGCTGGCCATATTCGAATAAGGCAATTTCTGCAGAGCGGCGGCTAGAAAGGATTGTTCCCAACCAGTTAACGATATCCAAAATATCCATTCTTGATAACAGCTGATCGGAGCGTGCTGAAAGGATTTCTGCGATCGCTTTAAAGGCTTTTGCAATCTGCTCATCACCTGAAGAGATCCATCCGTATCCTTTTAGGCGTGTGCCGGCAGGACGAATCTCTGAGAAATCGAGAACAAGTGTGCGTGCAGGGAATTTTCCAGCGACGAGTTTACCAATCGATTTTGCCCATGCGATGGCGGAGTCCCCAATTTTTATCGTCCATGTGCGAGATTCTGCATCATAGGTTTCGATGTTGTGCGGATTGCCACCTGTTGTGCGGACGGAGCGGATGACTTTAATTTCTTGGACAGGGCAGCGGAAGCCGTTAAGAGTTCCGGGTACAGGTTTGAAGCCGACGCCGCAGCCTTGTAAAAGTAGCCATAGCACATCGACGAGATCGTATACTGTTTCGACGTGAGTGAATGAGCAGTTGAACATGCAAGATTCACGTTTGCGGCTGAGGTCTGTACCGCCAAGCCATAACGTTCTTCCAGCAGGAGCAATGTAATGTCCGAGAACAAGCTGACGGCATTCTTCTAATTCATGTTCTTCGCGGTCATTTAAAACTCTTCCCAATGCGCGTTCCCAGAGCCAGCGTTGGTGGGCGATCACTCTTTCGACAACCTGTCCCCAGCTTTCCAGGCGTGTGTCGCCATCTTTTATAGGCCGGTGGTAGGTACGTAGTGATGTTGCCATCGCTCGTGGTGTTGGTCTGGTCATGTTGCCCTTCTCCCTAAAGTGTTGATTCTTTTTATCTTATTTTGGCACTTGTCGATTTAACTGTTAAAACACAACATATTGTGTTTTTTGGTTCAGTAACCACAAGCTGTTGTGTTTTGATTGTCTTTGGTATCTCATTTTTCATCGATTTAAGTCAAGATGGACAAATCTTTTGAACTGTCGAGAGACTCCTGTCGTAACAAGTTGGCGATGAATTCCGTAAGGATGCTAAAAAAAATGCAGCTAATATTCGTTGCTGTTAAGTATCAGTCGATTAAGAAGAGTGAAAAAGGATCATTTCACAATCTTGAGAAACGTTGCCGCATCGGCATCGCTTTGTTTAAAGGCGGCATTGATGCGGATTTTAGTGCGCTTATTCAGAAGGGCATTCAGCGCCTCTTCTTTATCGTCGTCATCGAGGCATCCAAAATAGTCGGCAGTAAGGGTGATTAAATCTTGGAAGTCGACTTCTTCTTTTAGAAGAGGAATAGAGGCCTTAGCAAGTTTCATAAAAAGTTTTTCATCCCCTTCTTGCACCATTTGCGCAAGAAGTTCTAGATTGAATTCTAGGTCCTGATTTTTTAATGCCTGATGCGCCAATTGTTGAATGAGTTCTTCGCCGGCTTCAGGATCGGTCGCAATTAAAAGGCGTCCATGAAGAAATTCAAACCACTCAATATCATCGACATATTGAATGAAACTGTCGAGCAGTTCCGATGCGTACGAAAAGTTACTGTTGTCAATTTGTTCGGAAATGAAATCATATAAAAATGCGTTGATATCATTCGCACATCCCTCGTTAATCGAGTGGATGACTTCGTGCGGATCTGCTCCTTGGTCAGCATTTTCGTCTAAAATGACTTTAAGGTTGGCAAGCGTGTCTTGAAGATCTTCTGCAGACTTGGATTGGCCGTGGTCGTATAGGTAGATTTGATGATCGAGCTCATCACAAAAGACGGAGAGGCACGGCTTATCTGTTTCTAAGCGACGCCATAGTTCGAAAACAATGAGATACAATTGGTCTTGTGCTGCCGCATCTTCGTCTTCGATCAACTCCTCGACGAATTCTTCTGGAGTCTCGTACTCGTCCGCAAGGGCCACAAAGCTTTCTTTATTTAAATCAATTTCGTGTTGCTTCAATCGACTGAAGAGTAGTGGTAGGGACATATCGCGATAGTTTTCTACTTGCCACGGTTCGATTTCTAGGGTGGGATCCTGAAGCCAATTCATGCGAAGAGAGTTGTATAAAGCACGGTGGCTGATATCAATCATAATTTTTTAATTCCTTAAGCTTAAACGTAAATTATAGCAGACCTTTGCCAAAATACGCAATCGAGATGAGCCGCCATCGCAAGGAATCCTCTTTATTTTTAGAGGCGTATCCAATGATTTCTTCTGGCGTCATCTTTGCAAAATTCGTGATTTCTTCGTCGGTAAGACGGTAAATAACGGCATTAGCAAGGTGCTCGTCATTCAAGGCGATATCAAGATTTTTAAGGCAGGAACAAAAGATGCGATGCTTGCGTTGTAAACGTAAAAATCCCAAAAAAAGTAATCCAATGGGAAAAAGCTTAAGCCACATCGCGTTAAGGAAAGCAGAGAGATATCCGAAGGATAAAAAGAAAATATCAAGCAAAAATAAGAAGATTAGGGTCATTGCAAAAAGGCCGCTCTCAGATGCAGATTCCGCTAAAGGTCCCCACCAGCGCCGAAAGGAAGAGGTCGCACTTTTATAGGCTAGTAACTCTTCATAACGGGGCTCCTCAAATGCCATGCGTCCAATATGCGAAAACTCATGCGTCACCACTTCTTCGCGTTTGTAAATTCCGAGATAAGTTTTATTTTTACTAAAGCTGCGGCGCAGTTGCAAAATCGCAGAGGTAGGGGTGCTTTCGTTTAACTGAAAAATCCAGGCGCATCCGCCTAACCATAGAGGCAATTCATAGTTGCTGAAAAAAATAGGAACCCAGTCAGGCGCACTATCATAAATATGGCGAGCTCTTATAAAAGAATCTTTTAAAACAACGGGCGATCCCAGCTCATCAAAATTAAAGGGAAGCTGCGGGTCGATACGAGAAGAAAGCTCTTCAGGAAGGCGGAGGCAAAAGGCAGCGCGCGCTTTAAACAACTCCTCATTTTCTCCCGGACCAGGAATAATCCCGCGGATATTGTAGGATAAAAGTTCGGCATCGGATATGTGCGAGTTAGATTCCATTCCTTCTTTTTAACTCATTGAAGGATAACTGGCAATATACATAGAGAATATTTGAAGAGAATTTCTCTTGAATACCAGTCTTGATTCTGGCAGGCTAGATATACCTATCCAATTTAAGAATCGAATTTTTGCCTAATTGGATAGAAAATAATACTGCTCTATACCACGGTTCGGGTAAATTTTGGCATTTCGACTCAGCCAAATGTCAAAATTTATCCGAACCGTGGTATAACTGTTCTTTTTAAAGACGCGATATAGGTGAGGAAATCATGTTACTTGATGATTATGAAGAATTTACGGAAAGCCAGCTTAAGGTGTTGGAACGTTATGTCACCAATACTTCTGGTCACATTTTCGTTTTGAGAAACCTTCCAGAAGTCATTAAGGGGGCTCTTTTTTCCCGCTACTCCCGTTCCACCCTGGGACTGCGCTCTCTTTTATTAAAAGAATTTATTAGCAACAATGAAGAGTCAGCGTTTTCAGGCATCACGGGAGATTCGGGTGACGAAGGACATAATGCCGACCAAGCAGCAGCGATTAAAAAGGCACAAAGCTTTTATGATCGTATCTTGGATGGTTATGGGGATGATTCGATTGGAGAATTAGGCGGCGCACACTTAGCAATTGAGAACGTGTCGATGCTCGCAGCAAAGATGTTAGAAGATTCACGCATTGGAGGCTCTCCACTAGAGAAGTCGACCCGTTACATCTATTTTGATCAAAAGGTTAACGATCAATATCTATTCTATCGCGAACCGATTCTAATGACCTCCGCATTTCGTGATTCATATGTTGATACGTGCAATATGTTGTTTGAAACCTATAGCAAAATGATTCCTCCTTTAACCGCGATGATCGAAAAGAAAATGCCGCGTGATCCAAACGTCTCTAAAGTCGCCTACACCGCAGCATTGCGTGCAAAGGTTCTCGACTGTTTGAGAGGAATTCTTCCTGCAGGCGCTCTTACAAACATGGGTGTGTACGGCAACGGACGCTTTTTTGAAGGTCTTATTCACAAACTTCACTGCAGTCCATTGGCAGAGATGCAGGACATAGGAAAACGCACATTCGAAGAACTTGAAAAAGTATTACCTTCCTTTGTACGTCGAGCAGATCTCCATCACCGCACGCACCAAAACTACCACCGCTTCTTCGAAGCGATGAAGACAGATATTGGCGAAGCCGTTCAAAATTATACAAAATTTCCTGCGCGCGCCATGCAGCCGGGTATCTCTCTTTTGAGTGCAGATACAGGCTCTCCACAAAAAGTGGCTGCCGCCCTTTTATACGAAGGCTGCGATAAGGGTCTTAACGATCTATTAGAGTATTGCAATACCCTTTCAGAAGAAGAGATCGAACGCATCTTAGAAGCAGGGTGTTCCGTCAGAGAAAACCGCCGCCACAAATCTCCACGCGCCCTTGAACACGCAAATTTCACCTTCGAAATTCTTGCCGACTTTGGCGCCTACCGCGATCTGCATCGCCATCGCATGCTGACACAAGAACGCCAACGTCTCTCTTGCGACTACGGATTCTATGTTCCAGAAGAAATTCTAGGAACAGAATTGGAAGCCGACTACACAAACGCGATGATAAAAGCAAAAGAAGTCTACGACGAAATTGCCGCCGCATTGCCGGAAGAAGCACAGTATGTGGTTCCGATGGCCTACAACGTGCGCTGGTACTTCCATATCAACCTCCGCGCCTTGCAGTGGATGTGCGAATTGCGCTCCGCTCCAGCAGGACATCCGAACTACCGCTTCATCGCCCAAGAAATGGCAAAACAAGTCAGCGAAAAGTTTCCTATGTTTGAACGCTATTTCCGCTTTGTTGACTACGAAGGATACCAGCTAGGACGCATGGGCCAAGAGCAACGCCGTGTTGAAAAACAACACGCCGCCTCATAATCCCCAAAGCTGAGGAACCATGACAAAGGTAGGTGAAATAGAAAAAAAAGGAAGCGTTTTTGGAAGCGCCCTCCTTGTCGGCGGTACCTGCATTGGGGCAGGGATGCTTGGAATGCCAGTCGTCTCTGCAATGGCAGGATTCGTTCCTTCTGTTGTCATGTTCATCTGCAGCTGGCTCTTCATGCTAATCACCGGCCTTCTTGTTCTTGAAGTCACGTTGTGGTTTTCTAAAGAAGTGAACATCATCACCATGGCAGGAAAAACCCTCGGCCGTGCGGGTCAACTCTTGGGGTGGTGCCTCTTCCTCTTCCTCTTCTACTCGTTACTTGTTTCCTATGTCGCAGGAAGTGGACAGCTTGTTGCCGATTTTATTCATCAACTAGTTGGAATTTCCCTTCCACAGTGGGCAGGAAGCATGCTTTGTGTCGTCTGCTTTGGCGCCATTGTCTATTTAGGAGCGTTTGCTGTCGATACGATCAATCGCCTGTTAATGATGGGCCTTGTGTTGACCTATCTCTTACTTGTTGTGATTGGTCTTCCCCATATTGACCCTGCCCTTTTAGAACGCAGAGAATGGGCACACATGTTTTGGGGGATGCCTGTAATGATCATCTCCTTTGGCTATCACAACCTCGTTCCAAGCCTTGTCACATATCTGCAGCGTGATGTCCTTCGTCTACGCCAAGCAATTATCATCGGAAGCTCGCTCCCACTCATCATCTATTTGCTTTGGGAAGGTCTTACATTGGGAATGATCCCTGCAGACGCATTTCGCGAAGCTATCGATGCAGGCTCTTTAGTGACACACACGTTAAAACAGTCAGCAGGCGGATCTTGGGTCGCTACTATCGCTCAATATTTTGCATTATTTGCTATTGTGACCTCATTCTTAGGCGTTTCTTTAAGCTTTGTCGATTTTCTTGCCGACGGATTTAACATTAAAAAAAATCCGAAAGGAAAGCTCACTGTCTGCGTAATGACGTTTCTTCCTCCTCTCCTCTTTGCAATCGTCTATCCCAATGTCTTTGAAATGGCACTTCAATATGCCGGTGGATTCGGCGCAGTGATTCTTTTTGGTGTCCTTCCCGCATTGATGGTATGGAATGGACGGAAAAAGCATCCGAATGATGCCCAAATGGTTCCGGGAGGAAAAACAACTCTTATGGGAGTCATTATCGTTGCGTTGGCAGTTTTTTCTATTCAATTATATAACGCGGTTAATTTCTAAGGTTTTTAATGAATAGTACCCGACGTCTCATTGGCGGTATTCTTCTAGTTTCGGGAACGACAATTGGTGCAGCAATGCTCGCTCTTCCGGTTGTCACAGGGCTGGCCGGATTTTTCCCTTCGCTTATTTTATTTTTAGTTTACTGGGTGCTTTTGACCTACTCCGCATTTTTGATGTTGGAAGTCGCGTTATGGAGTCATGAAGGAACGAATTTGACCACAATGGCGCGAATGACTTTAGGAAGGCCTGGAGAAATGATCAGCTGGACGGTTTACCTGTTTCTCCTATACGCGCTTACAACGGCGTACCTTGCAGGCAGCAGCCGCATCGTTCTCGACTTTTTAGGCTTCTGCTGCGGGAAACCGGTTTCTACGTGGATAGGACCATTACCCCTACTTCTAATTTTCGGATTTTTTGTCTATAAAGGGACGCGTTTTGTCGACTATGCCAACCGATTTTTGATGTTGGGTCTGAC
Source organism: uncultured bacterium (assembly GCA_964367715.1). Classification (GTDB taxonomy): domain Bacteria; phylum Chlamydiota; class Chlamydiia; order Chlamydiales; family Criblamydiaceae; genus CAYIYO01. The sequence continues at coordinate 19,776 of CAYIYO010000001.1, forward strand.
AGCTATTTACATCATTCTCATTGTTCTGTTGGCTCCTCATGTCGAATGGGAGAAAATTAATTACATCGATTGGAAATACCTTTTGATAGGAAACTCCATCATCGCTACTTCCTTTGGTTTCCATATCATCATCCCTACCTTAGCCACCTACCTTAAGCGCAATGTTTCCCAATTAAAAAAAGTACTTGTCATTGGCAGCATGATTCCTCTCTTCATCTATCTCATATGGGAACTGTTATCTCTTGGAGTCCTTCCACTTTACGGTTCTCATGGAATCATTCACGGATATTTACATGATGAAAATGGTGCCCACCTATTAGCAGAAACGATGTCGAACAGCAGCATCGACCTTTTCGCACCCCTGTTTGCATTTTTTGCAATTGTAACCTCGTTTTTGGGAGTCTCCCTAAGTCTACGCGACTTTTTGGCGGATGGCCTAAAGATTAAAAAAACGACGGGATCTGGTGGAATCATTCTTTATCTTCTCACCTTTTTGCCGACACTTATTGTTCTCTACATGAATCCCTATCTCTTTTTGTCCGCTCTTGAATTTGCCGGAGCCTTTGGTGTCATGATCCTGCTTTGTATTTTCCCAGCGTTGATGGTATGGCGCGGACGTTATGTGCTACACCTTCCTTCTACCTACAGGGCACCAGGAGGCAAAGCAACTCTAATGGGGGTCATCATTTTTTCAATGCTGATTGTCGTCCTAGAAGTAGCAAACAAATCAGGAATCACTAGAGAATTGATTAATCAACTAGCCCCATAATAATCTAGAGACGTGCTTTGAGAAGAGGAATAATATCGTATCCCATCTTTTTATAAGGGTGAGCATCTTTTAAACTTGTAATGAGTTTTGCCAAATGTTCGACTCGAATTACAGTTTCAATTTTTTCTTCCTCTGCAGTACTAATCAGATAATCGCTTATTTTTCCATTTCGCATTTCTTTGAATCGCGCAGTCACAGAAGTTGTGACGCTACAATGACTATAGTTTCCTATCTTACCTCCGCAATGTTCCGCAATAATTTCTCGCATTCTATCCCCGCTTGATTTAGGACAAAAAAGAACAAATTTAACCTTTTTTGATGAGTAAATAATAGAATTGTCAGGTTTTCCGCAGGAGCATGAGCAGTTATGAGTAGTAATTGATGACATAAAACAAATCCAATTTTTAATTGTTTATTTGGGTTGTGAAATAAAATCTTATACAAGATGTAAGAATTTTCTTATACTTATTTGTGATTTAATTTTGAGTAAGCCGTCGACAGACAATTTTGAAGCTGGTAAAATTAGCAATATTCTTACAAAATAGGTGACCATGACAGAGCAAAAGAAAAGAATTTTGACAGGCGACCGCCCTACCGGCGCATTGCATTTAGGACATTATGTAGGATCGCTTAAAAATCGTGTCGAAATGCAAGATAAATACGAATGTTACTTCATCATCGCAGACCTTCACACGCTCACAACACGTCCAGAAAAAGATAAAATTTTAGGCATTCGTGAAAATGTTCGTGAAATGGTGCTAGACTATCTTGCCTGTGGAATAGATCCCTCGAAATCAATTATTTATTTACAGTCTGCTGTTCCTGCAGTCTACGAACTCAACCTCATCTTCGAAATGATGATCTCTCTAAATCGTCTAACCGGACTTCCTAGCATTAAAGAAATGGCGCGCAATGCCCATATTGAACCTGAAAGCATTCCTTTTGGCCTGATCGGATACCCCGTTCTTCAATCAGCAGACATCCTCATGGGGCGCGCTAACTACGTTCCAGTCGGCAAGGATAATGAAGCCCATGTCGAACTCACACGTGATATCGCCCGTCGCTTCAACCTTTGCTATGGGGAAGTCTTTCCTATTCCTACGCCTATTTTAAGCGCGGTTCCAACACTCATCGGAACGGATGGAAAAGGAAAAATGAGTAAATCTGCAGACAATTGCATTTACCTAAGGGATGATGCAAAAACTGTGGAGAAGAAGGTGCGTGGAATGTATACCGACCCGAATCGCGTTCAAGCAAATGTTCCAGGCACTGTTGAAGGGAACCCTGTCTTTATCTATCACGATGTCTTTAATCCTAATAAAGAAGAAGTCGATGCCCTTAAAGAAAGATACCGCTTAGGGACCGTCGGCGATGTCGAAGTAAAAGAAAAACTGACGATTGCGTTGAATAATTTCTTAGAGCCTATTCGCGAACGACGCAAAGTATTTGCCGAAGATAAAGGCTTAGTAGAACAAGTCATCTATGAAGGCACGTTGCGTATGCAAGAGATCGCCAATGCGACGATTAAAGAAATGCGCAGTGCCATGGGATTGATGGGAGGATGGAACAAAATTTCGCGTACCGCTCGCGACCGCATCGCTGCCAACAAGACAGACGTTGTGTAAGTGTTTCTGTAAGAGTTAACGCAGAGCCGCAGAGAGGAAAAGAGAAATTTAACACAGCGCTCACAGAGAAAAAATTCAATTTTTGTACTAGAAGAATTTTAAAAAAGAGACGCTTTCCTGTCTCTGTCGGCTCTGTGGTAAAAAATAATCTGATCTGTTTAGGAACTTACCCGAAAATCTCTCTAATTCTCTTTTTTCTCCCCTCCGTAACTACTCTTCGTCGGACGAGTCTTTGTCGATGCCGCAGCACTTTTTGTATTTTTGGCCGCTGCCACATGGACAAGGATCATTACGTTTCAATTTAGGGCCAACGAGGATCGGCTCTTGCTTTGATGGGGGCGCCTGTTCAATGGACTCTGGATTTTCGAACGATTGCTGCTGTGACATTTCTTCCATATCATTAAGGAAAGAACGGCTGCGCTCCATTTGGAGTCCAGCAAGAAGATCCTGAATGCTCGTTTGTTGACGTTGCTGTACCATTTCAAAACGGAAGAGGTCGTGTGCAATTTCTTCACGCACATTGCGTCCCAGAGAATCAAATAGCTTGAACGCTTCGTGTTTGAATTCTGTCAGTGGATCTTTCTGAGCGCCTGTTCTGAGGTTGACGTCGGAGCGTAGATGGTCCATCGACAACAAGTGCTCTTGCCACAGCTTATCGAATTTGCGAATCATTAGATTGCGCAACGCTTCGTTGACGTGGAATTCTCCAAATTGATTTCCTGAAGCTGCAATTTTTGCTTTTTCATGGTCAAGTTTTTGTTCGAAGGCGACGATAATTTTTTCCGCTGCATGCGCAGACAGTTGTTCAATATCGCTTTCTTCATCTTCGAATTCGAATTCTTTAAATGAAACGGGGAAATGCTCAGCTAGCCAATCGCGATAGCCCTCTGCATTCCACTCTTCGGTGCTTCCACGGTTGACAAAAAATTCTTCTGCCGCTTGTCCGCATACTGTGGTGAGCAGTTCGATAGCAAGAGGCGAGAGAGCTTCTGAATGAAGGATTTCATTACGGAATGCATAGACTTCTTGCCGTTGCTTATTCATCACATCATCGTATTCCAGCGTATGCTTTCTGACTGCTGCATTGCGCTGTTCGACGCGCTGCTGTGCGGTCTGGATAGAGCGATTAAGGATGTTAGCAGAAATTGGTTCACCTTCAGGAGGACGAAATTTTTGTAAAATTCCGGTCATGCGAGGAGAAGCAAATAGTCTGAGAAGAGAATCTTCAAAAGACATATAAAATTTTGAGCTTCCCGGATCTCCTTGACGCGCACAACGTCCGCGCAGCTGCCTGTCGATACGACGTGAAGGATGGCGTGTCGCCCCTATGACATAGAGACCGCCCACCTGTGCCACTCCTGGGTTTAACTTGATGTCCGTTCCGCGCCCGGCCATGTTCGTTGCAATGGTAATCGCTGCGTGTGCTCCGGCCATAGAGATGATCTCTGCTTCACTTTCATGCTGTTTCGCATTTAAAACTGTGTGAGGAAGGTTATTTTGTTTAAATATGCGCGATAGTTTTTCGGATGCATTAACGGAATCCGTTCCAATTAGAATGGCCCGCCCCTTTTCGTGTGCTTCTCGCACTTCTTTAACGATGGCGTTGTATTTTTCACGCTCTGTCATGTAGATTTCATCGTTGTAGTCGACGCGTTTGCAAGGACGATGCGTCGGGATTTCCAACACTTCTAGTTTATACACTTGTTTGAGTTCTTGCGCCTCTGTTGAAGCTGTTCCTGTCATTCCTGCAAGCTTTTCGTACATGCGGAAATAGTTTTGCAGGGTGATCGTTGCATAGGTTTGTGTTTCTTTTTGAATTTCGACGCCTTCTTTTGCTTCAATCGCTTGGTGGAGACCGTCAGAGAAGCGTCGTCCAGGCTGAGGACGGCCGGTGTTTTCGTCGATGATGACGATTTTTCCGCTTTCAATGATGTAATCGATGTCGCGCTCCATTAAAAGGTGGGCACGAAGAAGTTGACGAAGGTTGTGGGCACGTTCTTTGCGATGGGCATCATCTTCTTGGATGGCGAGCTTCGCTTGTGTTTTTGCATCTTTGTCGAGATCATCGTTAAGATCCAATTTTAAATATTCTTCGGCGAGATCTAACATCACAAAGTCATCGCGCAAGCTGTTATCCGCAGAAACGGTCGACCAGGTGTCAATTCCTTTGTCCGTTAATTCGTAGTCACTGCTCTTTTCGTCGATAGTAAGGTAAAGCTGGGATAAAATTTCTTTTTTTTCTGGTTTATTTTGGTCGGCATGAAAATAGAGATCGAGCTTATCCAGGGCAGCACGTAAATCCGGATTTTCTCTTACACGCTTAAGGATTTTATTGCGCGGCGTCCCTTTTCCTACTAGCCATAACTTGCGTAACGCTTCTTCGCCATCTGCTGATTTAACCGCTTTTAAAGTTGCTGCGACTTCCTGCTCATCATTTTCTTCATTCAGAAAAGGGCGCAGCACTTTAAATGCTTCGGAAGCAAGTTTATTGCAATAGTCGCGTTGTAGACGGACAAGGGCATTGACGCCTCCTTGTAACTCGTCGTACATCTGTCGGCTTACAGGAACTGGACCGGAGATAATGAGAGGGGTCCGTGCTTCGTCGATCAAGATACTGTCGACTTCATCGATGATGGCAAAAAAATAGCCGCGTTGGACCTGCTCTTGCTTGTTTGTTGCCATAGAGTTGTCGCGCAAATAGTCGAATCCAAATTCAGAGGCAGTGCCGTAGACAATATTTTTTGTATAAATTTCTTTACGTTCTTCTACAGGAACATCATTTGTTAGGACTCCAGTGGTCAATCCCAACCATCTTAAAACTGTTCCTACCCACTCACAGTCACGCTTTGCTAAGTAGTCGTTGACGGTGATGAGGTGAACAGGTTTGTCGCTTAGTGCGTTTAGATAAAGAGGAAGAACCGCGGTTAATGTTTTTCCTTCTCCTGTTTGCATCTCGGCAACGCAGCCATTGTGCATGGCAATGCCGCCTACAAGTTGTACATCGAAAGGTACCATGTCCCACTTTTGATCATAGCCAGAAACGTGAATCTCGGTTCCAGAAAGACGACGGCAGGCGCTCTTGACGACGGCATACGCTTCGATTAGAAGATCGTCGAGGGTCTCGCCCGCTTTGACGCGTTGTTGGAATTCGACCGTTTTTTGACGTAGCTGATCGTCGGACAAGGAATGTAATTTTTCCTCCGCCGCATTGATCTCTTTCACGATACTAAAATATTTACGTACGCGTCGCTCTTGTGCTGTGCCAAAAATTTTTTTTAGAATTCCAAACATTTCGCTCTACTTCTTTTAAGATTCATTTACATATCGATTGTATGTCACTCTCTCTATTTAATTCAATCCCTCTACCCCGATATTCCTTAAAGAAGTTTGAATAACTCTCTGTTTTCGTGTATACACAAGTGAAATCAAAAATCGGTTTTTGAATTCACTTGTGTATTCAATTAATTGAGATATTAAGGAGAGCGGTTTTGGAGAATTTATTTAAGTTAGTCACAGATTACCAACCGAAAGGGGATCAACCTGTTGCAATAGAAAGGTTATGTTCAGGACTGCAAGAGGGCAAAAAAGCACAAGTTTTGCTAGGAGTTACCGGTTCAGGTAAAACCTTTACGATGGCAAATGTCATTGCAAAGGTACAACGTCCCACCCTTGTTATCGCCCACAACAAAACCCTTGCCGCACAGCTCTACCAAGAATTTAAGTCCTTTTTTCCCCATAATGCTGTCGAATATTTCGTTTCCTACTACGACTACTACCAGCCCGAAGCCTATATCGCTCGTACCGATACCTATATCGAAAAAGACATGGCCATCAACGAAAAAATCGACCGCATGCGCCTAAGCGCTACACGCTCCCTCTTAGAACGCAATGATGTCATTATCGTCGCCTCCGTCTCCTGCATCTACGGATTAGGCTCGCCGGAATTCTTTCGCGGAATGAACTTGAACATGCAGCGTGGAATGAAGTGTCGTCGCGATGACATTTTACTGCACCTTATCGAGATGCAATACGAGCGCAACGACTACGACTTCGCACGTTCCACTTTTCGCGTGCGCGGGGATGTCCTCGATATTTTTCCTTCCTACGAAGAAGACCGCGCGATCCGTGTCGAATTTTTTGGAGATGAGATTGATCGCATCAGCGAAATCGACCCCCTCACAGGAAAGACGAGAAAAATCCTCGAAAATGTCGCAATTTATCCAGGCTCACACCACGTCACTCCGGAAGATGTGCGGTTGGATGCAATTCAAACAATTAAAGCCGAATTGAAAGAACGGATGGACTTCTACGAAGAAAATAATTTATTTATAGAAAAGCAACGCATCCACCAACGTACGATGTACGACCTTGAAATGATCAAAGAAGTCGGATTCTGCAAAGGAATTGAAAACTACTCTCGCCACTTTAGTCGACGGAATCCAGGCGAAAGTCCTTCTTGCCTTATCGACTACTTTCCCGACGACTACCTCATGATCATTGACGAATCCCATCAAACCATCCCTCAACTTAATGCTATGCACAACGGCGACCGCGCGCGCAAGCAAGCCTTAGTCGACTTTGGCTTCCGTCTTCCTTCAGCCTACGACAATCGTCCTCTAAAGTTTGCAGAAACATACCATCGCATGAAGCAGGTCATCTACGTCTCCGCAACACCTGCCGACTGGGAAATTCAAGAAGCCGAAGGCGAGATCGTCGAACAAGTGATCCGTCCAACAGGACTTCTTGACCCGGTGATTGAAATTCGACCCGCCTCAACCCAAGTCGACGACTGCTTAGAAGAAATTCGAAAAACGATTTTGACGGGTGCCCGCGTATTGATCACAACCTTGACGAAGCGTTTGGCAGAAGAGTTAACAAAATATTTGAATGAACTAAATGTAAGAACAAAATACCTCCATTCCGATATCGATACCTTAGAGCGCATGCAAATTATCCAAGGCCTACGTCGAGGAGAGTTTGAGGTCCTTGTCGGAATTAACCTATTGCGGGAAGGGCTGGACATTCCTGAAGTCTCTTTAATTGCTATCCTTGACGCGGATAAAGAAGGATTCCTCCGCAGCGAAACAGCACTGATCCAAACCTGTGGCCGGGCCGCACGAAATTCGGAAGGGCGCGTCATCATGTATGCCGATAAAATCACAAAATCCATCCAAGCCACCCTCGACATCACACAAAAACGCCGCGCCTTTCAGCACGCCTACAACGAAGAGCATGGCATCACACCGACGACAATCAAACGTCACATTACCCCGCTTATCAAAGAGCTAGAAGAGGTTACCTATGATTTTTCTGAAGGAGAAGGGGAATCCGTTGCTGAAGGACAAAATCAGTACCTCACCCTCGAAGAAGTGCGTAAAAAGATAAAAGAATACGAGAAACTCATGCAAAAAGCGGCTAAACAGATGCAATTCGAGGATGCTGCCAACTATCGCGACCTCATGCGCAAATACCAGACACTGGAAGTCGATCTTTCGTAATTGCTTTTATTTGCCTTGAAGGATATGATGGGTCTTCCTTTTTGCGGAGGGGTGTCTGAGCGGCCGAAAGAGCACGCCTGGAAAGTGTGTGTACGCTAACCCCGTACCGTGGGTTCGAATCCCACCCCCTCCGCCATTTTCTTTAAGCTCCTATTTCTGCTCCTCGGTATATATTCACTTGTGTATAGTCAATTTATATTTTTTCTTCTTGTTTTTTTATTATTAATTCATGATAATTCCCTTAAAAAATTTAATGAGAATGAGAGCGTGTATATGGTTGGCGGTATTGGAAATGGTAATCTCGATTTTAGCGGATGGAATATTTTTTTTGAAAATGGCTCTACAGGAATTCCCCCTAGCCTCAACCCAGAAGAACGAGTTGAGAACCCCCTCTTTGTAGATTCTAATAAAGATCTTTCACTTGCTGCTGGAGAGTCTCCTGTAGAGCGATTAATCTCAGCTAGCACTCTACCAACTCAAGTGCCCGTGGAAATTACTGCTCCTGGTTCACTATTTGATAGTTTATCAAACGAATTAATAATTAAAATAACTGCATATTTCCGCCCTGCCGATTTAAGCGCTTTTGCTAGGACAAGTCAAAAAGGAAGGCTTTTTGTTAGAGTAGAGCAAGCAAAAAGAGGTGGATATACAAAATATGATCTAGACGGAGCACTTCAACATCTATATAATTCAGCAAAAAAGAAAGCTATTAATGACCAAGAAATCGTCCTGGCTGCTGTTAAACAGAATGGCTCTGCGCTTCAATATGCAAGCAAAGAGCTTCGGCATGTCCCAGAAATCGTCATGGCTGCTGTTAAACAGAATGGCTGTGCGCTTCAATATGCAAGCGAAGAGCTTCGGCATAACCTAAACATCGTCAAGGCTGCTGTTCAGCAGGATGGCTGTGCGCTTAAATATGCAAGTGATGCGATTCGGAAAGACAGAGAAACCCCCATATTATCTCGGGGGTTATCTATTAGTGTGATTCGAGCTTGAAAAGTCGCATGCAAAGGCAGAGATTTTTTTCCTACAGGCGATGGAAGTAGAAACTAATTTTTGATTTCACTTGTGTATATATGCCTTTTAATTGCTCGTTTTTCTTGAGAAAATAAAAATAGACTAAGGAATTCCTAGTCTATTTTTAAATAAAATTTTATTAATTTAATTATCCAATAATACATTCATTATTGATTAGAACTGTGCTAAAGAAAAGGCGCTCAGATCCATTTTCGGAGGAGGAAGTTTTTTTGTTTAAGAAATACTCGGAGGCGATATTTTGTAACTCTTCGTTAAATGGGGTCATGGTGACTGTGGCAGTAAATACTCTAGGGTCGTAACCTGTTCCGCGTTGGTCTTTTGGCGTAGCGTTAATTGTTAAAATCATTTTTGCTTTCATTTTAACTACAACACCTTCATCAAACCAGCCTGTAAAACCTGTTGACTTTTCTCCTTGTTCTAGGTGGGCAGTTTGTTTTTCTAATAGGGGCCTTAAATTTGCGAAAGAAATGGTCATTGTTGTCTCCTTGTGTGTTCAGTGTTTTCTAGTAAATATATATTATTTATTTTAAAAGTATCAAGTCAAAAATAAGTTTTTACTTCACTTTATAATTTGATAAAAACCTATTTTGCTGGAAATTAATGGGCATATAGTATAAATTATTTGTATGCGTTCAATTTTCATTTTTACCTTTTTATTTATTGCGTCGTTCTTTTGCCTTCATGCGGAAGAATCAACGATTTTAGTCAGCGTTTCGCCTCACAAATATTTTGTGGAGCGGATTGCAGGTGATACGGTCAAGGTGCAGGTCTTAGTGCCCACCGGAGCAAGTTCTCATACGTTTGAGCCGACGCCCAAACTGATGATCAGCGCGAGTAAGGCGTCTATATGGTTTATGGTGGGTGAGGGATTTGAGCCTCGCCTTCGGGATGCATTGAAGAGCCATCATCCGGATATGCTGTTTGTGAACATGCGGGAAGGTGTCGATATGATTACGGCTTCTGAAGGAAGCTGCCATTGCTGTCACGATGCCAACATGCAAGACATGCACATTTGGTTGAGTCCACGCGAAGTAAAAGCACAGGCGCGCACGATCGCACAAACCCTAGAGCAGAAATATCCTGCCCATCGCGACCTTTATCAAAAAAATTTAGAAGCATTCATTGTGGAGCTTGATGCGCTTGATGCGGACATTCGCCACTCCCTCTCTAATAAAAGCACCAATGTGATCATGGTGATGCATCCGGCTTACGCCTATTTTGTTCGCGACTATGGCCTAGAGCAGCTTTCCATCGAATCAGAAGGGAAAGATCCGACTCCAAAACAGATGACCTCTATCATTGAAAAAGCACGCCGTGCACATGTAAAAAAAATATTTATTCAGCCCCAGTATAGCAGCAAAGGTGCACGCTTAATCGCTGCTCAAATTGGTGCAGAAGTTGTCGAGCTGGATCCCTATTCCGAAGACTACATGAATTCCATGCGCGCGATCGGGCAGCAATTTGGATCCTAATAAGGAAAAAATAATGAAATCTGCTGAGAAAAAAATCATAGTCAAATTTGATGACGTGAATTTTGCATATGGGGATGTTCCTGCCCTAACCGATGTCTCTTTTGAGGTGTTTGCGGGCGAATTCATGGGAATTATTGGTCCCAACGGTGGGGGGAAGACGACTTTATTAAAGTTGTTGATGGGATTCCTCTCTCCGCAAAGCGGAACCATCTCTCTTTTTGGAAAAGATCCCGACGCGATGCGTCAGCATGTCGGGTATGTTCCACAAAATTTACGGTATGATCGCCAGTTTCCGATTTCTGTGATGGAAGTCGTGTTGTCCGGGTTGCTCTCGCATCTCCCTTGGTATGGACGCTTCTCTGGAGAAGATAAAAAGGCGGCGATGGAAGCGCTGAATAAGGTGGGAATGCTGCCTTTTAAGGACAGACACATCGGTGCATTATCTGGTGGACAGATGCAGCGTGTGCTGATTGCGCGTGCGTTGGTGTCAAAGCCGGCATTATTGCTTTTGGATGAGCCGACGGCAAATGTGGATCCACAGGCGCAGACCGATATTCTTAGCATTCTAAAAGCGTTGGCAGGCGATGTCACGCTGTTGATGGTCACGCACGACCTGCGTGAATCGATTCATGTCGTCGAACGCATTATCTGCGTACAAAATACAGTGACGACATACGCTTCTAAAGAGGTGTGCGAGCATTTTGCTTTAGGACTGTACCATGCACCTCTCCTCTTTCCAGAAGAAAGTAAGGATCCTTGCTGCCAGCTTCAAGTGAAAAAAGACGAAGGGGAAAAATAATGGAAGAATCACTCACCTTTTTTCAGGCGATGCTTGTCAATCCTCTTCTACTTACTGCTTTATTTGCAGGGCTTGCCGCCTCTGTTGTGAGCGGAATTATCGGTTCGTACGTTGTGGTAAAGCGGATTGTTTTTATTAGCGGGGGTATTTCCCACTCTGTCCTTAGCGGCATCGGCATTTGCCTTTGGCTGCAACGTGCGTATCATATGGAGTGGGCGAGTCCTATCTTTGGAGCCCTTATCGCCGCTGTTGCTGCTGCGTTGATTATTGGATGGATCCATCTCAACTATCGAGAACGGGAAGACTCTGTCATTGCTGCACTTTGGTCGATAGGGATGGCCATTGGTGTTGTGTTTATTTCGCAGACTCCTGGATTCAACGTCGAACTCACGAATTTTTTGGTTGGAAATTTGTTGTGGGTGTCGCCCAATGACTTGTGGTTTTTGTGTGCGTTGGATGTGTTGGTATTGGCTGTTGTTTTTTGCCTTCATAAACGCTTTTTGGCGCTTTGTTTTGATGAAGAGCAGGCGAAGCTGCAAGGAATTCCTGTTAAAGCATTGTACTTGTTGCTGCTCGTGTTGACAGCGATTACCATTGTGTTACTTGTTCAGGTTGTCGGAGTCATCCTTGTGATGACGATGTTGGCAATTCCTGCCTCTATTGCGAATTTATTTACGACACGTCTTTCGCGAATGATGCTGTTAGCGATTGTGTTTAGCTGGGCATTCTGCATCAGCGGAATGGTCGTTTCTTATCATATGGATTGGCCTGCAGGAGCGTCGATTGCGTTGATTGCAGGAACGACATATGTTGCAGCGATGTTGGGAGTGAAGAAAAGGTAAAAGATCGGAAAGAGAGGGATTTGAACCCTCGGTACCCTTACGAGTACGCATCCTTAGCAGGGATGTGCCTTCAGCCGCTCAGCCATCTTTCCATTAAGAAGAGTATCTTATTCGTGTTAGGATTTTATTGCAATTGTAAATAATCATAAAAATTTTCTTTGTCATTTAAAGGCAATGTGCGATCACTATCCCCAAAAAAAGCCAATTTTTGAATTCAATTGTGTATATACACAAGTGAAATCAAGAATCGGTTTTTAAGCGATGTGAAAGCTCCCGTGATTGACCGATCGAAAGTCGTTTAATATTAATAATATGAACCAACTTTCGATTGGTCAATCCCGGGGCTTTGACATGCTCAAAAAGCCAATTTTTGAATTCAATTGTGTATAAAATAAATAGTTGTGTTATTAATTGAATCAATCGTTTTAACGGAGGATATTCATCATGTTTAGTTTTTTAGCTGCACATTTTATTGCTATTGTGGTGATTGCTGTGATTCATATGGCAGTAGGATTCTTTTGGTACCATCCGAATGCGTTTGGTAATTTGTGGGTGGAGGCGCATGGATTTTCTAGAGCAGAGTTGACAGCAACGACGAAGGATTATGCGGCGGCTTTTGGAATCGCATTCCTTGTTTCTTGGGTGATGGGTGGAGTGTTAGATTACTTCCTTATCCGCACCATTTTTGATGCCTGGTATGTGGTATTTTGGATTTGGTTGGGATTTGTTGTGACGACTCAATTTTCCGGTGTTATCTGGGCAAAAAAGCCGATCAAAGCGTATGCGATTGATGTCGGCTATGCGTTTGCGGCTTTTATGGCGATGGCATTTGCGTGGGGCATTGTTTTATAATTTAAAGAGATGGTTGGCATTGGCTTTTGTAGCGGATGCCAGCTCTTCTAAAGAGATTCCTTTTGCGTTCGCAATGCATTGTGCCGTTTCCAAAATGAAGGCCGGTTCATTTTGTTTTCCGCGTCGACCTTGTGGAGCGAGATAGGGAGTATCGGTTTCGATCAGAAGTTGATCCAAGGGAACTCTTTTTGCGACTTCTCGCAGCTCTTCACTTTTCTTAAATGTCACAATTCCGCTGAGAGAAAGGAACCATCCCCGTTTGATGACTTCCTCGGCTTCTTGAAGCGTTCCAGTAAAGCAGTGGAGGACTCCCGGGGCGTGGGTGTTGTTGACGATATATTCTTCGTCGAGGATGCGGAAAAAATCTGCAAATGCATCGCGGCAGTGGATCACGACAGGAAGAGTGCATTCTAGGGCGAGCTGAAGATAGCGGCGGAGAAAAAGTTGCTGCGATTCTGGCTTCGAGTGGTGATGAAAATAGTCGAGACCCGTTTCTCCTACAGCGACGAGTTGTCCGTTACGCGCGGCGGCTGCCATCACGGGAAAGACGGCTTCGCCTTCGGCATCGACATCGTGTGGGGTTGTAGAGGCGACGTTATGAATCCATGGATATTTCTTTGCTAAAAGGATCCCTTTTTCTAGCGTGTCGACATCCGTGCAGATGTTGATGATAGAGGTGATGCCCGCGTGTTGGGCATTGGAAAGGAGTTCTTCCACCATCGGGTAGACGGCGGAAGAGGTGAGGTGTGCGTGCGAGTCAATCAGTTCAATGGGCATTTTCAATTAGGAGTTGGTTTTCGATTTTTTCTAAGGATTGAATAATAGAAGAGGGAGTCAACACTTGTGACATCACTTCTGCTTCATCATTTTTTCCATCATAAAGAAGGTAGAGAGGAACGCCACTACGGCCGTATTTCTTCAACTCTTCTGTGATGATAGGATCGTACTTGGTCCAGTCCGCTTTCATCTTCACGACACCCATTTCTGTCATCTTTTTATCGACTTCGTCGACAGAAAGCACAAGATGGTTTGCTTGGCAGATTAGGCACCAGCGCGCAGTGAAGTCGATGAAGACAGGAATCCCTTTTGCTTGCAGCTCTTTCAAACGTTCGCGAGAAAAGGGCTCCCATGCGCCTGTTGGATGATGGTCGCCAATGCTTAAGGGACGCGTCTCTCCTAACGAATCAATTGCAGGAGAAGAAGCCGTGTAAATGATATTTGCCCCTAATAAAAAGCATGCAGTGGTGAAAATGAGTCCGACGATGCGGATAGGACGGCGACGAACAGGCGATCCCCATTTTCCAAAAATCCAGCTTCCAATTGCAAGGAGGAATAATCCCGCCATTAAAAGAAAGAGGGCAAAACTGTCGGTCTGCGCACCAAATACCCACAACAACCACATCACTGTGGCAATCATTATAAATCCTGTGGCCTCTTTAAAGGTTACCATCCACGGTCCAGGACGCGGAACAAAACGCAACAAGGAAGGGAATGCGGACAAAATGAGGTAAGGCAATGCCATCCCCAAGCCGAGGAATGTGAAGATAAGCAACGCTGCGAAAGGAGGCTGCGTCACAGCAAAGCCGACGGCAGGTCCGAGGAAAGGTCCTGTACAAGGCGTTGCCACCGCTGTTGCCAACACACCGCTGAAGAAGCTTCCGTACAAACTTTCTTTTTTCTCTTTCGTGACTTTTCCACTGTTCTGTCCTGCCCATGACGCAAAGAGGGTTCCCATTTCAAAAAGTCCAAACAAACTAAGTCCAAACACGAGCATCACTGCAGCAAGGCTCGCGACAAAAATAGGCTCTTGTAGTTGGAATCCCCAACCTACGGAATGGCCATACGCCTGCAACAAAAGCAATCCGCTGGCAAGGGTCCAGAAAGAGACGAGGACACCAAGAGAAAAGGCGGCACCGTGTTTGAAGGTGGCGGATCGACTTTGTCCTGCCATCTTAACAAAACTTAAAATTTTAAATGAGATAACGGGCATAACGCACGGCATCAAGTTAAGGATAAGTCCTCCAACCAAAGCGGTCATTAGATAAAAGAGAAGTCCTCCTTCGAAAGCAAAATTTTCAGTCGCAGGTTCTGTGAGGGCAGGAGCTCCCACGCCTTTTTTAATGTCGTTATATGTTAAGAAGGAGCCGTCGCTTCCCTTGCTTTGAATAGGCGTCGCAAGGGCGATCGATTCTACTTCATCGCGTTCGATGACAAGTATTCCTTTTAAATCTGTGGAGGATCCGCTATCTTTTAGAACAATGCGTTGGCCTTTTTCGTCACTAATCAGGGTCGCTGGAATATGGTCGTCGATGAGATGTTGCTCTTCCGGACAAAAATACGCATTTTTTATCGCCGTCCCTTTTTCTTCGACAGCAACTTCTAGGAGATCGCCATTGCGTGTGACCCCAAGAGTCATTTCTTTAGGAAGGCGTGCCACTGCCGCATTGATCGCTGAAGCAAAGTGTCCTTTTAATGCATTTAATTGTGTTCCGCCCGGTAAGCATGCGGTATCGGAACAGGCTAGCCATTTTAAAGAGGCTCCGATGTCGGGTGTCGCCACCCCTTTAGGAACAGAAATTTGCGTGAGGAGGAAAACTTCGCCTTCGTAGCCATATCCAACGACCGACTGGGAATCAAAGCGCTGGGGCGCCGGCCATAGTAAGGGTCCCGCTTGGTATCCGGAAGGAAGCTCCCAAGAAACAGAAATAGGAAATCCTGCATCGCCCGGATTTTTCCAGTAGGCATGCCATCCGTCATCCAAAGTTAACCGAATGCCGACCCATAAAGGTTCGCCTGGCTTCACTGCTTCTGTATCATAGAAGAGTTCCGCTTTGACAGGAGATCCTTCTTGTTCGCTTCCTTCTAGTGAAGGCGAGAAGTAAAGGCTGACTGCCAGTAAAAGTATGAGTATTTTATTCATTATTACCTACCTTTTTGTATGCTTCGGTTATCCTTGACATTTAGCTCAAACATTGTTAACACTGTTAACAAACAAAATGATTTGTTCGATCTAAAAGATTAAGGATTAATCATTTATTATAAAGGAATTGTAAATGTTTGTAAATCAATACATTCTTGGTGTAAACCCTTTTTTTGACGCTTACCTGCAGTCAGATCTCCTAGGCAAGCTCATCTTCATTGGATTGATCGCCTTATCGATTTTGACGTGGATGATCCTTATTTATAAAGTAATTTTGACTCAACGGGCCAGAAAAAATTCTTTAATTTTTGCGTCATCATTCAGTAACTATAAAGGAAATCTTTTAAATGTCGACATCTCTGTTCCAAAAGGTGAGGAAGGTGTAAATCCTTTTTTTAATTTGTATCAGGTTCTGAAAAAGCAAACAGTCGAACTCCTCAATAAAAATCGACGCTTCGGAGCTAAAGATGAAGAAACAGGCGCCTCCTTTTTGTCTTTATCCGATGTTGCCGTCGTCGAATCGCATTTGATGACGACCATTGCTTCTGAAATAAAATTTTTAGATAAGTATGTGTATGCGTTGGCGACGATTGTCAGTCTCGGACCTTTTCTTGGATTGTTAGGGACCGTGTGGGGAATTTTAACCACCTTTTCTGATATGCAGGCGCAGACCGGAGGCAACACAAGTCAGATGGTGTTGGGAGGATTGTCATTGGCGTTGACAACGACAGTGTTGGGATTATTAGATGCAATTCCTGCGTTGATCGGCTATAACTATTTAAAAAATGATATTCGTAATTTCGAAACCGATATGCAAGCATTCTCCAATGGCATTCTTGCTTCTGTAGAGATGCAGTATCGAAAAGTAGAGTTGAACTAGGATCGATCATGAGTAGACGATTATTGCGACGATATGCAGGGGATGAGGAGCAGCCGACAGTTAACTTGACGCCTTTAATCGATGTTGTTTTTGTGATTTTGATCATGTTCATTTTGATTGCCCCTCTTTTAGAGGTGGATCAGGTGGACCTTGCTGCTGCCACAGCGAATCCGCGTCAACCTTCTGTTGCCGTGACTGAGAATAGTCCCATCGCGATTCACGTCCTAAAAAACAACAAAATCAGCTTCAACAGCCAATATGTAAATCAAGACCGACTCCTCGTGCTGCTGCGCGAGGCGAAGCGTCAGCATCCAAAGGCGCGTCCTCAGGTTTTTCACGACAGAAATGCATTTTTCGGAACCTACCAGGCAGTTAAAAATGCAGTAGAAAGTGCAGGATTCGACCAAATGGATATTGTCCTCAAGCCATCAGGAGGATAAGATGAAGACGCAATTTTTATTGCGATGGATTGCTGCAGTCGTTGTTAGTGCCCATCTATTTTTTCTTTGTTGGTTGGGATGGATCTCTCCCGAACGGGTTCCTGTCTCTGCTCCTTCCCCGCGCCTTGTCGTCCAGACGATAAATGTGAAGGAGCCTCTTTTGGCTCTGGCAGAGCCTCCGCTTCCGCCACAACCTTCTGAGACGGATGAATTTCCTGTGGATTATCAAAAGGAGGAGCCTTTACCAGAAGAGGTGCAGCCACTTCCTGCGATTCCTCCTCCTCAAAAGCCTAAGCCTGTTGAACGACGTGTTCCGCCAGAATCCAAGAAGCCAAAGTGGAAAGCTCCTGTTCCACAAATTGATGAAGCACCCAAAAAATCGGGATCAAAGGCAGCCCCCAAAGTTGTAGGAAAAAAAGAGACTCATAAAAAAGCGACAGATCAAGTCGTCGCAAAAAAAAGCGAACCCAAAAAGCCGCAAAATGAAGCGCTTAAAAAGCTTCTTGCTTCTGCAGAGGAAAGCATTGCAAAAATTGATAAAAATCGCGATAAAGGATCAACTTCACCAACAAAAGCAGGAGCAATCCTTCCTGGAAAAATTGAAAAGCTTCAGATTGATGCCGTCGGCAATGACCGACTAACGGGCACAGAAGCCTCTTATCGGGATGAGCTGTCAATACGGCTAAAGCGGCTATTGCGTCTTCCAGAGTTTGGAGAGGTGAAATTGAAGTTGACGTTGGAACGCACAGGGCGCGTCGCAAATATTACCGTCCTTAACTCGCAAAGCACATTGAATCGTACCTATATTGAAAGCACACTGCCCACATTGAAATTTATCGACTTTGGAAAAAATTTCTCTGGGGAGAATAATTATACTTTTATCATTAACTTAACGAACGAATAATAAATTCAACTCGGTTATACTACGATTCGGGTAAATTTTGGCATTTCGACTCAGCCAAAGCCCCGGGGTTAAGAGATCGCAAGTGGGTTCATGTTGTTAATATTAAACCACTTACGATCTCTTAACCGCGGGGCTTTCGCTGAGTCCAAATATCAAAATTTATCCGAACCGTGGTATAATACTCAAGGTGCCCCATGCAAACTACTTTCCGTTCCTTCTTTTTGTGTCTCTTGTTTTCCCTTCAAGTGACCCATGCGACTGACCAGGACACACTGCACGTGCAATTAGAAACCGGTGCGCAGCTGATGCCGGTCTATCTGTCTCGGATGCAAAGTGAAAATACGCGGTTTGATGCGAGTTATTTGACTAAAATTGAATCGTTAATTCGTTTCGACCTGACACACAATGGAATGACAACACTTTTAAAGCCTACGGATTCTCTCGAAAAAGCAACAACGGCATTAGGTCCGAGCTCAGCATGGGCAGCAAGTGGGGCGTATTATGTGATCATTCCAAAGGTCGTGGAAACTACGTTAAAGGTTCAAGTTTACTCCGTCACTGGGACATGGATAAAAACAATCGATAAAATTCCATTGACTGGAGAATTTAGTGCTGATAGACAGCAGGTTCATGTGGCATCCGATACGATCCACAAACTTCTTTTTGGAAAAGAAGGCATTGCCCGTACGCGGGTTTTATATACGATTCGTCATAAAATTCCTGGAAAAGAAGAGTGGACATCTGAGATGTGGGAAGCAGATTATGATGGAGGGAATTCTCGTCGCGTCCTAACAAATGTTGGATATGCTGTTACTCCTCAATACTTTAAAGCTGCTCCAGGAAAACGTCCGGGAAGCTTTTTCTTTGTCTCTTACCAAACTGGGCAACCAAAAATTTTCATTGGATCGCTTCAAGGGAATGGAACAAAACGCCTATCGGCATTGCCTGGAAATCAGCTGATGCCAACATTGTCTCATCAGCGCAATAAAATTGCTTTCATTAGTGATGTGACAGGAAATCCAGAGGTCTTTGTTCAAGAATTCTCTCTTGAGGAAGGAGTAAAAGGAAAACCGCGTCAGATTTTTTCTGCACGTCACGCGACCCAAGGAACCCCCTCGTTTAGTCCAAATGGAGAACAAGTAGCATTCGTCTCCGACAAAGATGGCTCTGCAAAAATCTATGTGGTGGATGTAACGCCGCCTGGAGTAAAGTTGTCCGATGTTAAAGCACGCTTGATCACACGTTTCAACAAAGGGTGCACAGCTCCGGCATGGTCTCCGGACGGGCAAAAAATTGCCTACAGTGCTCTTATCGCAGGAGCAAGACAAATCGTTGTTTATGACTTTATCACCAAAAAAGAACGCCAGTTGACATTTGGTTCAGGCAATAAAGAAAATCCAAGCTGGGCGCCTAACAGTTTGCATCTCGTATACAATGTTGGAGGAGAGGCAAATAGCCAACTTTTTTTCCTCAGTCTCAATCAACCAACGCCAGTAAAAATTACGGCAGGGAATGGAGATAAACGCTTTCCTAGCTGGGAGCCATGGGCTTTTGAGGTGCATTAAAAGCGGAATTGAATAGATTGTTCTTGCGATGGGCGAAGAGGTTTGCTAAGATCAATCTTTATATCGAATATATACACAAGTGAATTCAAAAACCGATTTTTGATTTCACTTGTGTATACCATAACTATATTGAATTGTATGAGGAATTTCATGAAAATAGCACGTATTGTCTTAAGCATCTGCACCCTTACAACAGCACTCTCCTTCACCTCCTGTAGCAGAAATAGAGATCAGGTTTGGGACGACACAAAATCATGCGGCCGCCACCTAACACGCGGTTTGAGTGCGTTGTCAGGAAATCATTACGATTCCAGACAGGTCAATTCCCGTGGAGAATTCTACGGAACGAATGATGAGGGCAGCTATGGCGATTCCAACTACAGTTCATTAGGCGACATCATCGACGGCGACGAAATCGCAATGGGCGACATGTCCATGCAACAGCCTCAAGAAAGCCCGGGCGATCCTGGTAGCTCTCTTCCAGGAATTGAAGCGTTTAAAGATCCGTCTACAATTCCAGGAATGTCAGGGATTTTCAAAACTGTTCACTTTCCATACGATAGCAGCATGGTAAAAGGCGACGAAAATCTTGGTGCTCTCACAAAGATGGCAACCTACTTGCGTCAGCATCCAAATGTTTATGTCTTTATTGAAGGTCATTGCGATGAACGCGGGGCAGAAGCCTACAACTTAGCTCTAGGTTCCCGCCGTGCAAACGCAATAAGAAATGTTCTTATCCAAGAAGGGGTCAGCCCAGACAACGTATTCACTACCTCCTACGGTAAGGAACGTCCTTCAGTGTTAGGCGTTGACGAGTATACATGGGCAAAAAACCGTCGTGCAGAATTTCGCGTGTACCAACGATAAACTATGTGGCTAGCAAAACTCGTTTCTTTACTTCTGTTATTTTCCCTATGTAAGCCTGCACATGCCGCTTCATTGAACAATAACAGCCAGGAGCAAAATGGCGTAAAAAGAATCTTCGACCGCGTAGAAATTATGCGTCATGAACTCAACAATCATGACGCACAATTGAAGTCTCTAGAAGATCGTCTTCGCAACGAAGAAGAGACAATTGCTGGCCTACGTATTGAAATGGATAGCAGCTCAAAAGCCCACAAGGACTCCTTAAAAGGACGCTCTGAAAGTAGTGAAGCGACGATCAAAAGTCTCACTACCGATCTTAAACAGCTGCAAACACATGCCAATCAATCGAGCTCCGTCCTAGAGCAATACCAAAAACGCATCGTAGAACTAGAAAAAACTGTTGATAGACAGGCGCGCAATATCGATAGCCTTAAATCTGCCATGCAGTCACTCATGCAAGCAATAAAAGGCGAAACCGCGGTCGCCATTGCCGAGATCGACACAAAAAGTAGTGACTCTCCTGGAATTTATCGTGTCCAATCCGGCGACAGCCTAGGCTCTATCGCACAAAAATTTCATACGACAATACGCGACCTCAAAGAAGCCAATAGTCTCAAAAATAATACCATCATTATTGGACAAAAGCTAAAAGTCCCTGGAAATGGAACACATAAATAATCAGGCAGCAATTGGAGTCTTCGATTCCGGTGTGGGAGGTCTCACCGTCATGCAGCAGATGATGCATGTGCTTCCGTGCGAACGTTTCATCTACTTCGGAGACACCGCGCGTGTTCCTTACGGAGAAAAAAGTCCAGAAACAATTATCCGTTATTCCATTGAAAATTCTATCTTTTTAATGGAACACAAAATAAAGCTCCTTGTCGTCGCATGTAACACGGCGTCAGCATACTCTCTTGAAAAATTGCGTACCCTTTTCCATATTCCTATTGTCGGCGTGGTAGAGCCGGGCGTAAGTGCTGTCCTGGCAAAGACAAAGAATAAGCGCATCGCAATTTTGGGAACGAAAGGAACGATAAAATCGGATGTTTATCAAGTGGCAATTAAAGAGCGTGATCCTGATGCCCATGTAATTTCTATCGCATGCCCTTTATTTGTACCCCTAGTGGAAGAACGTCTTGTTGATCACCTTGCAACCCGCCTTCTTATTAAAGAGTACCTTGCCCCTTTAAAAGAAGAACAGGTAGATACAGTTTTGCTCGCCTGTACGCACTATCCTTTGCTGCGAACGCTCATTCAAGAAGAACTTGGTCCAGATGTCAATGTAGTGGACTCCGCAACGACATGCGCAGAGCAGGTCGCCGCATTGTTGCAAGCGCAAGAAGGAAGTGGCCAACATGTCATCGAAAATGCGGCCACCTTTTTTGTTTCGGACGATCCAGAAAAATTCCGTCTAATCGGAAAGGATTTTTTAGGCATGCACATCCCCCACGTTCAGCTCATCCTCCCAAAAAATTAATTAGAATCAAACGACATTAATGACAATAACGACCCCAACGGCCTAAAAATACTTTTAGGCCTCAATAACATGAAAAATGTGTGATCAATGTTGTTATTGTCGTTTGTCTTTGGATCTTTTTAGTAGATAAGCCACAATCCCAACACCAGTCATTAAGATAAGAATAGCTCCCAGAGAATAAAATTCTTCTTCGACTACAATTGGATTGGTGAGCAAATAAACAGGGCGTCCGTCTTGTAATAAATAAGAAAAGGTACCTTTTACTGTGACGGCACGCGTCGTTGTAGGAAGGTCTTTTCCTTCGATCAGCTTCAATTGTGGAGTAGTCTTTTTTCCTGTTCCGATGCAGCATGTTTTAAGGTTTGGTTCCGACGCTAAAACATATTGTCCCTCTTGTGTGGGATAGAGAAATCCACGTACCTCGACTTCGCGGTTATTTTGGGTTGATTCGAATTTGATATTCACAAGATCATCGAATGTCAAGGGGATAGAAGCAACAAGATAAAAAGGAAATAAGAAGAAGAGAAGAAAGTAAAAACGCATAGTTTACCAAAAGTATAATAGAGAGAGCCGGTCCAGATAGTCCCGGCTCGATCGAATTATTGTGCAGCGTCTTTGACGTATGCTTTAATAATTTTTTGTTGTTCGACAGGCTTATTGCTTGGACCTGTTTTAACATTTTCAAGTTTTTCGACAACATCTTGGCCTTTTACTACTTGTCCGAAAATTGTATGCTTCATGTTTAGCCATGGAGTCGCGACTGTGGTAATAAAAAACTGGCTTCCGTTTGTGTTTGGGCCTGAGTTTGCCATAGCAAGGATTCCGCCTTTATCGAACTTCGCGCTGGTTGTCACTTCGTCCGCAAAAGGTTTACCCCAGATTGATTGACCGCCCATACCTGTTCCTGTTGGATCTCCACCTTGAATCATAAATTCAGGGATGATACGGTGAAAAGTGAGGCCATCGTAGTAGTGATTTTCTGTGAGACGAATAAAGTTCTCTGTTGTTTTAGGGGCAATATCTGGCATGAGACGAATCTCAATTGTGCCTTGTGTCGTTTCCATAACGATAACAGGGTCTTTTGGCATGACAAATTCCTTTTCTGTTGCATTGATTGATGTTAAGGGGATTAAAAGTGACATAAGTGATAGTAATAGCGTACGCATGGGTGTCTCCTAGCCTAAGTGTTTACTGATTACGGATGTCATCTTGAACATGTTGATTGGTTCTGGTGAAC
Source organism: uncultured bacterium (assembly GCA_964367715.1). Classification (GTDB taxonomy): domain Bacteria; phylum Chlamydiota; class Chlamydiia; order Chlamydiales; family Criblamydiaceae; genus CAYIYO01. The sequence goes on from CAYIYO010000001.1 coordinate 42,961, forward strand.
CAAATACTTTTGCAAGCTTGCTGTCAGGGACAATCATCCGTTTATCCTTTTCATCTTGCAGATTATTCTCTTTAATATAAACCCATACTTGCTTCGTCACATCGCCACGAGAGAGTTCTGCGGTGCCGAGAAATTCAGCAAGGTCGTCACTGAGCTTCATTTTTGGTTGCACACGAGTAGAAGGGGTTTTTTTCTTTGTTGTTGCAGCTTTCTTCTTCGTTGCAGTTTTTGCTGCAGCGCCTTTTTTAGCGGGAGCCCCTTTTTTTCCACCTTTCGTCTTTTTCTCGTAGGCAGTGCGTGGGTGATTAGGATATTTTGTTGCGACATCTTCTAAATTATTCACGATGACATCGCATTCGGGATAAGTCGAGCACGAGTAAAACGTTTTACCAAAACGCGATTTCCTCGATTGCAATCTTCCAGTACATCCAATTGCAGGACATGCGGGCATCTCACTTAAAGGAATGAATACCTCTCCGCGTTTTGGAATGTTGACAATGCCGCGACATTCGGGATACTTGGTGCATCCAAGGAATGCTCCGAAGCGTCCGTGACGCAATTTCATTGGAGATTGGCATTCTGGACATGCTTGTTCCCAATTAAAATCTTCTGCATATTCTTCTTTGTTAAACGTCAGCTCTTCTAATGGTGCCGTGTGGCTGCATTCTGGATAGTTGGAGCATCCGTAAAAGTATTTATTTTTAAACCATACTTTTTGGAGTGTTCCCTTTTTGCAGGAAGGACATTCGATCTCTGTTGCGACACGTGGAACAAAGGCTTCTTTTTCTGCAATCGCAAGGTTGGCAATGAAAGGCCCCCAGAATTCGCTTAGCAGCTCTTTCCAATTTTTTTTGTTGTCAGCAACCATTTCAAGACTGTCTTCCATTGAAGCAGTAAAATTGATGTCCATGATCTGCGTGAAGTTCGCTTCCAAGAGAGCAGCAATGACAAAGCCCAGCTCGGTTGGTTTTAGGCGTGCACTTTCTTTGACCGTATAGTCGCGGCTTTGAATTTTATTCATGATCGCGGCATAGGTCGAAGGGCGTCCGATCCCTGACTTTTCCAATTCTTTGACGAGTGATGCTTCCGTATAACGTGGGGGAGGACGGGTAAAGGCCTGGTCCGCAGTGAGATCCATAAGCTTTAATGCATCGCCTTCTTCGAGCGGAGGAAGCTGCTTGTTTTCATCGCTTTCGTCGTCGTCATCGAACTTTTCTTCGTAGACAGCGAGGAATCCTTGGAACTTGATGACAGATCCGGTTGCGCGGACGATAATGCCGTTGTCGTTGGTGATGTCAGCAGAAAGAGTATCATAGACTGCTGGCATCATCTGCGATGCAATGAAACGGCGCCAGATGAGTTGGTAGAGAAGAAACTCTTCTTTTGTCAAATATTTTTGTATGCTTTCTGGCGTGTACTTAAGATTTGCTGGGCGGATGGCTTCGTGCGCATCTTGTGCACTTTTTTTGGTGGTATAGAATTTAGGGCTGTCAGGAAGGAAGTCAGGTCCATATGTTGTTTGGATGTAGTTGCGGACATCGCTGATGGCTTCGGGAGCGACGCGAACGGAATCCGTACGCATGTAGGTGATCAAACCTTCTGCGCCTTGGTCGCCAATCTCTATCCCTTCGTAAAGCTTTTGCGCGACGCTCATCGTACGGTTGGATGAAAAACCGTGGTGACGGCTGGCTTCCTGCTGGAGAGTTGACGTGATAAAAGGCGGAACAGCAAAGCGGCGTTTTTCCTTTTTTTCCACGTGTTCGACGCGGTAGCTACCCAGCTTCATTTGTGTAATCACTTGGTCCGCTATCTCTTTGTTGTTGATGATGAAGAGATTTTTTCCTTCGACCGGCTCTTTGTCTACCTTTCTTCCGTCCACAGAATATAGGGAGGCGCGGAATTGACGCTCTTCTTTGTGACCTTTTAACAGGGCGGCGAGATTCCAGTATTCCATGGGGAGGAAAGCCATGATCTCTTTTTCGCGTTCGACTACAAATTTTAAGGCGACGGATTGCACGCGGCCGGCGGAGACAGATTCCCCTTTTCCTCTTTGGATGCGGCGATTTAATATGGGGGAAATTTTGTATCCAACCATGCGATCGAGAAGACGGCGCGCTTGTTGGGCATCGACAAGACTTTGGTCAATTTCGCGGGGATGTTCAAGTGCTTTAAGAACGGCGTCTTTTGTGATCGAGTTAAAAGAGACCCGTTTTGTGACCGTATTTGTAGGAAGAATTTCTTTGATGTGCCAGGCAATCGCCTCTCCTTCGCGGTCGGGGTCGGGACAGAGATAGACAGTATCGCATCCTTTCGCGGCCTTTTGCAGGCTGGCAACGACCTTAAGCTTATCGGGCATCGTCACGTAGGTTGGAGTGAAGTTGTTTTCTACGTCGATCCCAAATTCTTTTTGAGGCAAATCGCGGATGTGGCCAATCGAAGATTCGAAAATGTATTTTGGCCCAAGAATTTTGCTCAACGTTTTGATTTTTGCAGGGGACTCGACAATGATGAGTGATTTTCCCATATATTCTCCTTAAGAGAGCGATTTTTTATATAATTTTCCAGGATATTCTTTTATTACTTGCTTTAACAGTAAACCCATTAACAAAACAGACAATTTATTAACAGGAAGCTTTGTTAAGGATACCATCGTATCAATCGACACTTCGTCGTCCGGCATTAGTTTAAGTAGCTGAATTTCATCCTCTTGCAAAACAATGGCGCGCTTTTTAGGCTCCGCAGCCGACACCGCTTTTTTTCTGGTAAAGAGATCGTCAAAGGCGAACAAAATGTCGTCCGCTCTTTCCACCAACTGCGCTTGCCCTGTTTTAATCAGGAGCGAATTTCCCCGAAATGTTTCCGTATCCACACGGCCTGGCAAGGCAAATAGGCGACGCTTATGGCGTTGCGCCAGCTGCATCGTTAACATCGCCCCACTTTTTTGGGGCGCTTCAATCAGCAATACCCCTTTAGACATCCCACTAACAATTCGATTGCGCTGCGGAAAGTTGGTACGGTCCGGAGGCGCCAACATCGGAAACTCACTAATTAAGGCCCCGTTCGCGACAATTGCTTCTGCTAATCCACGGTTTTCCCTAGGATATACATCGGCAAGTCCGGAGCCGATCACTGCAATAGTACGTCCACCTTTTAATGCGCCCTTATGGGCAGCGGTATCCACTCCTCGGGCAAGACCACTGATGACCGTCATTCCCTCTCTCGCTAAATCGGTCCCAAACCTCTCGGCCATCTCTAAACCATAATGGCTCGCCGTCCGCGTTCCAATGACAGCAATCGCTTCATCGTCAGAGGGTTTGAGTGTCCCTTTCACATATAATAGAATAGGCGCATCGGGAATCCCTCTTAATAGTGCGGGAAAACTAGGATCGTTGTAAGGGATGCGCGTCACATTATATTTGTGTACCAGCTCTATATTTTTTTTCCACGCCTCGTCATAGTTCCAGTGGCCCCACCCTCCCATCACTTTTGGTCCAAAGCCAGGAAGTGCGGCAATTTCTTGGAGAGGCGCTTCAAGAATTTCAAGAGCGGATCCAAAGTATCTCATCAATAGACCGATTTTTACTGGACCCAACAAGGGGGTTCCACTAAGTATCGTTAGCGCATCAAGTTCTGTTAGTGCTGTTATAGACATTCTATTCCACTCGTAAAAGAGAGTGAATTTGCCAATTTTTCTTTTTGATGTCCAGTGCAATCGATTGCAAGAAGAAGGTTCTCTACTGCGAAATACTAAAGGAAAGTTTCTTTTTATGCAAGGAAAGCACTAATTTAAAGCATTAAGCATAAGTAGCAAGAAGAAAAATAATTAATTATACACAAGTGAAATCAACAATCAAATTTTGAATTCACTTGTGTATAAAATAAAAAAGGCGGCTATCGGGAAGATGGCCGCCTGAAAGGTCAGTTGTCAATTCTTTATTAGAATGACACGTTAATTCTTCCTCTTACCTGGACAATTGTGTTGTCTGATAGGGAAGAATTCTCCGTTATACGCCTATTGATGAGAACTTTAAGTTCCGGTTCAAACCCCATTTCTCTTTCGAGAAGGTGCGGTTGCTCAACGATTTCCACCTCATCAAAGGCGAGAGAGCAAATTTTAGGACTCACGGTACGACTCCATTTCTCTCAATATTAAGAGAAAATGATCGGAAAGATGGTCCCTTCTACTTCCGTTCGAACCCCTCTACAAACTCCTCCAAGCGTGTAGAAAGTGCGACAGCAATGGCATCATTGAATGATGCTGTTGCGACTTTAGCATAGAGAGAATGGGAGCGAACATTTCTATTTAAATGCTTTTTTGTGAAAATTCCCCAACTTCCACTAAAAGCATGTGAATAGTGATGCGCGCGCTCTAACATTCGCCTCGTTCTCATGAAATCCGATTTAATGAGAAGTAAAGCAACGCAAGTAAAAGATCCTCAGTTTCCTGTACGATTCTATCTCGGTATCGTTTTTTAATAGCCGGATCGCTATTGGTAGCGATACTGAGTTTTTATTCTTATTTATTTAGTGTCTGATAGTCGTGGATGCGAGCGGATATCGATAGTTTTCGATATCTAATGCCTTGTGTCACCTCCTTATCGCTCTAAATGGCGCCACCGTTTTCAGACGAAAACTCTGCATTAAACAGTTGTGTGCAGAGCGGCCTAATACACAAAAGGCCTTACTGCGTTTTTTTATCAGTAAAATAATTTTTTCGCAATAATAACTAATCCAGATTGGGTGGAATTCGTTACTATTGTTGCAAAGCTTTTATTCTCGCATCGATATAAACGGAGAGAGGAAGGGTGCCGATCACGAAATTATTTGATAGTGATTGGAAGCTGGAGGTGTAGTTTCCTGTCGTGGTATATTGTTTGAAATCGGTCCATGCGGAGCGTTCTGCCGAGGGATTATCGGTTAGTTGGTTGAGGAGGGAGATGCGTAGTTGAGTGAAGGCGAGGAGAAGGGAGTCGGCATTTTCTTTATTTTCGGCAAGAAGTTGTTCTTTTAGTGCTTGGCTGTCGGTGAGTGCTTGGCTGTAGTTGCCGTTGCTGATGAGGAGGCTTGTGTTGGCGAAGGCGTTGTAGAGGGGGAGGTTGTTATTTGCTGTGCGTTTAATGGCGGATTCCCCGAAAGGAGTGGCTTCGGTGACCTTGTTTTGATTGAGTAGGGCTTGAGCCAGCCAGCCGTCGTATTTTGCATTAAGGTCGGGGTGTTTTGAGAGAATGTCGCGAAGGTCATCGAGAGCTTCCTGTTGTGCGAGTGCCGAGGCGGTAGATTTCGTGTTTGCGATTATGGAGAAGTTATTGGCAGCTTTAATGTAGTCCGTTTGTGCTTGGGTGGAATTTGAAGAGCTGACTCTGTAGACAACGAAAAGTACGGCAACGGCTAGGATAAGACCTTGGATCAGCATGCGAAAATTGTCAGAGATCCAAAGTACAGCCGGGTGGTCCATTAGTGAAGGAGAGAGGGGGTGGTGGTCTTCTTTTTTCATATTGTCTCTGCGCTTTTTCTGTCTGTTACCTATTAATGGAAGTATATACCGTTCGTGGTTCAAAAATCTAAATTTTGAATCACGTTCGGTATATACACAAGTGAAATCAAAAATCGGTTCTTGATTTCACTTGTGTATAATAGTGTCACCCAGTTTGTATAAAAATAAAATTTCTAGCAGTTTTTCTAGATAGTTATACGCAACCTGGGTTAGTGTACAACCACTATACAATCATATTCTGTACCGCATAAATGTAAAGAAAAATCATGGAAGAGTTAAAAGAGATCGCTGTAGAGTTGATCGATGTGAATCCTCACCAGCCCCGCCGCCACTTTTTGATGGCAGAGCTCGAAGGCCTTTCAGCTTCAATAAAGGAGATGGGATTGATCCATCCGCCGCTTGTTAGGCCGCTGCAGAATGGCCGTTATGAGCTTGTTTCTGGGGAGCGCCGTTTTCGTGCAGCGCAGATGGCACAGATGGTACGTATTCCTGTAATTGTTCGCGAAAGTAGCGAAAGCCTTTCTGCTCAGCAGGCATTGGTCGAAAATATTCAACGTGTCGATTTGAATCCTTTGGAGATCGCGCTTGCGTTGCGGGATCTAATTGAGGAGTTTGGGTATTCCCAGGAGGAGCTTGCTCATAAGATTGGAAAAAATCGATCGACTGTTTCTAACTATTTAAGATTGTTGGCGTTGCCGCGACAGATCCAAGAGAGTATTGGAAGTGGCGCGTTGACGATGGGGCATGCGAAAGCTGTTCTTGCGATGGAAGGATTTGAAAAACAAATTTGGCTTTTCGAAATGATCATGAGAGATGATCTCACGGTCAGAGAAGCCGAACAGGCGGCGCAGCGTTTGAATGAAAAGGCCAAGAAAAAGCCATTGGTTTATGCCAATAGAGACTTTTTCTTGGAGCAGCTAGAAGAAAAAATTCAATATCGCTTAGGAACGAAGGTGAACATCCAAGCGAAGGGCAAGCGCGGAAGAATTAGTATCGATTATTATAGTTTAGATGATTTGGATCGATTGCTTGAATTGATAGGAGTCGAAAACTCAGGACTGTAAATGCATCGAGTGGAGTTAAAAATTCATGGGATGGGGTGTGTGTCGTGTGTGCACGCCATTAAGAAACAGCTATTGAAAGTTCGGGGGGTCGAAGAGGTCTCCGTTAATTTTTCGACAGGAAAAGCATATGTAACTGTTAAAGACGATTATCCAAACGAAGCCTCTCTATTGGAAGCAATCTCTAAAGCGGGTTACGATGCTGTATTAAAAGTCGATCAGGAGGAGGATCCTTTTGATACTGGGGTGCATCTGCATTCTAAGGACAAGACCGACTTTTTTAAGTTTATCACCGCTGCCTTATTGACTTTTCCTCTTCTTGTACAGATGGGCTATGCGTTTTATGGAGGGCTTCATCTGATTCCTGATTGGATAGAAGCGGCCCTTGGAACGATGGTCCAATTTTTTTGCGGGGCCACCTTCTATCGTGGTTCCTATTATTCCCTTAAAGTGCGCGCTGCCAATATGGACGTCTTAATTGCTTTGGGCACGAGCGCTGCCTATGGCTTTAGCATGGCCGTTCTCTTTTTTGATCTCAATCAACCCGTTTATTTTGAAAGTAGTGCGATGATTGTAACGTTGGTACTGTTTGGACGCTGGTTGGAGTCCCTGACGCGTGGAAAAACGTCGGAAGCGATCAACAAGTTGCTGCATTTGCGCCCAAAGATAGCGCTAGTGGAAGTGGAGGGAAAATTAAAAGAAGTTCTTGTAGAATCCATTAAGGTCGGCGACATTTTTATGGTGAGGCCCGGAGAAAATGTTCCGGTGGATGGCGTTGTGATCGAGGGCGAATCGACCGTCGATGAGTCGATGCTAACCGGAGAAAGCATGCCCCTTCAGAAAGTTGTTGGGGAGAAAGTGTGGGCGGCGACCACAAATATTGATCGCCCCTTGAAGGGGCGCGCAGAAAAGGTGGGGAAAGACACGGTTTTGAGTGGAATTATTCGCCTTGTGGAAGAAGCGCAGCATTCAAAGGCGCCGATCCAATATCTTGCTGATGAAATCTCAACGTATTTTGTTCCGGTTATTGTCGGATTTAGTGCCTTCACCTTTTTAGCGTGGGCGGCGATCACAGGAAATTTTTTCGAAGGGATGACCAGTGCCGTTGCCGTATTAGTGATCGCTTGCCCTTGTGCGTTAGGGATGGCGACACCTACTGTGATTGTTGTCGCAAGTGGGATTGGAGCGCGTAAAGGAATTTTATTTAAAAATGCGGCTGCCCTTGAATATGCCGAGACCTTAAAAACGATTGTTATTGATAAAACGGGAACCTTGACTTTAGGAAAGCCGCAGGTGGCCTCCGTCTATCCGCTGCCTGGTGTCAGCGAGGAAAAAGTGATGCGGGTGGCAGCCTCATTAGAAAGCTTTTCAAATCATCCCTTAGCGCATGCGATTGTTGAGGATGCGAAAGACATTGGGGTCGATACGTCCATTGTTGTCGACGTTCATGAAAAGCCAGGAAAGGGTGTGTCTGGACGCATTGCAGGCGTCTATAGCTTTGTGGGTTCTCCTAAATATGCCGAAGAAGCAGGAAAGGCAATTCCTGAAGAGATGTTGAAGCCAATTCTTGAAAAAGGAAAAAGCGTTGTTGTCGTATGGACAGAGGATAAAATCCTTGGAGTCATTTTGATTACGGATCCTATTCGTCCAAATAGCATTGACGCCATAAAAACGATGCATGCGAATGGCTTAAAGGTCGTGATGATCACAGGAGATCATGCAAAGACTGCAGAGACCATTGCTAAGCAAGTCGGCATCGATGCTTATGAAGCTGAGGTATTACCCGATAAAAAAGGGGAGAAAATTAAAGAGTTCATGAAAGAAGGGAACTTTATTGGAATGGTCGGAGACGGCATCAACGATGCTCCCGCTTTGGCAATGGCAACGGTTGGCTTTGCCATCGGTGCAGGAAGCGATATTGCTATCGAAACAGCAGATGTTGTTCTCATTCGTAATGACTTAATTGGTGTGGTGCAAACGATCATGTTATCAAAAAAAACGTTTCGCACCATCCGACAAAATCTCTTTTTTGCATTTATTTATAACATTTTAGGAATTCCTTTGGCGGCATTTGGATTGCTGAATCCTGTGGTGGCGGCTGCTGCAATGTCCTTGAGCTCTATTTCAGTCGTTGCGAACGCATTGCTATTGCGTTATCGGGCGCGGAGGCTATGAGCATGGAATTTGATGGGCACTCCACAGTCATTGCGCTTATTGTTGCATGCATAGCAGTTGGCACCTATTTTTTTAAAAAAAAATTTGTTCTTTTTGTAACACTGAATGTTCCTTCGCTAAATGAGTGGATAGGAACAAACAGCGGGTGGCGCGAAAAAACTGCGAAACTTTCCGCTATTTTATTGTGGAGTGCTTTTGCATTTTTTTTATTGGCGTATACGGATCCCCATTACTTTCGCGAACAGGCCCTCGATAACGAAGATCCTCCACTTCCTCCTCGGCCAACGGAAGGTATCGCGATTTATTTAGTGTTAGACGATTCAGGCTCGATGATGCGAGAAATTTCTGTTTTAACGCCGGATGGACGTCGAGAGAAGATGGCCAAGATGGACATGCTAAAAATTGTTACAGAACAGTTTGTGAGCGGAAATAAAGAGTTAAATCTTCCTGGAAGACCCAATGATTTAATTGGGATGATCACCTTTGCGCGGTCGGCGCGTGTCGCTTCGCCTTTGACGTTAGACCATGCATTAATTGAAAAAAAATTAAGAGAAATGGGGGTTAATCGGGATCCAGAACAACTCGGAACGGGCATTGGATATGCTCTTTTTAAAGCGGTGAATCTTATCATTGAGACCCGTCACTTTGGTCAGGAGAGGATCAAAGAGGGAAAACCTGCTTACGAGATAAAAAGTGCAGTCATTGTTTTGGTGACGGATGGTTTTCAGGAGACAAATGATGCGGATAAGGATAATCCTTTGAGAACCATTGCCATGGACCAGGCAGCCACTGTTGCGAAAAATAACGACATTAAAGTGTACATCGTAAACATTGATCCCGAAATTGCTAGAGACCAATATAAAGACCATCGCACTCTATTTAATGCTGTGACAACAATGACAGGTGGCAAATTTTTCATGATGGATAGTGCGACAAATTTAGTCAATATTTACGAAGAAATTGATAAATTAGAGAAAAGCCATTTGCCTGCATTTGGTGGAGTAGACAAGGAGTTATACCCTGACATTTTTAAGCGCGTGTCCGGGTATCCACTTTTAATCTTTTTAGGACTTTTAGCTCTAATGGGGTCGATCCTTCTTGAAACCATCTTTTTGAGGAGGATTCCTTAGTGCCAATTGAATTTTTTTATGGTTACCCTTTTGCGATCTTTTTACTCTTTGCTCTTCCTTTATTCCTCTTTCTTTTTTTTATGCTGATGCGCTATCGCCAAGAAAAAGTAAAAATGTTTCCCCATCTAAAAGCTGAGCGTTCACTTTTCCTATTTTGGTTACGAGTAGCTTTGCTTTGCGTTGCGTGGGGAAGCGCAGTTTTTGCATTGATGGATCCAAAAGGAAATCCACGCTATCCCGAGGGAAAAAAAGAACAAGAAAATCAATCGAAAGAAACACCGCAGCGACAACGCTCTAAGGAAGTGATTTTTTTATTAGATGATTCGGCCTCGATGGCGGTAAAAGACATGCGTACAGGAAAAAGTCGTTTTGAATCGGCAAAAGAAACAATCGATCAAGTCGTCAGCGCACTAAATGGAGAGGCGATTTCACTTTACACCTTTACGAGCGAAGTCGATAAGCGTGTCCCTGCGACAACAGACTACATTTTTATTCGATTACTCCTGCGTCAGCTAGAAATTAATGATGGCGATAGTGTGGGCACTAACATCATTAAAGCGGTAAAAACTGTAGAAGGAGATTATGAAGGTTTGGCTTCCGAAGTTTATAAATATATTATTTTATTGTCGGATGGAGAAGACACTGCATTAGAGGGAGTATCCAAACAGGAAATCGATAAGATAATAGAACCACTCATTTTGCCTCCCGAGGCACACTTTACTCTTTACTCAATAGGAATAGGAACAGTACAAGGTGGAATCGTTCCTGATCTAGTTTACGAAGGAAAACCTGTCCACTCCTCCTTAAAACCCCTTTTATTGCGTGCGCTCGCAATGAAATCAGGAGGTCGCTACGAAGAATTAAATGCAACGACCGCCCATGCAATCGCCAAAAAATTAGCAAAAAATATTCAGGAAGATTCTCCTTTTCTCTCTCCTCATGAACTGACGATCTCCAATAATAAAGAATCTATCACGGTTGTGTACGACTCTTACTACGAGTATCCTTTGATGCTTGCTATCCTTGCACTTTTGGCCGCATTATTTGTACCGGATCGTTTTCAGAGGACGAAAAGCTGATGCCAAATTTCATTCTATATTTTCTTCTTCTCCCTTTTTTACTTGTTGCCGATGAAACGCAAGTCAAGGCCGAAAGAATCGCATTTTGGCATGCAAAATCTTATCTAGAAGCAGGCGAAGGGACTAAAGCAGAAGAAATATTTAATGATTTGTTAGTCAAAGAAAAAGAGTCGTGGAAGAAAGCACTGCTTTTTTATGATAGCGCGACTTCCGCCTTACTAATGAATGGCGATGAAAAAGCCATCGATCTCTATTCACAAATTCCACTTGGGGAAAATCCCCCTCCATTTTTTATTCGTGCTCTTAAGGGAAATATGGCGATTGCCCGCTGGCATCTCGTTCAAGCCTCTTTGAAAAAGATTGAGGAAGGGACAGCTTCCTTTCCCGACACTTTTTTGAAGGCGGGGGATTTGCTTCGGCTGATCTTTAAGGACATCAACGCCGCACAAAAAGCAGAGTGTGCGATGCAAACGGATCGTTGTGTGTTACATCCTCTTTTAGAAGAAGTGCGCCTAGCAGCGCAACAAAGGCTTTCTTGGCTTTTATTAAAGCTACAGGCGATGCGCATGGAGTCGATGACAGTGGAAGAAGGCGTTCCTTTGCTCCTCACAGGAATAGAAGAATTAGATAATACTCTCGATACTCTTTTTGACAATAAGGGCCAACCCGTTGTTATTCTTGCACAGTCGAAAAGGATTGGAAATGCGGCAACCACATGGATTCCTCTTTGGGAATTGTTAAAAAACAAACTAAACACCTCAGAGGGCTATGAAAAAGCTTTTTCTGCATTTAATTTAGCCGCTACATCCGCAGGCGCTGGCGACATTGCAAAAGCAAGAAAAAATTTACATGATGCACGCGCCTATCTTGAAGAGGTGTACCTCGGATTAATTGCGAAAAATCCGTTATTGGAATCTCTTCGAAGGCTTTTGTCACGCTATGATAATATTCGAGAAACGATGTCAATTCAGCAAGCGCCTATCGAAAGTTTGTTGCGTCAACAAACGCTTGTCTTACAAAAAATTGAGACAGATAAAAATAAGGCAATCGCAGAAAATTCCAATAAACAGCTCGAAGAAAGCATTGCGGCTGCATATGTTGGAAATGCAGAAGGGGCGAATTTTTTTCTTAATGTGGCACGGCATGGCATTCTCCGGCTTTTTTGGGAATTAGAACCTGTTCAAGGTCCTTTTTCTCATCATCTTTTAGCAAGGACCGTCGAAGAGCAACGAAATGCATTAGTTCTCATGAGAATCATGAATCGAATGGATGAACTTCCACTCAATGGACGGGATATTATTGCAAATGCGCAAAGTGCTGTTTTAAAATCCACAGATGCTTTTTACAAAGCGGCTTTAATACAGCAGAAAGAAGAATTTGAACATTCCAACGACTATTGTCAATACCATCCGTGGAACGAGGCCTTTCCTCTTTTTTTTGAAGGGGAGGAAGCAGCAAAAGAAGCCCAACAGATGATAAAAAAGGTAGGACTACGTCAAGGAGAAGATGTTAAATTATTGCAAGACAATGCATTGAATAAATTCAATCAAGCAGTGCAAGAGTTAAAAAAACCAAAATCGAACGAATCATGCAAAGAAAATCAACAGCCAGAAGAAGGCAAAGAACAAAAAACTTCTATAGACGAGGTATTGCGTTTATTACAGAAAATGGAGCAAGATGATCGACAACAGAAGACACAGAAAGCACGTCCATCGTCAGGAGGAGGCACAAAGCCATGGTGAAGATTAAATTTTTATTTATATTCCTCTTCTGTCTCACCACTCAAGCAGTAATGGCCGATTCTGCCTCAGTCCTTGTTGAGCTCAATAAAAACTCTCTTTTGCAACAGCGTCCGATTGAAGGCACGATCATCGTTGAGCATGATGTAAATGCTAAAGTAGATGTTAGCTCCTTCAAGCAGGAAGGAAAATCCCTCACCGCTACTTTTATTAAAGATGCCAGCACGGTCCCAGGATCTCCCATCATTCGTTCCCATTACCATTTTGAAGTCGCTCCACAATCGGAAGGAATTCATTTACTTGCACCAATCAGCGTCACAGTCGCTAACGACACCTATTCTTCTCCTGCTCTCGCCTATGAAGTGATGGGAGGAGGTCCTCAATCAGCAGATAACCGTCAAATCATTCTACAATTAGAAAATGTCGTCGATTATACAGAGCCATTGTACTTAGGACAAGTCGCGCGCTTTGGCTACCGCATGATTTTTAATGATAACATTGAACTGAAAGAACAGCAGCTTCCCTTGTTAGAAGCGCAAGGATTTCGTAAAATCGGAGACCAACAGGTTGCAGATAAAAAAGAAAGCAATCAAGCCTCTCATCGCGTCATCCAAGTGGTTAAACCTATCAATGCTGGAACATTCACTTTTGGACCTTCCTATATCACAGGAATCGCTTATCGTGAAGTCTCGGGAGGCGAACGGATTTACACCAGCGCAGAGCTTCGGGCCGATGCACCAGCATTAACAGTTGTCGTAAAAGGGTTTCCAATAGAAGGAAAACCACCTTCCTTTAATGGAGCAATCGGTGAAGATCTCGATTTCAGGGTTTTCCTCCTTACGCTTCCTGAGATGAACGTGGGAGATCAGATGCTTCTCTCTCTAAATGTCAGCGGAAAAGGTGATTTGGCTGATATACCGATGCCTGATCTTTGCTGCCAACCCGGATTTTCTGGTGTCTTCAAACAAAGCGACCTCCCTCCTGTCGATAGCCTACGTGGTCTTTCTCGTACTTACGTCGTAGAAATGCGCTCTTTGACGGATAAAGTAACAGAGATTCCTCCTATCCAATTTGCCTACTTCAATCCTAAGACTTCAAAATACAAAGTCATCAGCAGTAATCCGATCCCTATTGTGGTCAATCCCGCTCCAGAAGGAATCAATGTTCCTCCGAGCACAGCAGCAGAAAAAATCGAACAGCAAGTCGACAACCAAGAGCAACAAGGTGCTGTCTGGCCTAACACCCCTACGGTCGCACCGAGTCTAGAAATTAAAACTATCTATGATCTAGGTCCCTCAGATCTGCGCAACCTCTATTTTGGAACTTGGTGGGCCCTGTTTTTGATCCCATTAGGTGGCCTATTGCTCTATGCGCAACATCTATTTTTTGAACAACGTAAAAAGCAAGCGGCGATTCCAAAGATCAAGGAAAGCACGGACTTCTTTGATGAAGCAATGAAAGAAAAGGATAATCCCGCACAATTTTATCACAGTTTGAATGTGGCTTTTATGCAACGATTAAAAGAGTATGGATATATCTCTGACGCAGCGATTGGCCCGGAGGAACTTCCTAAAATTGGAATCTGCGGAGAAATAAGAGAATTTTTATGTCGCATCGAAGCAAGTCGCTTTGCAGGTCAATCAGGCTTGACAACAGACCAAATTGGAGAACAAGCTCGCCAATTTTTTGATAGGATACAACGCCATGGATAGAATCGAAAAAATAAAAAAGTATGTCAAAAGTCCCTATGGTGTAGGAGTTGCTTTTTTGATCTTTACTTTTTCGGTCTATCTCTATTTTCATCAAAGTGGATTAAATGCATTGATTGAGCAGGCCGCAAGCAACTATCTTCAAGGTGAGCAAGCAGTAAGCAAATACGACCGGGAACAGGCATTCAATGCAGCTCTAGAACAGTACCTCAGCATGGAAAAAAAGTACGATCCCACATATGGAACGGGTAAACTTTATTTTAATATTGCGAGCACCCTCTTTCAACTCGAAGAATACCCTCAGGCCATCCTCTACAACTACAAAACCCTAAAATTAAATCCCAGTGATCAAAAAGCACTTGAAAATCTGGAAATTATTTGGAATCGCATCGGCCTCCCGCCTGTAGTAGAAGAACGTAATGCGTTTGACCTGATATTTTTGGAAGGAACGCTCTCTCTACCAAGAAAAATTCAGCTCTTTTCTTTGTTTTTTTTGATCACCTGTGGAGTGTTATCCTGGGCATTTTGGAAACCTTCTTCGCTAAATAAGGTCGTTGCTCCTATTTTCGGTACCGTCGCCTGCTACTTCTTATCCAGTGTTTTTTATGCCCAGTTTATTGTTCCTGTGGAAGGGGTTATCCTTAGTGCCTCTCCCCTCTATCGAGATGCAGGCACCCAATATGCAAAGGTCGTGGAAGAACCTGTGGTATCAGGATCTAAAGTTAAAATTTTCGATATCACCCCTAACGGAGAATGGGCGAAAATTATGACTCCTAATGGCAATCTCGGCTATGTTCTTTTTGAAAAAATGCGCGTCATTTAGTAAAACGACAATAATGATGATAACGACACCAAGGAGATCCTTATTGTCGTTTTTCATTAAGTCAAAGAGATACTTTAGAGATGATCAAATAAAAATGGCGCTCAATACGTAGAAACAACAGACAGAAACTGCCGCACCAGCAGGCACAGTAATTATCCAAGAGATGACAATATCTCGCGTCGTATTAAGGTTTAAGGCTTCCAATCCGCGTGCAAGGCCCACTCCAAGAACCGCACCTACAAGAGTATGCGTTGTAGAAATGGGCAGTCCCAGACGCGATGCTAAGACAATTGTAATGGCTGCACCAAACTCCGCCGAAAAGCCACGAGTAGGAGTCAACTCGGTGATTTTTTTGCCGATTGTTTCGATGACACGCCATCCCCACGTCGCCAAGCCTACGACAATCCCACAGCCGCCCAGTGCAAGGGTCCATGTTGGAATCATCTCATTATTTACGCCTTGAATCCCATTTACAAGAATCTGAATCGCAGCAGACATCGGTCCGATGGCATTCGCTACATCATTAGCACCATGAGAAAATGCCATCAAGCACGCGCTCATAATCTGTAAATAACCAAACACCTTTTCGACGGATGCGTAATCGGAGCTTCCTACCATCTCTCGGGCTTGGGATGCCTCAGAGACTTCTTTGACTTGATCGAGTAGAAGATCAATTTTATTTGCCATTTCTCCCGTTGTTTCTTTGCGAACGTTACGCAGATGCTTTTGCACCTTTTGGAGAGAGATGACCGCTTCCGGACTATACTCAGGAAGAAACTGAAGTTCAGAGTCGGGAGTTTTGATGCGCTGGACGCAAAGGTAACTGATGCCCATCCCAACCAATCCAAGAAGAAGGCTTAGTCCTAGCGCTTCATGGAACTCGAGTTGTAAATCGACATTTTTTAGTCCTCGAAACAAAATAATGATCGATAACGTCGACAAAAAGATGAAAACAATTTTTGGGGTGAGGCGTTTCGTTGCGCTGACAGGGCAAGGCGCATAAAAAATTTTTTTTCTGAGTGTGTTGAAAATAATATAGGCGATAAGTCCACCCATCAACGGAGAAAAAATCCATGCAGAGGTAATATAAAAAACATTTCCCCAATAAACAGCCTCTAAGCCTCCGATTGCTGCACCAAAGCCTACGACTGCTCCGACGATAGAATGGGTAGTGGAAACAGGCCAGCCAAAATAGGAAGCAAGCTGCAGCCATACGCCGGCAGCAATAAGGGCAGAAAGCATGCCCAACACAAAGGTGTAGGGATGCTGACTAAAGATGCTCGGATTAACAATCCCACTTTGTATCATATCCGTTACATGGGATCCAAAAAAATAGGCTCCGCAAAATTCAAGAATAGCGGCAATGATCACTGCTTGGCGAAGGGTGAGCGCACCTGAACCGACAGAAGTTCCTATGGCATTCGCAACATCGTTAGCGCCGATGTTCCATGCCATGTAGACGCCGGCTAGAATGACTAGGATGAGAAGAATTAGTTCAACGGACATGAATTTCCTACTTTAATTCTAAAATTCTACGTACGCGCCATGCAAGTTTTTCAGATAAATTGGAGATGGCACTGATCGCTTCAATGATGCGTTGCCATAGGTGAAAAGTGGAATATGACATTTCTTCTTCTGCACTGAAAACAGCTTTCAACAGTTTGCGTTGTAAAAGATCGGCCTCGTGCTCTTTAAAGGCGACAATCTCTACCATTTTACATACTTTTTCTGCTTCTGTTCCGCCAAAGGAGGATTCGAGTAGTTCGTGCATTTCATTGATAATGAGATGTGTTTCGTTGAATGTGTCAATATTTTTTTTCAAAAACTCGTTGAAGGGATCTTTAAAGGTGTCGAGCATTTGAATTTGCTTCAATGTTGTTAATACTGCGACATCTTCGGTTCGGTCGGCGATACTATCTTGTAAGGTGAGAATTTCCAGGAGGTGGCTTCTGTCGATAGGGAGAAATAGGCTTTTTGGAAGGTGATTTCTGATGTCATTTTTTATAAGGTCAGCTTGATGCTCTAGTGTTGAAATTGTTGTCGCAATTTCTTCTGCGCTCTTAAAATCTTTTTTCTGGAGTGCATCAAAGAGGGGAATAAGCATATGCACACATTCAGAAATTTTTTTCATGTGTGATTGAAGAGGTGCGAATGGAGAACGTCCAAAAAGCTTAAGTATCGTTAACATTGTAAAATTGCCTTAATTTTGGCTTATTAATATCTGAATCAGCGTTTTTCTACAAGGAATTTCCTGTTCATATCGCAATGCGGAAGCCAGTAAATTCATCGCTATAATCGGGAGGTGCGGCTAGACGCTCTGCAACACGAACACCTTCAGAAAGGCTGTCATAACATCCGCCTTTGGCAACTTTATGAGTACCAGAGCGGGGACCCTGCGGATTTTTTTCGGACATATTCTTAAATAGATCGTTAGTAAACCAGTCATTCGTCCATTCCCACACATTTCCACTCATATCGTATGCGCCGACAGGACTTTTTGCGTCATGAGTTTTTAGTTGAACATGATCATTTTCACGGAGGGGAAGAACATTTTTGCCATTATAAAATCCGACTTCCCTTGTGTTCACTTTAATTTTTTTTATCCCATCATTATTTTCTTTGTAATTTGCCCATGTGTGATCGATGGTATCTTGACCGAAGCCATATTTGTATTTTTTGAGTGGATGGTTTTCACCTTTCTGTGGAGCCATCCCTGCGGCTTTTTCCCATTCCGCTTCTGTCGGTAGCCGGCATCCATTGTCTTGACAAAACCGTCGCGCGCCGTTCCACGTGACATGAACAACAGGATGGCGTTGGCGTCCAGGAAGGGGATTAAAATGATTTCCTTTTTCGCCTAAAGAAAAGCTAATTGTACTTTTTGGCTCTGCTGTTAATGTTCTAAAAAGGATTTTCCCTTCTTTATCACTGACAGTGCCATCGCTATTGACGACGATTTGTTCTTCGATAAACGCATCGTTAAGCCATCGCGCAAATTGTGCATTGGTCACTTCGTAGATTCCAATTTTAAAGGCGGTAATATCGACAGTACGTGCGGAAAGTTCGTTATCTTTATCATCGTTGAAAGGATCACCAATGATTGCTTTTCCTGCGGGAACGTCGACCGTCTCTGACGTGGGCTTTTGAGAAAAAGTCAGAGGATCATCGTTAAGTGCAACAGAAGCAGTTTTACGAATGGTCTGATTGATTTTTACGACTCCGCCCGCGGTGATATGAAATTCTTTGTGTGTGACAGGCTCGTAGGCATCTTTTGTGTTAGGTAAAAGAAATTCTATACGATAATCCCCTTCAGGAGCATTTTCAATAAGGACAACCCGAGAGCCGTTAGAAGGATCATCCACATAGGATTTTCCTTGTGGGTACATCTTTCTCTGGTCGTTACTATTGATCAATAAAAAGCGAATTCGATCCAAATTTTCGGCATTAGGAATTGTGCGGTAGTTTACAATGATGGTTCCAGAGTCCTTTTGGTGGTCTTCTTCCGCATGGCAACAAGAAACTAAAGCGGCAAAAATCAGCAAAAATGAGGAGAGGAATTTGCAAAAAATTTCCTTGAATAACATAGGTTTGTTTCCGGTTTGAAAATACATTGAGTGCGGTGATGTGATAAACGCTAAGTTTCAAGCAAAAATAACTGGTAGTCGAACCATATCACATTCTTTAAAAAATGAAATAGTTATTTGATTACTTTTCCTAAAGTATTGATTTACTATTGAGTAGAGCGTCGATAGGAGTCGAAGACTTTTCCTTCGTCATTAATCGCTTGGTATTGCGTTTCATGGTTAGGGTAAACGGTCACCAAAATGAAATGCCTAGAAGAGACAACATTTGCCAAGTACGAAAGGCGCTTAGAAAACTTTTCTTTTCGAGGTTTTTCCACACCCCAGGCACCATCCCCCAAATAGAGAACACCTTTTTTGGCATCAGGCTGGCCATTGTAAAGAAGGTGTGTACGCTTATAAGCATGGTCATGATTTTCAAAAGCCGCTGTAAGGCGAAATTGATCAAAGAGAGGAACCCAATGCTGTCTCACCTCACTGTTCACCGGACCTTTTGGACTTCTAATCGCGGGATAGGCGGGGACATGATAAATGGCGAATTTATTGGGAATAGAGGGGCGTTGTTCTAGTGTTAGATGAAGCCAGGTCTTTTGTTCCCCTGCGATCGTATTTGTGTGGTTGGTGTCCAGGACGATAACGCTCATATAATGATCGAAATCGATTACTTTATAGCTGCTGGTGTCTGGTGTAATAAAGAGGGCATAAAAAAATGCGGCTCTAGAGGCGGGCTGACTATAGCGGCCGATCACATCATGGTTGCCAATCGCTACTACCATAGGAATCAAGCATCCTTCCGGAGTCACCATTGTGGCCGACCACGTTGTTAACCAGTCCAGCCATCGTTCAAAATTTTCGGAGAAGATAGGAAATTTTGGAGCCGTATAAGCGATGTCCCCACCTAACAAAGCAAAATGGGGAGTTGTCGCTGCTGCCTGCTGCTGGATTTCAATTAGGGGGGTGAGACTATCATGGTACATGTCTCCCCCGACCACAAAGCGTATAGGGGAGGATAGGGTTGACGGCATGGTCCTAAATTTGTACGAAGTATCGTCCTCTCCAATTTTAAAATAGTAGAGTGTATCTGCCTCTAAGGAGGAGAGCTCGAGGTAGTGAATAATATAAGGATGCCCATCAGGCATGGCAAAATGAATTCCGGAAGCCTTTTTTAGCTTTTCTTCCCCTTTAACCGCTCCGTAGTAGATGACATCGTCATGGTTATCATTAGGAGTGATCCAACGAATGACCATTGTAGTGTCAGGGTGTTGATTCCAAGAGAGATAGACACTCAAGGGAGCAAGTGCTGTCAATGAAGAGGAAACGAATAAAAATAGAAGGAAAGCGTAGTTAAACATGCTGGGCCTTTGGATTAAGTTTTAATCATACCAATTTGAAAAATTCTTGGGCATAAATTCTTGATAGGAAAAGAGATTAAGAATTATAAAGAGGAAGAACAGAGTCTATCTTGAAACAGCGGATTTTATATGGCAGCCATCACCTTTATGGGAATTGATCCAATTCTAACCCTTTATGCCATTGCAGCATTTGTGGTCATTGGCGCAAGCCTTGCAGCGATCATTCTTTTTACCAAAGCGAAGTTTGTCACGGCAGAAGAGTGTAAAATCGTGATTAACAATGATCCTGAAATGACAAAAAATGTGAAAGGAGGTGTCACGCTTCTTTCTGCTCTCACAGCAAACGGCATTCCTATTCCTTCTCCTTGCGGAGGTAAAGCAACATGTAAACAATGCCGCGTGCGTATTGTTGAGGGGGTGGATCCTCCGATTGAAACCGATAAAGCGACTTTCAGCAAAAAACAATTAAAGGAAGGATGGCGCCTTTCTTGCCAGTGTAAAGTCAAACACGATATGGGGTTAGAAATAGAAGGCCATGCTCTTAGTATTAAAAAATATGAAGGCACGGTCATCAGTAACGAAAATGTCGCAACGTTCATCAAAGAACTAGTTGTTCAACTTCCCAAAGGAACAGGTCTCCACTACCGCTCAGGAGAATATTTACAATTTCACGTTCCTCCATTCAAAACCAACGTCGAAGACTGGAAACAGACAATCGAGAAAAAATATTGGAACGACTGGGAAAAATTTGGAATGTTTGGTCAAGTGATTGACTACACTAAGCTGCCTGCAAAAGAAGAAGACCAAGTGATTCGTGCATATTCCATGGCCTCCTATCCTGAAGAAGGAGACATCGTTAAATTCAACATCCGTATCGCCACCCCTCCTTTTAAAGACGGAAAAGTTGATGGAGAAATTCCATGGGGAATCTGCTCTTCCTATGCCTTCTCCCTAAAGCCAAACGATAAAGTGTTGCTTTCAGGACCTTTTGGCGAATCTTACATGATCGAAGACGAAAGAGAACTGGTCTTCTTAATCGGAGGAGCCGGTTCCTCATTTGGTCGCAGTCATATTATGCACCTATTTCGTACCGAAAATACGAAGCGTAAAGTGAGCTTATGGTACGGAGCCCGTTCGCTAAAAGAAAATATTTACGCGGAAGATTACGAGAAATTGGTAAAAGATTTTTCTAATTTTTCATACAACCTTGTCCTGTCCGAACCCTTACCAGAAGATTTAGAGTCTGGATGGCCAAAGACAGATCCGATTAAAACAAACTTCCTCTTCCGCGCATTCGACCAAGGACAGCTCCGTCAAATGGAATCCCCCGAAGACTGCTTATACTACGTCTGCGGACCCCCCATGCACAATGTGAGCGTCATGAAATTATTAGATGAATATGGGGTCCCACGCAGTAATATTATATTAGATGACTTTGGAAGCTAAATGAAAATTCTTCTCGCACAAATAAATTCGACGATTGGGGATCTTGAGGGAAATACCAAAAAAATCATCGAAGAAATTCAACGTGCGAAATCCGAAAATGCCGCCCTTGTCGTTTTTCCTGAGCTCGCCCTGACAGGATATCCTCCTGAAGATTTACTCCTTCTACCCCATTTTATGGATGCCGTGGAGCATCATTTAAAAATAATTGTCGAGTCCACTAAAGACATAATGGCAATTGTAGGAATTCCCCGACGCAATAAAGGCGTCGGTAAACCCCTCTACAATAGCGCGGCGGTTATTTGTAAAAAAAGTATTTTAGGTTATCAGGATAAAATTCTTCTGCCTACTTACGATGTCTTTGACGAACATCGTTATTTTGAGGCGGGAACAGAACAGACGATATGGACTTGGCAACAGAAGCGTATTGGAATCACCATCTGCGAAGATATTTGGCACCACTCAAGCCTTATTCAAGAAGTAAACTATTCCAGAGATCCTGTGCTAGATTTGAGCAATCACTCTCCCGATCTTGTGGTCAACCTTTCCGCCTCTCCCTATAGCCTAAATAAATTCGACTACCGTCTTCAAGTGTGCATCAAAGCGGCAAAAACGTTAAAATGTCCTTTTCTCCTCTGTAATCAAGTGGGCGCGAATGACTGTCTGATCTTTGACGGATACAGCATTGCCATTGACGCGACAGGACAAGTAAAAGCACTCGCGGCAGGATTCAAAGAGGATGCCTTATTCGTCACGGTTCCATTCGAAGGCAACAATGTCTCAACAGTGATCGATCCGATAGAAAGCCTCTATTCTGCTCTCGTCCTTGGAGTGAGAGACTACTTTCATAAACTAGGATTTAAAAAGGCCTGTATTGCATTATCAGGGGGAATCGATTCCGCTCTCGTCGCTTGCATTGCAGTCGATGCGTTAGGAAAAGAAAATATTTTAACTGTGATGCTCCCTTCGCGTTACTCTTCTCGTTCTAGTCGAGAAGATGCGCAACAACTTGCAGAGCGTTTAGGAATTGAATGTATCGAAATACCAATAGAACAACCTTTTCAAACCTATTTGGATTTATTGCATCCGCATTTTAAGCATAAGCCAGAAGATGTGACAGAAGAAAATTTGCAATCACGTATTCGCGGCATGATCATGATGGCGCTCTCCAATAAACATGGGTATGTTGTGTTGAGCACAGGAAATAAAAGCGAGCTTGCCATGGGCTATGCCACCCTTTACGGAGATATGTGTGGAGGCATAGGCGTTATCAGTGACGTGACAAAGGTGCAAGTCTATGCGCTTGCGAAGTGGATCAATCGAAAGGAAGAGATTATTCCTTGGAATACAATCGAAAAGGCCCCTTCAGCAGAGCTAAGACCAGATCAAAAGGATTCCGACTCTTTACCGCCTTATGAGGTTCTTGATAATATCCTAGCTGCATATATAGAAGAACATCGTGCTCCTAATGATATTGCAGAGGCATTTGGATATTCATTAGCTCTCGTTCAAGACATTATTTCTCGTATTCATCGTAATGAATATAAGCGCCGACAAAGCGCTCCTGGACTACGTGTGACTGAAAAAGCGTTTTCTATCGGCCGTCACTTCCCCATCGTTCAGCGTTGGAAAGATTAAAAAAGTTCATTCTCATCCCTTCCAACCACAGGATCGCGAATGCGACCGAAGCGTGTAGCCACAGGCGTCAGCCTGTGGTCGACATAAAAAACTAATCAAGCCGCGAATGCAACGACAGAAAAATTAGGATGATTTAGAAAATTTCTGTCGCCGCATTCACGGCTCTATAATTTATTTTAACATTACCACAGGCTCACGCCTGTGGCTACACGCTTTGGTCGCATATGCGACCCTATGATTTGGAAGGGAGGAGTGTTAGCTGGAAGAAACTTTGAATTT
>CAYIYO010000001.1:66560-81302 GCA_964367715.1 uncultured bacterium
ATGCGACCCTATGATTTGGAAGGGAGGAGTGTTAGCTGGAAGAAACTTTGAATTTGACCCTTTTTTCTCTACAGATGAGCCTTCAACAAATTTGCTTCCTCTGTGCTCTCTGTG
The DNA here is from genome assembly GCA_964367715.1 of uncultured bacterium. GTDB lineage: Bacteria > Chlamydiota > Chlamydiia > Chlamydiales > Criblamydiaceae > CAYIYO01. Next base: position 66,675 of record CAYIYO010000001.1, read on the forward strand.
TTAGGTTTGTTTTCTTTTTTGCCCAACAGAGTGTCAAGGATTGCGTGTGCGGCGTTTCCTTTTCCGTAGAGAGGACGAGCCCAGTTGATTCCTTCGTACTTCTGCATGCGCCATGCGTTGATGATTGCCGTGCGTTCTAAAGGAACGAGCGTATTGTATCCATGCGTGACTAACTCTACCCACTCTGTTTCTGTGCGGAGTGTGAGGCAGGGGACTTGGAAGAAAAATGCTTCTTTCTGTACGCCGCCTGAATCTGTCATAATCAGCTGGGCATTGCTTTCTAGTTGGATCATATCCAGATAGCTGACAGGATCAATGATAATGAGATTACCCTGACCATTTAAATGAATGCCTGCCTCTTCCAATGCCTTGCGTGTGCGAGGGTGCATAGGAAGAACAACAGTAACTTCTTTAGAAATTTCATCTAATCCTGCAAAGATTTCTCTTAAACGATGAGGATCATCGGTATTTTCTGCGCGATGGATTGTTGCTAACACATATTTTTTCGGACTTAGTGAAAGCATTTTTACGATAGAGCTATTTTCAGCGGATTTAACTCGATAATGCATTGTCGCATCATACATCACATCGCCCACCTGATGGATTTTCTTTCTAGGAATCCCTTCAACGAGTAAGCGATCTGTTGCACTTTGTGTGGGGGTAAAAAGAAGTTCAGAACTGTGGTCAGCAAGAATGCGATTGATTTCTTCTGGCATGCGACGATTAAAGGAGCGTAATCCTGCTTCCACATGTGCCACGGGAATATGCATCTTTACGGCTGCAATGGCGGCTGCGAGGGTTGAATTGGTATCTCCATAAACTAACACCCAATCAGGATGCTCCCGATTCAACACTTCTTCGATCGATTCCATCATTCGACCTGTCATGGCCCCTTGCTTGCAGGCACCAATCCCCAAATTGTAGCGAGGGGCCGGAATTTCCATCTCTTTGAAAAATACTTCCGACATGTTGTGGTCGTAGTGTTGTCCAGTATGAATCAAAAATTCTTCAATGTCCGTTCCTGCTTCGCGCAATTCTTTTACAGCGCGGCTGACGGTTGCTGCTTTTACAAATTGAGGACGGGCTCCGACGATAGTCGCAATTTTCATCTTAGTGCTTTTGTTAAAAGAAATTCAGCAGCGTGCTCTTGAACGACATTTTCTGCCAATTCAAGGTGTTCTCCTCGAAGAATATACAATTCTCCAGTTGCAGGGCAACGGGCTTCAACAGTCTCACCACTTTGATTAACCACTGGCAAATCAAGGCGCTCACCATGGCGACTCATCCATCCGATCTGCCGTGCAGGATTCCCTACATGAAGAGAGTAAGGCTTAATGTCTTTTGTGACCACTGCGCCGGCACCGATGAAAGAAAATTTTCCAATTTCAATTCCACACACAATCGTTGCATTGGCTCCGATAGAAGCCCCTTGACGCACTGTCGTTTTTTCGTATTGGCCACGACGATTTACATTGCTTCGCGGATTATTCACATTAGTAAAAACCATGCTAGGGCCAAGGAAAACGTCATCTTCACAGATAACGCCACTGTAAATGCTCACATTGTTTTGTACTTTCACTTGGCGACCAAGAACAACATCTGGGCTGACAACAACATTTTGTCCAATATTGCATTCAGGACCCACAACAGAACCTTTCATGATATGGCTGAAGTGCCAGATTTTTGTGCCCTTGCCTACTTTAGCTGAAGCATCAATGATCGCTGTTTCATGTGCAAAAAATGAAGAAGGAGCAGGATCTTTGCGGCCAGGAGATGCACGTTCGCCTTTGGCATTTAAGCTTTCTTGTGCTGCTTGTAATACTTGCAATACGCGTAGGCCTTCTTTTCCATCGGTGCGCGGAGTCAAGCGTTCGTCACAGCATTTGATGAAATGGAGGCATTCTTCTCTGAGAGGTTCTTTAAGGTCGACTGAAATCTTTTCTGCTTCGTTTTTATTGGCTTCCGGAATATTTCCGTTCGTCCATTTGATATGATTGCGGTGTAAAACAAGCTTTTCTTCCCACGGCTTCGTGTCATCAAAAACAGCCATTCCTGTCGAACCAATGACAATCAATTTTTGTTCTTTAAAAGGATTTAGCCAGCTAACGTAGATGTGCGCTTGGAGGTCGTCTCCAAAACTCATTGTGGTCATCGTCGTGTCAGCCACACCTTTTGATAGGTAAGCGGCTCCTGTGCAGCGCAGTTCTTCTGGCAGACGATTGCCGCAGAGAGATAGAATAACAGAAATGTCGTGAGGAGCAAAGCTCCAGAGAGCATTTTCCTCTGTCCGAATGCTTCCCAAATTTAATCGATTGGAGACAATATACTGAAGTTTACCCAGCTCTCCCGCGCCGACCATTTCTTGTAATTTACGCACCATAGGATGGTATTGAAGAAGATGACCTACCATGAGCACACAACCACGTTCGTTAGCAAGACGGATAAGCTCTTCGCCTTCCTCTTGGCATAGACAAAGGGGCTTTTCAACAAAAACATCTTTGTTTGCAAGCAGTGCTTGCTTTGCTAACGCATAGTGTTGCGCTGCGGGAGCGGCAATCGCAATGCGTGTGATGGCTTCATTTTCTAATAAAGAACTAAAATTGCTTGTTAAATTAACCGTAGGATAAAGCTCTTCCATCTTATCGAGAAGAGCTTCACTGGCGTCACAAATGGTATGAAGCACACCGAGATCAAAGAAGTTACGTGCGAGGTTTTTCCCCCAACGTCCTGCTCCAACAAGAGCTAAAGAAGTATTTAATGGTGATGCTTTCATAGATAAATTCCTCTTTTGATTAGGCTGTTGTCACTAACGTTGCTTGTTTAATTGCATCGACGACAGAATTTTGTTCTTCTTCTGTTAGCCATGGATGCATCGGAATGCTCAGAACTTCGCGCGATGCCTGCTCTGCATTTGGGAAGCTTGACCATGAGTATCCTAAATTACTGAAAATAGGCTGCTCATGAAGGCATTTTGGATAATAAACAGCGGAAGGAATATTTTTTGCTTTTAGCTCTTGTGCGAGTTGATCGCGCTGAGGAGAACGAATCGTATATTGCGCATACACGTGCGTGTTTCCTTTCGCAATTTTAGGAGTCACACAGCAGTCGCCAAGCATGTCTGTATAGCGTTTTCCAATGCGTCCACGCGCTTCCACTTCTCCAGGAAAATGAGGAAACTTTGCGAGCAAAATCGCTGCTTGCATCGTATCCAAGCGTCCATTCATTCCCAAATGTGTATGGTGATGACGAACTTCTCCTCCATGCACACGAATTGCACGCATCGTTCCTGCTAACGCATCATCGTTGGTAAAGAGCGCTCCTCCGTCGCCATAGCATCCAAATGGCTTGGCAGGGAAGAAGCTTGTCGATCCAATCAACGACATGGCGCAGCTCATTTTTCCATTTTGGGTGGCTCCAAAGCTTTGTGCTGCATCTTCAAGGACGGCTAGTCCGTGCTTCTCTGCAATCGCATTGATTGCGTCGTAATCCGGCAATTGTCCAAATAAGTTTACGGGAATAATCGCTTTAGTTTTTGGAGTGATTGCTGCTTCAATTTTTGTGACATCGATATTGTAAGTATCCAATTCAATATCGACAAAGACGGGTGTTGCGCCGACAAGGCCGATCACTTCTGCAGAAGAGATCCAGGTAAAAGGAACAGTGATCACTTCGTCACCAGGACCAATCCCCAATGCCATCAATGCAATCATTAAGCTGTCGGTTCCACTAGAGACACTGATGCAGTGCTTAACGCCGACATATTCAGCAAGGGCTTTTTCTAATTTCTGAATTGGAGGTCCCATGATAAAACAACCTTCATCGAGGACTTGATGGAGCGCTTGATCGATCTCTTTTTTATGAAGTTGGTATTGTTTTTTTAAGTCAATGAACTGCATGAGTGGACTCCTGTTATGCAGAAATTATTTTATTTTTTTGCTGCGTTGTGTGATCTGTCTTTTTTGCTAATAGTGTTTCAATGTCAGCCATAGAGGAGAGTGCAGTTTTTTTAATCTCTTTCTCATCTGATAAAAAGTTGCGTGTGTCGATGATAGGCACATTATACGAAAGAATTTCTTGTGCATTAAAACAGCTGTGCACCGTTGAAATAATAAAGCAATCGTAAGTTTCGGAAAGAGGCTGGGTTTTTCTTCCAACAAGATCCTGATATTCACGGCTAGGCCCAATTTCGGGGAAATAAGGATCGTGGTAGGAGACGTTGGCTCCTTTAGCCTCTAGCATGTGAATCAGTTCCAAACTTGGGCTTTCTCTCATATCATCGATGTCTGCTTTATAAGAAAGGCCTAAAATAAGGATACGGGAACCTTTCAATGCTTTGCCGTCATCATTGAGGCAGTCTTGAACTTTTGATACGACGTATCCTGGCATGGAACGGTTGATTTCGCCGGCAAGTTCGATGAAACGGGTGCGTACACCAAATTCTTTCGCTTTCCATGTGAGATAATAAGGGTCGATTGGAATGCAGTGTCCTCCCAGACCTGGTCCAGGCCAAAACGACATAAAGCCAAAGGGTTTTGTTCCGGCGGCTTTGATCACTTCCCATACATTGATGCCCATCGGATCACAAATCATTTTCATTTCGTTGACAAGAGCGATGTTGACGCTGCGGAAAATATTTTCGAAAAGCTTTGCCGTTTCTGCGACGCGTGTGCTGCTTAACGGAACCACGTTATCGATTGCGAGTGAGTAGAGAGCGACCGAGAGTTCTAAGCTTTCTGCATTTGCTCCGCCAACAAGCTTGGGAATAGTTTTTGTGTTATAATGCTTATTGCCCGGATCTTCCCGTTCAGGGCTAAAGCATAGATAAAGGTCTTTTCCAAGTGTCGTTTTTCCTTTCGTCTCAAGGATTGGCTGAACCACCTCTTCTGTTGTTCCTGGCCAGGTGGTGCTTTCTAACGATACTAGTGTGTGCGGTTGGATGTAAGGTGCCATCGCTTCTGTCGTATGGATAATATACGATAGGTCAGGTTCCAAATGATGATCAAGAGGAGTCGGAACACAGATGATGACAGCATCGCATTGTGCAATCTGAGAAAAGTCACTTGTTGCGGTGAAGATTTTTGTTTTTACCAATCCTTCAAGACGGCCATGATCAATGTGTTTGATATAGCTGCGTCCGGCATGGATAGAAGAAATTTTTGTTTGGTCAATATCAAAGCCAATGACCTTGACACCAGCTTCTGCAAAGACAAATGAAAGGGGAAGTCCGACATATCCTAAACCGACGATACCGACGGTAATATTTTTAGAACGAATACGATCAATCGAAAGCGGCATGAATAAGCTCCTTTACCAATGAGAGGAAGAAGCACTGTAGCAAATGCCCTATGCAAAGACAAGAGGAAATCCGAAGGGCTCCCAGAAGGTTTATTTTTAAGAGTTTAAAATTGAGTTGTTTATGATGCGATCATTTTTGCAAACTCTTTCTTCTCTTTTGATCCACAATGAGAGATTTCCAATATTTTCTCATCTCAGGGTTGAGAAATTCGAGCATTTGCTGATAGTCAATAGGCCACTCGTGAAAGCGTTCTGTATCCAGAAAAGCCAATTGCTTTTGATAGGTCCATGGAACATTAGTTGGCCGCAAAGAGTCGGACATTCCGACTTCTGTGATGAGTGTAAATAATTTTTTTAGTTTCGATCTGCTCATTTGTAAGCGGTATGCCCATTTATTTTCTGGTTTACTCAATATAGGCATATGCTCCGCGATCAAGACAAAATGACGGCGTACATAATTTCCTTCAATAGGCAGCGCAGGCAATTCTGGTAGACGGTAAATCCACTTTTTCGGAACAACAAAAAGGGAGGTGTATTTTCTTTTTTTTATCGCCGCTTCAATAGCCGCTGCTCCTTTGATGCGTTTAATCCAATGTTCCCACTCTTTTGGTTCGACTTCGTTATCAAAGTACACCTTAATGACGTATTGAGGAATTCGAGAATGCCGCATCACAGTCGTTTGCTGTCCCTGATGCTCTGTCAAAATAAATCCAGCGGCTAACGCATGTTGTTTTGATAATGTCACACGTTGAGAGGAGAAAATTTCATCCAAAAAAGGCTTTGCAGGATGAGTATCGGCTAGAAGATAAGGAGCAACCTGTTCTAAAATATCCGGATTAAGAGAATCTACATTCGCATGTAGCGAGAAGGATAGAAAGAAGAAAAAGAAATGCAATAACTTAATTTTCATCCAATTGACGAGGTGGAAACCCAGTGCTTTAGCTCTGGGAGGAAACCTCGCTCCTCTTTTTCTTGCTTTAATTCCTCTGATTTTAAATTTTTACCTCAAAGTCTTTCATCCATTTACCAAAACAGATCATGCGCCAGGGAAGAAAATTGAAGGCACGTTTTCCAGCGATCATTTCTTCCAAATAAGTCGCAGCATGTGCATTTAAAATGCCTTTGCTATGTGCAATCGATTCCTTTAGAGCTTCTCGGAATTTTTCAGGCGCATGTTGCCTCATCCATTCTTCTTCAGGAGTGACAAAAGCCATTTTATCGGTGCGCAGCCGAATGGCGTCGGGCAATGTATCTTGCATCCCTTCACGCATCACCCTTTTGGTCCAGCCGCTTGCAATTTTATAATGCGCAGGAAGACTTAAAGAAAATTCAACTACGCGGTAGTCGAGAAAAGGCGTACGTGACTCAATTGAGTGTGCCATCGAGTCGCGGTCTTCATAATGAAGAAGCATGGGAAGATTACTGTGAAAAAGCTGTTGGCGGCTTTGCGCAAGAAGAGTATCAGCTTTTGTGTGGCAAAACGGATTGTGATCCTGGAACTTTAAATGTGTGGAATCGATCCATTTTGGATTTGTCGACGATTTTCCAAACGCTTTACGGAGAGGCTGTCGAATCGCATCCGGAACGAGTTTATTCGTTAAAAGAAATAATGGACGTAGGTGGGGATGCATCTTTTTAGCGACATGCATTTCGCTGCACAGTTTTGTCCACTGCAGTGTACGAAACAGATCGTAGAAGTAATTTCCAAAAAATCCATGATAGCCCGCTAGTTGCTCATCCGCTCCTTGCCCATCGAGCATGACTTTGACTTTACCGCGATTCGCCAATTTAAAGACTTCCCATTGCGCAAAGATGCTTGTGGAGCTAAAAGGTTCATCTTGATGCCAAATGATCGCTCCAAGCTCTTCAAAAAGAGAGTCGAGTGAAGGATAAGTGTAATGCGCATCGACATTTGTTTTAGTGACGACCATGTCGATAAAATGGCGTTCGTCAAAGAGAGGATTCTTTGAGCAAGCCGAAAATGTTTTTTGTCGATTGCTCGCCTCTTTTTCGCGTAGAAGATCGTTTGCAAGACAGACAATAGAAGAGGAGTCTAATCCTCCTGAAAGGCAGGATCCGACATCGACGTCTGCGCGTAGACGTAAGCGAACAGCATCTTCGAGTAGAGAGCGAAATTCTGTAGCGGCTTCTTCTTGTGTTCCTTCAAAGGGAGGGGGAGTTAAAGAATACCAACGGTGGGGATAAAGAACATCCGTTGCGTCATCGTCTTGGTGAAGTGGAAATTCAAAGTATTCACCTCCGCGCAGCTGTTCGACGCCTGAGAATAAGGTTTCATGCGTATGGTCGAAAACTCCCCAATTGAGAAAATCATATGCGCGCTGTGGATTAAGTTGCGCATTCCATCCGGGTAGCGTTGTGAATTGTTTTATTTCGGAAGCAAAGGCGAGGAGGCCATCAGGAGATTTCCAATAGTAAAGCGGCTTTACACCAAAACGATCGCGTGCGACCAATACTTTTTCTTTTCGTTGGTCAATCAGGACAAAAGAAAACATTCCATTAAAACGAGAAAGACAGCGAACACCCCATTCTCTGTAGGCACTGAGAATTGTTTCTGTGTCAGAATGCGATTGAAAGGTATAACCTAGATGTTCGAGTTCGTCGCGGATTTCAAGATGATTATAAATTTCTCCATTATAGGCGAGCCATAGCAGTCCATCGTCCGAGCACATCGGCTGATGGCCAGCAGCAGAAAGGTCGACAATGGCAAGACGGCGATTGCTGATGGCAGCAATCCCTTCCATCGGAGAAGGAACCGTCCTTTTTTTTGGACAATAAGAGAGGGGAGACGAATAAACCTTCTCAGGAGTGTCAGGACCACCAAAAAGTTGAGGAGCGATGGCAGGGTTAGTGAAGAGGGCAAAGCCTTCGTCGTCGGGACCGCGATGCTTAATCACGGTGGTCATCGGAACGATTGCAGAGAGATCTTTCTTTCCACGCCTCGAAAAAATTGCTGCTATGCCACACATAAAATGATTCCTTTGGCGATCAGTATATCTTTTTTAATTCTATTTCACAACACGCCGATGTTTCGGAAGGCAAATAAGGCCTAATACGACCGAAAACCATAACGTACAGAGGCGAATGAGCAATGTCGCCGCCGCGGCAATTGTAGGAGGAACGTCATTTAGAATAAGGAGCTGATACATCACAATTTCGGTTCCTCCTAGCCCGCCAGGCAAAAAGGTGATTGCTCCGACCAATAATGCGAAAGCATGAATAAAAATTGCTGTCGATAGAGGAATAGAGGCATGAAGAAGATCCAAAATAAAAAATAATGCAGTTCCTTCCAACCCCCATGCCATGACTCCTAGAATGGTACCGTAGAGAAGCGTTTTTGGTTTAAAGCATGCACGAAATGCGAGGATCGTTTCGATGAGAAATTCAATACTATGCGCTGCATGTTGCGGAAGAAGCTTTTTCGACCAATTTTCAAATCGTTTTAGCCACGCATCTTGTTGGACGGTATAAAGAGTGAAAATGATAAAACTTGCGCTTAATCCGATCGCAATGCGTCCCTCAGGATAAACAAAAAGTCCTCCTATCGTTAATAGTACCACCGCCAAAAGATCAGATAACCGTTCTGCTAATAAAGCACCAAAGCTCGTCCGGTAGGGAACGCCATATGCACTTAAAAAAAATGTTCTTAATGCCTCGCCGGCTTTTCCAGGCGTTGTTGTTAACGCGAATCCTGCAATGTAAATCCGTAAACTAGTAAAGAAAGGTACATTGTAACAGAGGATATGCAGAAAATGGTTCCAACGAACAAAACGAAAGAGGTAACTGATGCAAGAGATTGTAAGAACAATGGCAATCCCACCGATTCCTACTTGCTCGATCGCATTCATCACTTGATCCCATCCTGACCACAACGTGAAAAGAAGGTATCCTGCCATGGCAATAATGACGGTCACAATCATCGCAATAAAGCGCCAACCTGGAAGAAAGGGCTCTTGATTGGAGGAGTTTGTGTTGTCCATATAAATAACCGTTTAATTTACCCGAACCGTGGTATAAGTAAATAAAACGTGAAGATTACCCATCCTATTACCGCTCCGACGATATGTTTGTCTTTAAAAAGATCGAGAGAAGGATCTCCCGCGCCATTCGTATGGTGTAAGATAAAGATATACCGAAAGAGAGCATAGATAACAAACGGAACCGTATACAATAAATTTTCTGTGTGATGAATCGCAATTGTTTCCGGACTCATGGTATAGAGGCTATAACTGAGGATGACTCCTGTCGCACAAATTCCAATGATTTCATCTAAAAGAATAGGACTATAATTTTCTAACACTTTACGGTGCTCTTCTTTCTGGTCTTTAAGAGCAATCAGCTCTGCGCGGCGTTTTGTAAATCCTAAAAAGAGGGTGATCATCAATCCGCAAAGAAGCAGCCACTTTGAAGGAGGAATTCCCACTCCAATTGTGCCGGCGAGAATACGCAACATAAATCCCGCAGCGATGCAAAAAACATCCATAATGACGATATGCTTTAGCCATAAAGAATAGAGAATATTAATTGCGGTGTAGACAAGAATAATGAGCACGACGTTTAGTGAGACGAAAAAGCTAAGTGCAATGGCGGAGAGGGCGAGGCCGCTTGCCAATAAATAACCCATGCGCACGCTGACTTTACCCGCAGCGAGAGGGCGCTCTCGTTTTTTTGGATGATGTTTATCATTTTCACAATCGGCAATGTCATTAAAAATATAAATTGCACTGGAGGCATACGAAAAGGCAAGAGCAGCAATGATGACTTTTGCAATGAGAATGGGATCATGCCACATTCCCCCAAAGATCACTCCACTAAAAACAAAGATGTTTTTAACCCATTGCCAAGGACGCATTAAACGCAACATGTCGGAAAATTTATTTTGTGGAGGGGAGGTGGCAGTCATGAGTTATTCCATGGTTCGATAGTAAGGATGATCTGCAAATTCAAGTAATTCTTTGTCGCCTCTGCTGTCGCCATAGGCATAAAGTGTATACGCATCGCGCGGACCAAGGTATGCTGTTAAACGTTCGACTTTCTCGGGTCCCCAACAATTGTTCCCCTTGATCCGTCCTGTCGCATTTTTGTTTACATCATAGGCGAGGCGCGTGCAAAGGGCTGTTTCGAATCCCATCATCTTCGCCCAAGGCTCAATATAAAGATCAATCGAAGCACTGATCAAAATACAGCGATGCCCTTGCTTTTTGTGCCAGTGAAGACGCTGTAATGATTGTGGGCGTAAATGCCGATGAAGCGCATTGTGTGCGAAGGTATCCCCAAATTTTTGTAGGGTAAGTCGATTTTTGCCTTTGAAAAATCGGGTCAATACATGCTCTTTTGCATCTTCACGTTTAATTACTCCTGCAAGGAATCCAATAATCCAAGGAAGTTCTAACATTAATTTAAAATACGTTTTGGTGGCACCGAAGGTGAAGATAAGAAAAGAGAGAAGGGTATCGCGATAGGTGATCGTCCCGTCGAAATCAAATGCAGCGACTACAGGTTTTTTGGTCATAATTTTAGTCGTTTAAATAAGGGTTCAGGAATGGAACGAATAATTTTCATAATATAGCGCCAAAACCCCGGAACGTAAATCACATTTTTTTTCTTTTCTACAGCTGCGACAATTTTATCTCCTACAAATGAAGGTTGCGCAACAAGGAACAATCCGGGTAGTCCAAATGTCATCGCGGTATCCACAAAACCAGGTTTTACGGTCATCACATGGACATTTTGTGCAAAGAGGCGGTTGCGCAATCCATCCAAAAAGATCGAAAAGCCGCCCTTAGCAGATCCATAAATATAATTACTCTGTCTGCCACGATCCCCCGCAACAGAGGTGATTCCAATCAAGAATCCAGACCGTTTTTGTGCCAAATGGTTAGCTACCACGGTTGCAATGGAACATGCACCGACATAGTTGTTCACTAAAATGGAGTGTGCGGCAGAGAAGTCGTGGAGTGAGATTTTATGATCACCCATATCTCCAAATGCCACAACTGCTCCTTCCAAAGATCCTAATTTTTCAATGACATGCTGCACAAACGAAGGATGGGTATCGTAGTGTGATGCATCAAAAGCACCGTCGTAAACGTTGACGCCATAGCGAATTCTTATATCGCTTGCCAGGCGCTTAAGCTCGGCACGATCCCGTCCCGCAAGAAAAATCGAATACCCTTTTGCAGCAAAGCTATTTGCTGTTGCACGGGCAATCGCAGAGGTGGCGCCTAAGATAAGAATTCCGCCTTTCATCAGCTTCCTCCTTGCATCAGTCGTCGATAGAGGTCGGACTGGTAATGGCACTTAGGGTCCACAGAAGACTTTATTTGATGCCATTCCTCAAAGCATGGATACATCGAAAGAAAATTTTCTCGAGATAGCCGCGCGTCTTTGGCTAAATAAATTTTCCCCCCATTTTCTAAGACAATACGGTCAATGGTCTCCAAAAAAGGAAAAATAGAGGAATCCTTAATAGGAATATCCAGTGCCAATGTGTAACCTTTACTAGGAAAAGAAAGGTACCCCTCGTTTTGAGGTCCGAACTTTTTAAGCACGGCTAAAAAGGAACTGCAACGGTGAGCGACGATTTTTTGAAAAATAGAGTTTAATGCGCTTCTTCCAGTCTCGATAGGAACAACAAATTGGTATTGTAAAAATCCCTTTTTGCCGTAGATGCGATTCCATTGATGAAGGGTATCCAAAGGATAAAAATATTTTTCGTAGTCGATAATAAAAGGTTCAGTTTTTTGCCCTTGAAAATAGTAATACAGTTGATTAAATGCCTTCATACTATAGGCATTCAACGTAAAAGAAGGGAAATCAAAGGGGATTGTATGCATCTTTTGCTTGGGAAGGACTAAAGGATCCTTTATCTTTTTGGAAAGGCGCCCTGCATCGACATGGTGGCCATTCATCACAATCCCGCGTCCAAGCCCCTCTCCATCAGAGAGGCAATCCATCCACGCCACAGAATATTTGTCGTCTAACAATGGATCATCTAATACATCCAAAGTGGCCTCAAGATTCTTTGTCTGATGATGCACGACCTCAACATAGGCAGAAGAAATCGGCATCAGCTGGAAAGTGATCGTAGTAATCACCCCGGTTAATCCCATCCCTCCTATTGTTGCCCAAAATAATGCTTTATCAGTCTCTCTTGAGCAACGTTTTCGTACTCCATTGGCAAGCACTAGCTCAAATTCAGTCACGTATTCACTAAACGCCCCGTCACGATGATGGTTTTTTCCATGCACATCCGCCGCAAGACATCCTCCCAACGTCACAAATTTCGTCCCAGGAGTCACCGGCAAAAACCATCCACGTGGAACAAACACTTCTAAAATTTCTGCCAACGTACAACCGGCCTCGGCACACAACACTCCTGTGCGCGGATCGAAATCCACAAAGCGGTTAAGGCGCTCCATTAAAACGACGGAACGATCAGTGTTAAGTGAAGCATCCCCGTAGCTTTTCCCTAACCCTCTAGCAATCATTGGTTTTTGAATGCTTTCAATAGAACGCATTCGCTCAGGACGCGAAACAATACAGTTCGCCACAGGAAAATTTCCCCATCCAGAGATTTGCGCTTTATGTTGGGACATGAGATGATGGATCCTTAAAGGTAATAAGTAAGAGTAACTTAATCTCTATCGAAAAAAGAGAAAAGAAAAAAATGAACAAAATATTCATTACGGGTGCAGCAGGTTTCATCGGACACCATCTCGCACGACGTTTAAGCGCCGCTGGTGATGAAGTCTTAGGATATGATAACTTTAATGACTATTACGATCCCGGTCTCAAATGGGACCGCATCGACATGCTGCCAGAAGTCAAAGTGATCGAAGGAGATCTTTGCGATCAAGCCCTTTTAAAACATACTGTCGATATATTTAAGCCGACACATATCATTAATCTTGCCGCTCAAGCAGGGGTAAGATATTCTTTGGAAAATCCTTCCGCCTACATCGACTCCAATATAACGGGATTTCTCAATCTTCTTGAAGTATGCAAAAACTCCCCTTCAACAAAACTCATCTACGCTTCCTCTTCCTCTGTCTACGGAAACAATACCAAAATTCCTTACAGCGAAAGCGATCCTACGGAGAACCAGGCAAGCTTATATGGAGTAACGAAAAAGTCCAACGAACTCATGGCATCGACCTATCACCATTTATACGGCATCCCCGTCATAGGCCTTCGCTTTTTTACTGTATATGGTCCGTGGGGTCGCCCTGACATGGCCTACTTCTCCTTCACCAGAAAGATCTTGATGGAAGAGCCCATAGAGATTTATAATAATGGCGAAATGATGCGCGATTTTACCTACATTGATGATATCATCGACGGAATAATGGGGGCGATGAGTTGTTGCTCGACAAATGAAATTTTTAATTTAGGTAATCATCAACCTGTTAAGCTGATGGAATTTGTGAGTCTTCTAGAGAAGGCACTGGGCAAGGAAGCAAACAAAATCTTTTTATCGATGCAAAAAGGGGACGTCCTACAGACGTATGCCGACATCGAAAAAAGCCACCAACAGCTGAACTTTACACCTAAGACATCGTTAGAAAAAGGCCTTTCCCATTTCGTTCAGTGGTATAAGGATTATTTTCTTGCTAATTTTGATTTTAATACAATAAGGTAATTTTTTAATATTTACGGAGTTTACTTTCCTATGTGGCGTCTCTCATTATTGATTTCCATCTGCGTTAGTTTGTTTTTGAGCGGATGCTGTACAAGCCGTTCCAGTGCATATAAAAGGAATCCTGTGAGCCCCGATGAAATTGCACGCACGGTCATCTTCAATGCTGCAGACTTTCGTCATAAACATAACCTTTTCCTCGAACATTCCTATACCTACACGTGCCCAGGACAAAGGCAACGTCTCGTATTAGTCTTTTCTTCGATGGACTCAGTCGAAATGCACGAAGGACGAATCGAACTCGTTGACGTCGTCGAACAAACCGTCGAAACGATTAACAGAGATCCTCATCTACAATCACAGCTTTGGAGCCCTTTCACTGTTGATGACTTAGATGTTTACATCTCATACATCAGCTTCAACACTCTGATTATCGATCCTCTTTATCTAGGGTCTGCCATCCTCGAAAACGGAACGGCCTTCTACTACGCAGCAGAATTAAACAATAAAGACACCGACTACTGGCGTCACGTCACAGAACCCTACTATAAATCAAAAGAGTTTGTCGAGTGGACCAAACAAGCAGAACAGCCTTATATCGACAAGGCAAAAGCCAAACAGAAAAGCGCTCTCCAAAAAGAACGTCTCGATGGAACAACGACAAATGCGAGTCCGAA
>CAYIYO010000001.1:81402-91728 GCA_964367715.1 uncultured bacterium
AGTCCACTGACATTTCTTGCTCTTTCTTAGACAAAAACCTGTTGGAAAACTTCTGTAACTTTTGATTTCCATTGTTCAATCCCGGCATCAGTAAGTGAATTAACCGTACGCATATCTTTTTTCAGGTTTTTAATAATTGTTTTAAGATCGGTTGAACCAAAAAGATTTAATTGCGCCTGATCTAATTCTTTTAGTTCCGAAGCTTCAGTGCATTTTTTAGAGGCTCCAGTTTCTGAATCTTTATATTTATTAAAAATTTTAATCAATCCTTTTATACATTCAAGTTTAGCAAATTGGCCTGCATACGGTTTTTTAAGGGTGTTTAGTCCTTCTATAGACTCGTTAGCGAGTTCTTTTACAGCATCCACTGTTTCTTGATCAGTATGAAAAGTATTAAAAATGAAACCGATTTTTTTTAACTCTTTTTGCATTTGCACAAACGCATCGTGCGTTGCCCCTGTTTCTTGACCTGTTATAGTAGAAGAGAGCAAGTTTGCTCCTGTCCGTTGGGCGCTTGCCACCCATCCGGGTTCATAAAAACATAGAGCATTTTCTCCAAAACCAATTTTAGTTCCTAGGGGCTTTTGGGCTAGCATCGCTAGTTGAATCATCGTGATAATGCCGGCACGAACTAAGCGGGGATCTAAAGGTGCTGTCACAGAAGAAGTTGTCGTTGAACTTGAAGAACCTCCGATCACCCAACTACCCAAATATACTACCGAACTAACAACACTTAAAGCAGCTGCAGCCATTTTATTCCTCTTTATAAATAAATATTTTTATAATTTTTTACAAAAATTTCCCATTTTTACCAACTCACTAGGGGGGGCATCGAACATAGAATAGCCTCCGGATTTCCACCTGATTGAAACCCAAACTTTGTTCCACGATCATAGATCAAATTAAATTCGGCATAGTGGGCCCGCATCTTCAACTGAAACTCTTTATCAACAGCTGTGTAGGGCATCTGTATTCTTCGATTGTAGATGGGAAGGATCGCATCAATAAAGGTATTTCCGACTTGTTTCCACATGGCCAAATCCACTTCAAAGTTGCCGCTATTAAAATGATCGAAGAAAATTCCTCCGACTCCACGTTCTTTTTTTCGATGGGGGATATAAAAATATTCTTTAGCGTTTTTGGAAAATTTTGGATAGAGTTCTTTTTCGAACGCATCCAAACATTGTTTGGCAGTCCCATGGAAGTGAAGGGTGTCTTCCTCATAAGGGAAGCCCATTGGAGTGAGGTCATATCCTCCGCCAAACCACCAATTTTTTTCTGTTTCGATGTAACGGATGTTCATATGAACAGTGGGGGCGTGTGGATTTTTCATATGAGTGATGAGGCTGACGCCGGTAGCAAAGAAAGCTCCTTCGGCATCATTCATTGGAAAATGGTCTCCAGAAACTCCTGACCAATTCACTGCTGCTTTTTCAAAGACTTCACCATGGACGATGCTGATTTCTCCGCCTCCGCCGGTAGGGTGATCCCAAAGAGTGCGTTGGAAGCGCTGAGAAGGCTCGATCTTTTCGAATTCGCAAATGATTTTTTCACGCAAAGATTTTAAAAAATCTACGATCATTTGTTTTTTCATCTAAGACTTTCTCCGCTTGATCTGAGTAAACGAGCATATGCAATTAAAAGTTTTGATTCTACAAGAAAAAGTAAAATATTTTTGTTATTTAGTAAAATTTTCTTTTATATATATCTATTATCTCTTTTATTATAAGATACTTGTGATTATTTAATTGAATTACGGTTTTTTCATGTCTTCGACTTTAAGCGTTTCAGCGGCTCTTCCGTCGCAATCTCTTGATCTTTCACTAGTTAAGGAAAAACAAGAAGGATCTGTTCAAATAGAGAACCTTCCCCCTTTAACCTTTTTTGACCTCTGTTTTCAGAACGGAAAAATTGATCAAACTGGCGAGTGGATAGGAGAACGGCCCCCGTTTCCCTCTTTAACTCCTGCAGAAAAAACAAAAATAGCCGAATTTTTTGCAAAGACCCTGCGTTTTCCTTCTTTGAAATGGATTGGCAAAACCGAACAAGAACAGCAAGAGATTACTGCATCTTTGAAAAGCATCGAATCTTATTGTCAGGAACGAGACCTTCCTCTTCCCTTTACCTATTCTCGAGGTCTACTCTCTTTAAATATAGAATTTTCCTATGAAGAACTCTATCTCGAATTAAGTCGAAAATTTCCCGAAAAAGTGGAAAAAAGAGTATTTCAGGGAGGCGCTGTCCCTAAATTTTTAGGAGCAGCATGGTATGTCCGTGCTTTTCAATCAGAAGAGGATTCTCATTTTTCTCATATTGATACACGAATGCCTCTTGATTACGATTTTTCTATTAAAGTGCGCTCTCAAGAAGATGTAGAAATTCTTGCAAATGCGTTTGTCGAGTATTTTATTTTAAAAATAGTTCCTATAGACGATATCCCCTCTTCCCTTAAAGGAGCTCTTCAAAAGATGCTTAGAGGGAGGTTTTTGATAGATGGAGGAATGCTTTTTAATCAGGGATGCTCGCATTTATGGAGCTTTAGCGATGATAAACACAATAGCTATAATATAACGATTGTTCACGAAAAGCCAAGGGCACGCCTTTTTCATTTGCACGACTTAAGTCTAAATATTAGCAGTTGGGAAGAAGAACTCATTCCTCACAGTGATTATAAAGACGGATGGCAGGCAGCTTTTGATCTTGTTGCTCATCTACTAAATAGTGACGACCTTTCTCATCGTTCTATATTTGAATGGGGACGCTACCTCTCCTTTTTGACAAGGGGGAATATCTGCTTAAAACAAGAAGTCGAAGCCGCTTTTTCTCTAGAATCTTCCGCTTCGAATGTTAGATTGACTTTAAATTTGATTTTTAAAATGGTGAATGGACATCATTTTAAAGATCCACTAGCCCTTATCGTCTACACCTTCAATTTACTTGCTTTAAGAAGCACTCCATTTACAGAAAATGAGCAAAAGCAAATATGGGAAGGAATTTACAAAAGAATTTCTTCGATAAAATCCGAACATCCTTTGATTTTGATGGCAAAGGCGTTATCTGAAGGAAGGCTGACGTTTGATCAAGCCCTCGCTGTTGTCACGATTGCCGCTTACAGCCACATTCAGCTTTATGGAAATGGTCCGATTGTCGAAATTCCCCCTCACGCATTGCACTCTTATCCACTCATTACCTTTAAAGATAAAAAACAATCTTCTGTAATACAGGTGCGGATGGAGCTCGCAAAAGCGTTACAGCAAATAGAGAAGTTAAAAGAGTCTTCCGAGGCAAAATACCTCTTTGGCTTATTCTTTTGTGATATTTTTAATCTTAAAATAGAACCTTCAAACGTCTCTTTAGATTCTTTTTCTATCCTTTCGTTATACGAATATGGAATTCTTCTAGCCGCAGAAAATGGGGGAGAAGGACGAAAAAAACAACTACTTGCAGCGTTGCCAACGATTCTCGCGATAGAAACAAATCTTAAAAACCGTGCAATTGTCCTAGAAAGAGTGAGCGGTACATTAGGCATTCGCTGCGCCTTTTCAAGAACCTTGGCGGCATCTTCCAATGAAATGACGCACGCACTATTTTTAGATTTGTGTGAAGCAGAAGACCTTGATTTTTCTCTTCTTTTTGATTTTTGGAAAAATAAGTATGGCGTAGAGAGCGATGATGAAAACACACGTAAACTCTTTGCTAGAGCATACCAATCCTCTGTCGATGACGCATTAATGGTTGCTCTAGAATGCAAAAAAAATTCTATCAACGCCTCTTTAATGCACGTAGAAATGCTAGAAGCGCTACATAGAAAAATTTCTACGGAGCTTCCTCAAAGAGGATATATACGTTTTAAACAGTTCTTAGAAGCGATTTTATTAAGTCGATCGAATTTTATTATCGAAGAAAAACTCATCCTTAAAAGCATTCTCTACCCACTCTTAGCACCTGTAAATGCCGACTTCACTCAATTGTTAAAACTTTCAATCGATGCCAATGTTTTTGATCCAAAAGAAGTGCAACTCATTATTGTTGACGCCTGCACAAAAATGTTAGATCAAGAAGAGGAAATTTCAGCGACGATTGATTTATGGCAGCAAGTAAAACACTGGGCAACACACAATTCTCGTTTCATCTCTTCAGGCTATATTGGGCTAGTCATTGAAATCGCTGAAAGAACAGAACGGAAAAAGCTTTTTGCATGTTGTGACAGTTTTATTGAGTTAATAAAAATAGAGATTTGCCCGTCAACGCTTCTAAGTCGATATAGAGCTTTATTAAAGAATCAATTAGAGCGAAAAATTGATTCTAGAACACTCTCTGAATCGGACTTAGATAAAGCAGAATTTTTAATTGAAAGCGAATTGATTGGTTATAAAATTCAACGCATCTATTCCCTCGCATCCCACTCAGGCACACCACTCACTTCTAAAGACTTAATAAAATTTTTAGATGCACATGCGAACGTTGCCGAGTTGTCTCCTTCAGTTAAAAAACAGTATAAAGAATATATCTCTGCAGTAGTTGGCAGCCTTCTCGAAGAAAAACCAGAACGGAAAAAGACGCGCTGGGATTTTCAACAGGTGAATCCTATCCTTCAACATCCGACCTATGCGGCTTTTTTTTCCGACAACGAACGTTTGATCATAATCACTCACTGTTTAAAACGAGCTTCTGAGATAGGCATTGACCCTAATTCCCCTTGTATTGAACAGTGGCTTTCTTTTGTCATCGAGCATTTACCTGAAAATGGGGTAATGAAATGTCAAATTGTAAGAAATTTACTTACTATTTACGGAGAAGCAAAAAAAGTAATCTCCCCTTCAATGCGCGAAAGAATTCAACGCTATTCAAATGAATTAATCGAGGCGGTAGTAGGCGAAGACGATGTTGCTCTCGTTGTCGACTACCTTTTGATGCTCCACACAAAAAAAATTGAGGGTGATTTTGATCTAACATATATCACCGCATTTTTTAAGTGTGACTTCACAAAAATTGATCCAATAAAAATACAGAGTCTCCTAAAAACATCTTTTTTTGATAAATTTTTAGAACAGGCTTTAAAATCAGAATCTTTTAGCAAATTTATTTTTGAACTGGTAGAAAAACAAATTTCCGTGAATCCAGAATGGTCGCTTTATTTTATACAAAAGTTTGTTGCGTTAAGCCAAACAGTTTCTTCTCTTCGTCTTTCTAATGAATTGTTTGAGCAAGTTCTTAAAGCATGCCATAGTTTTATTGCTCTTGACCATCGTAGCGAAGCGATGAAAATACATGAAAAATTATGGCCCGCCATCCAACAGAAAAAAGAATTTCTTTTATCTTTTGTTTCCAAAGCAAGGCATCCCTATCATTCTGAAATCGTCAATTACATGAAGCGAGTAGAAAAAGCCGGTGAGGATCATACCAATCGCTATTTAGAAATAGGAACCCATTTGTGTTGTCGAGCATTAGAGAAAAATGACGTTCATCAGTGCATAACTATTCTAAAAAAAATAAAAGCAAATGCCGAGGAGTTTAGACAAAACAATAGATGGCAAATGCTATTATTATATGTTTATCAGTCCTTAATTTGTCCAGATAGCTCCCATGCACAGCTTTTTGAATACATTAAATTATTTCCTGATTTGTCGCCCTCACAAATGGAACAAATGTATCAAAAGTTTAAGTCCGCTTCCACCCTAGATTCTGACAAATTGGTTGAATACTTGACGGAAGCAAATCCTAATTTTTTTCGTGAAGAATCCACAGAAAATGTTAGGGGAATATTAAAAATCGCATTAAACTGCTCACAAAAAAAACAATTACAACTATTAGATTTATTGGCTCAGGAGCTGCCTACAGAAATTAAAGAAGGATGCTCCCCATCGCTATTTGAAAATAGTAAGGTCTATTCCGATGTGGCAGCACTGATTAATAAAGCCGGGGATAGCATTAATAAAGTAGAGAATGGAACCAATCGCTTCACTTCTTCTTATTATTTGATAAAAGCCTTAGACACTTATTTTGTTGATACAGAGCAATTTTCTCAGGCGGACTTTAGTGTGCGGGAACATCTCTACCAAATGTACCGATCGTCTGGAAATGTCTCATTGTTGATCCTGGGAAATCGACGTCTTATTACCGCACTAAAAAAAGCAGACGACGCGGAAAGTTATGATAATTTGATTGAATTACTCACTCACTACCATCGTGATCTTTTAGCCTATAACGATAACCTTACGGAAGAGTTTTATTTTCAATCGTTGAGTGTTTGTAATCAATTATTTCGAAAAATAAAAATTTCTGTTTTGCAGCTTTTTAAAATCGCAGAATTAGGGTTAGACGAATATTCTACAAATATAGACGGTTCGCGAGAACTTACGAATGCCTTTGATTTGATTCTTGAGAGACGCAATGAGTACGATTTGAGCTCGCCTTTATTTCGTGTTTATGTCACTAAATTTGCGGAGTATTTTTCAACACAAATTGCCCCTTCCTATGCATGTAATAAAATGTTAGAAATCCAACAAAAAATCGCGCCTTCCACTGTTTCAAAAGAATTATGGGCTGATTTTTTAGTGAACACATTAAAGTTTTGTTCCCGAAAAAAAAATAATAAAGAAGGCATTGAAACACTCCTAGAAATTGTATTTAATCAGTTTAATCAACTAGATAATGATACTTTTTTGGTAAATAAATGTATGCAAGAAGCAATGAAAGCTCTTGTCACCTACTCCCTTTGCGACTCTGTTACTTCACATGGCATCTTGATAATGATAAATAAATGGATTGTTATTTATTCACTTTACAAAACAAAACAATATGCAGATCCCATAGGAGTCATCATTATCCCTCATGGTCCTATTACTGCAAAAATAGAAGAGAAATCTGTTCAACTGACAGATCATATAGGCGATGAAAGCCTACGCGAAGTTCAGCAACAATATTTTTGCTATATGACCGTTTTCTTACGAGAAATGTTAAAAGTACAATCACAGCTATTAACAGAGCCAGACGCAGAGTTACGAAGCGCTCAAGTAGAAAAATATTTTAGCGTCGTTTACGTTATCATGCATCGGCTTTTTGTAAACTATGCATTTCAAGAGAAAAGGAAGTTGGAAATCGCAAATATCTTTTATTCCTTATGCTACTCACAAATTTATTTGGAAGAAAACCTTCCTCCGACAGCTTTGGAAGAGAGAGGCGAACTTTTTATAACAGCGCTTGATAAAAGTATTTTGCCTGAAGAAAAGTCATATGGATGCACCTTGTTGGTTTTGGAAAAATCGATAAACTTCGGACCCCTTAAACAAGGAATTTTATTAAAACAATATGAAGTTCTTCTTGAGCATTTGGGCAGGTCAGACAAGAGAGAAGGGGTTCTTAGAATGTTGGATTACATTTACAACCGTGATTCCTTGTACTTTTCAAAAGAACCACAGCTAGCAAACAAAGTCTTAATGAAATTTTTTGATCTCCTCCCTTTGAGTACAAGGTTTAGCGTTTACAGTTCTTTTGAAGATAGTCCTCGTGAAGACTATATAAAATATCCTATTATTCGATCCGCAGGCTTCTTTATCACAAAGAAATGGGGACCGGAAATGTTGGCAGAAAGCAAAGATGTCAAAGATGCTAAAAAAAGAAGAGAATACTTTGCAGAGGTGAGTTTAAAATATCTACAAACGTTTTCTCATATTTATGCAGCAGACCTTCCATCTTTAACGACCCCGACTCCATATGAATACCATCCAATGCGTTCAGCTCTTCAACTCCTTCAATTTTTATTAGAGGAAAACATTTTTGAAGAAAATACCGCAGGATTTTTTGGAGGTCTTTCTCTTCTTGCTGATTGCTTTGCGCAGTCAATAAATAATGAAAATAGTAAAGAAATTTTTGACACAACATTTTCTTTACTCTTCTATCAATTTTCTGAAAAAGAAACTCTTATACAAACACTTGTAATTTGGAATTTTTTGACAAAACTGATTGAATTAAATAGCACCTATGGATGGCAAGCTGCAAAAGCACTATTCATAAAAATGTTCGAGTCAGAAGCAAATATTGCAAGATTTGTTAAAATCAACGATTCTTATTTAAACTTTATTAAATCAATAATGCCAATTGCAATGGAAGGGCTGGCAGATCCTCAAAAAATAGAGATTGTCTGCGACTTCATGGTCCCGATGTTAATGATACAACTACCGAATCCACATTCTCTAAGTGAGCAATTCAAAAAAACACGTTTTGAAATCAGAAAGAGCTTTTTTATTGGGCTCGATGGGAGCGGTTTAGATCCTGTGTCTAAAGAAGCTTATAGAGAAAAATTTTTAAAAACTATCGAGAGAGAAAAAAAGCTTAACAATCAATCAAAAAAAGCTTAGAAACGTTTATACCACGGTTTGGGTAATTTTTGACATTTGGCTGTGTCGAAATGCCAAAATTTACCCAAACCGTGGTATAAATAAATGTTATACTGAAGAGCAGCTGAAATTTTGATTTCACTTGTGTATATAAAAGAATTCTAAGAGGAGTATTGGCTTGTTTTCATTCAATGTTCTAATTGTTATTACATTTTTTACCACACTCTTCTTTATTTTTGCCATCTGGCTTTCAGTCGTTTTTTGGACAGTAAAAACAGGCATTTCCCCTATGCCCACTTCTGAAAAAGTCAAACGACGGGTCCTCGCTTCGATCCCCCCCGAAACCCAAGGTGTTGTCGTTGACTTAGGTTCAGGCTGGGGCAATATTGCCATGCAAATGGCTCACCTTCTCCCCCATTGCCACATTGTCGGCTACGAAATTTCACCGGTTCCCTATTTCGTCTCCAAACTTTGGAAGATATTTAACAATGTTCCAAACTTGAATTTGTTAAAAAAAGAGTTTTCGCAAGTCCCTCTAAACAATGTATCCCTCGTCTATTGCTATCTTTTTCCCGACGCCATGAAAAAACTCGCAAAGAAATTCGATAAAGAATTACGCCCAGGTACAATTGTGATCAGTAACACGTTCGCCCTTCCTGGATGGGATCCCATCCAGGTGCTCAACGTACAAGACATCTACCACACAAGAATCTATATCTACGTGAAAAGTACCAGTAACTTAGATGCTCTACACGCCCGTCCCAAAAAAGAAAACCCGCAACTGAATTCACTAATAGGGGAGCGTTAGAATTAAATGGTAAATAGATTTTTTAGAAAAGCGCGCCTATTCTCCGAAAAATTTATCGAAAAAATTCAATTTCGCATGGCGGTAAAAACCGGTGTCGCAGCCGCTCTCGCCCTTTTCATCGATATTGGCATCACGCAAGTATTGGATAAACCCGATACGATGATCAGTGGTCTATGGAGCGTTGTCTCGGCGATCGTCGTCGTACAAGCGTATTTAGGAGGTACCTATCAGGCCGCGGCTGTGCGTTTTTTAGGAACTTTCATCGGTACTCTTTTTGCTGGCATCGCTGTCATGCTCTTAGGCTCTAACGCCGGAAGTCTCGCTCTTAGTATCTTTTTCACGGTCATGGTATGCTCTGCAATGGGGCTTAAGGAAAGTGTCCGCATCGCTTCAATGACAGTCGCAGTTATCATGATTCTTTGGGGAATGAATCCGGGCATAGGACCGTGGGCCTTCGGATTTTACCGTTTCATCGATTCCTGTGTCGGAATCGGCGTCGCAGTCGTTGTGGTCCACACTTTTTGGCCGACAAAAGCCACGCGTATGGTGCGCCTACGTATGGTAGAAACACTAAAAATGCTGATCCCCCTTCTTATTGGAAGTACCCAAAGTGGAAGCAGCCTTCCTCTTACTCTAAAAAAAGACATTCTCGAAACATTCGATCAAATCCGCAACTATCTTGAAGAATCTCGAGTAGAAATGCTCACGCACACGTCTATCGATGACTGGTTCTCTCTTTTATCCCACCTTGAACGCTCCTACGAAACAATCGAAGAAATAGAAGAGATCAATGTTAAGCGGCTGAGGCAAACGTTCGATCTCTCTTTTGGCCATGAGGTCGATCTCTGTATCGATGCCCTTGCGGATTCCATGAAATCGATTGCTGACGCTCTTGAAAAACGCACAACAGTCGAATTAACGATCGATGCCGCCTTAGAAAAATTACATGAGTCATTGGTAGACCTACGCGAAGCGCGTGTCACTCGTCAATATTCCATTCAAGATGTGGAAAGCTTCTTCGTCTTTTTTTACTGCATCCGTTCCCTCAGCACGGAGCTTAAAAGCATTGCTGAGCGTCAAAATAAAATTTACATAAAGCTGACTGCTTGACCGCGGGTGCTTTCGCGCAGCCAAAAAAGGCAATTTTTGAATACAATTGTCTATAATAATAAAATTTTT
>CAYIYO010000002.1:0-3295 GCA_964367715.1 uncultured bacterium
TAGCTTGACGCGTATGCGCGGTAGCGATGCTGGAGTTTGGCATTTTTGATCAAGTAGACACCGTTGCATCAGGCTCAAAGAGCCGGCATCTTACAGCGAAGGTCGGAACGCAGCGGGGTGGAGTGAAGGCCTGGATAAGAAAGAAAAATATATTGAGGTCTAAAAGACCGAGATAATTATATTTATAATAACGAACACCTTTTTTACTATGCCGTCCTTTCAGGACTTGGTCTTTTACCACATTTCCCAGGCCTCGACACCGCTGCGCTGCGTTCAGGCCTTCGCTCTAAGATCCCGGCTTTTTGAGCCTAATCCAAACCATTATTCTCTTTGTTTATCACTCTTTTTTTTCAAATAGTATGCCGGAATGTACTCTTTAAACAAATGTTTTATGCGATAAAAGTTTGTATCTAATATTTTTTTGTATTTTCTTCCCGCTTTCTTGTTGATAAGGTAGACTGGTGGGATTGTTAAATAGGCAATTAATGAAACAATCGAAAGAGTAATCCCTAACGTTAAAACAGCAAAGATGTACACGCCATAGATTCGTTTGCGCATGTCAGTATGCTTTAACTGCTCTTTCCTCAAATAAATAAAATTCCAAGATTTAATAGATTTAATCGAATCTTCAACCTCTAAAAATTTTAATTTGTCTTTGCTGATATTTTGAACACTACTCTCAGTAAGCCCTGAAATCGATTTTTCATCAATACGCTTCCATAGGTGATGTGTACCCTCTAATGCATCGAATCCTGGTGCACCGAATTGACCTATTTGTTCAGCCGTTATCTTTTCTCTCGCTTCTTCATTCGTGATTAAATGAATGAAAGCAGGATTAACAAATTGAATTTTATCTTTAAGATTCGGATCATTTTGTAAAGTGCTAATTTCCTTCCATTCAAATGAACGTATTCCTCCAGGTTTTAGGTGCATCCAGCGATTAGAATTTAATTTTGTAATCTCATCGTGACTATCCATCAGCTCAATTTGCTCAACCGATAGCAGCGCAGCTTGTTCCTTTGTAAGATACTTCAGATGGTCTTTCTTTAACTTTTGTATAAATTTAATTTTTAGACCCATTTGTGTTATTTGAGTAGAAGAAACACCGTCTATTTGCTCCTTAGAAATGTGCTCTAATTGTCCAAGAGTTAATAATTTTATAAGACCTATACGACACGCTTGTATTTGTTTAGGTGTTTTTAAAAATTTAACTTGATCTTTATTTAAGTGGTCTCTAATTTGAGTTGTTGACATCAGAGCAACTAATCCCACTGTATCAAAAGTCTTCACCTGGTCACTGGATAAAGAATTTTGTAATTCTGACCAATTTTTAAGAGTGCCAACAGTTCCCTCTGGGAAGACGGCCAATGGAGTGCTAGCTGTAGTTGATGATTCTCTAGGAGGATCCTCGGTATTAGAGCCAGCGGAAATCGCTTTAAGATTGCTTAAATGCAACAACTGGCTTTTGCTTAAATGCCACAACTGGCTATTGCTTAAATAACGAATTTGATTATTTTTTATAAATAACAAATTATCATTAGGAATTTTATTAATCTGTTCTTTTTTTATTAGGTATTGAACTTTTTCTTTTGGTATAAGAGGAACAAGATTAGGAGGCACATTTTCAAATTGTTCATTAGTTATTAAAAACTCTACTTGTTCATATGAAATAAAGGGAACCTGTTTAGGCTCCAACCACCTAGTCCATTTCCCTTCTTTTACAACTCCACTATTTTTTGAAATGGATTCCAATTTACAGATTACATTTGGATCGGTAATTTCTTTTATTTGTTTAATTGTAATCTTATTAAGAAGGTTTTTATTAACAAGGACTATCTGATTTCCTGGTATAAATTGTATCTGGTTGCTTTCTAAATGAGGAAGTATTTTATTAACATCCTCTATTTTGTTATGAGAAAAAATATAGTGGACCTGCTCTTGAGTCAAGAATTTTGCCATCAGAGGATTTATTCTATGGGCACTTTCTACAGGGATTGCCTCTATTTGCCAATGTTCTGTAAAATTAAAATAGTAGTCAGGATTAACATGCCTAATATGCTTTGCCTGCTCTTTTGTCAAACCCTTAACTTGTTTTTCTGAGAGCAGGTATTCAATTTCTAATTTATCATTTATTAGAGTTTCTTTAAAAAATTGAGAAGCATCGCTTAAATAATAAATTTTATCTACTGGAACCCACTTGACCTGATCTGCAGTGAGATGAGGACCATGAAACTCAGAAATATGTTCAAATTGTAATTTTGTAATTTGATCAGCAGTCATACCCTCCGGTATATTTTGAATCGCTTTTTTTGTGATGGGATCGCTTTCACTCTTTGAAGGATCAATACCAAGAAATTTTACATAGTCTATATTTAGTTCTTCAATCTGCTCTGGTATTATTAATAACTTTGTACCAAGAGCGTTTTGGGGATGAAAAGAGCCCTCTTTGCTTTTTTCAAATAAATGACGACCTTTAAAAAAGTTGAGCTGAGTTGATTTCTTTTGGTCTTGATTTTTTTTTAGTGAGAAGAGGGGGTTTTGATTAAATAGGGTTTTTTGATTATCAGAGCTAAAAGTTTTTAATTTTAAAAATCCTAACTTTAATCCGCGATTTTCGGGAGGGGTAGACAACCATTTTTTAGTCTCTTGATTATTAGAATTGCTATCTAAATAAGTTATGTTTCCATTGAATGCATTGATCTCTATTAATGCATTTAGCACCGCTTTTTCTTTTTTAGGAAAAGGCGCCATATTTTTTCCCGATACTAATAAACTTCCATCCGGTTGGATAAGCCATGCTTGTACACTCTTAGATTCTTCTGTTTCATAGAACTTTTGAAGGTATTTTTTTGCATAATTTGTTTCAAATTGGGAAAGGAATAACCAACGAATAGTTCCATCATTCCCGCGTACCCCTAGTATTTGATGCCCAGGACGCTGGATAGAATTAAATACTGGAACAACCATTCTTTCTTCAGAGGTAAAAAAGAAGGCCTCTGTTCCATAAATGGGCGCACTAAATACATTTTGAAATGGGGTAGGATTCTCTGGATCTATCCCATAAGGATAAGCTTCTAGCTGATCATGTAATGAGATAATCTTTTCTTGTGATTCAAGAGTGTTGGAATATAACGGATGAATAATGCTCTTTAAAAATTGATTAAAATCTAATGTTTCTTCTCTTTTAGGACTTAGATTAATTTCATAGTTGTATTTTTGATGCTCTTGTTCATTTTCCACCTGCTGCTCAACTTCCACCTGCTGCTCAACTTCCACCTGCTGCTCAACTTCCACC
>CAYIYO010000002.1:3395-63921 GCA_964367715.1 uncultured bacterium
CTGCTGCTCAACTTCCACCTGCTGCTCAACTTCCACCTGCTGCTCAACTTCCACCTGCTGCTCAATTCCAATTAGATCTTCTTGATGACTCTCCCATTGATTTGGTAAGCATTCAACGCTATCAATCCATCGAGATAAAGACTCTGTATCGTCTCTGACCAAGTTAAGAGTCTCAGTATCGGAAAATTTCTTTTGAAATAATTCAAACTTTTTATTTAAAATGGATTTTAATATCGCTTTTGTATCACCCAAACCTTTTAAGCGGCCATGCTGAGAAAAAGAGTCGTCATGCATAAAATTAACAAAAAATTCCTCGTATTTTTCTATAGATTCAGCGATAACCAGCTCATTCGTTTCAGTTAAAATTAGCTGTCGGATTGCATTGACAGCATGCCTGCGGAAGATCCCATCAATTTGTTGTTTAAAGTAATGAACCATTGCTTGGGTCTTATGGAAAGACTGGACTTTTGCCGCATGTAAAACAATATCTTGGACAGTTTTGCCCTCATTAAAAAGGCGTGCACGGGTTTTTTTATTCACAATAAAAACAACTTGTTGCTCCAATAAAAATTGGCGTAGGCGCATCACACCTTGCGTTAACGTTCGTGTGAGCATTTTTTCATCAAATGTAAAAAAATTAACAGCGGAAGGAATTTGTTGAATGTCTGTTCCTGTAGTATGACGTTCATCGTAATAAACAACATAATTAGCAGGAACAAGCCCTTTACTACTAAGACTTTCTGGTGATGTTCCTCCTATCCGTTCAGGAGCCGAAGCACCTTTTTTCCAGACATAGAGAGTGTTTGGTTGGGTCTCTCCTTCATCCGCATGAAAGAAAAGAACACCTTGAATATTAGGATCAACTGTTTTATCTGTATCTGAGAGTAAATGTTCTTCCTCTTGCTTCTGTTGTATAAATTCCATCCACCCCTTAGCAATATCTGCATTACTGCCAAATGCTTTAAATAGGGCACCAGCTTCTATAATCCCTCTAATATTATAAAAAGAAGCTGGATTTTGCTCATATGCTTGGGTCAAAAAGTCTTTGATTGAAATAGAGGTTTCTTCATCAGTCGTAAAATCGATATCTAAAATGCGTCCCTTCCTATTTCCATCGACAGCTAATTTATTTAAAATTTGTCCCTCAGTTCCTCTGTCCATTTCAACATTTTGTGCCAGCCGTTGCTCATATCCACCCACATTCCATGGAGTCCCAGACATCGCTCTTGAAGAAGCAGATAAATTAATTAAGGCAATGCCATTACTTGTTAATCGCTCTGGTGCATACGTCGCAAATTTCATGATAAGTCCAAATCGCATTTCGAGAAGGCTCTCAGGTTTTTGAGAGATATGATTAATTGCATGTTCAATTTTTTCTGGATCGTCGATCTCTCTTAAACTAATCCCAAATAATTTTTTAAACTCTTTTTCCTCAGCAGTATCGTCGAAGCGCTCTCTATTTTTTTCCATATAATGTCGTGCGGAAGCCAATGCCTCATGCGCCAAGGATAGCACTTCTTCTTTAGTCGGCTTAAATGCCGCTGCCCATTGATAATGGTAACATGCTGTTTCCCAATGATATCCAAATTCTGTTGTTGCAGGCGTGTTAACCCCAAGATAAGGAATAATTTTTCCAGGCGTTGCAGAGTTGGGCTCTTCTCCATAGTTTCTTCCTGCTGATTTGCTTAAAGTACTTGGAATCAACTCTGAGACAAAATGTCTTGCTAAAGCAATCAACTCGGCTGCTGTTTGGTGTGAAGGGCGTAAATCTTGATGAAGGGAATTTAAATAGTTCAAGAATTCAAAATCTTCTTGAAGAGTACCAAGGGGGTGTTCTTTTAGTTCAGGATTAGAGTTGCGATTCTCTTTAGTAATAGCTGTTTTACTATCAATATAGTTTTGAAGCGACGTCGGAATTTTTCCAGTAACATAGCGAATAAACGATGGACGGTGTTTAAAGAGTAAACAGGAAGAAATTTCTGAAAATCTTTCCCCAACATTTTTTGCAATCATAGGAGCAACGTGTACTTCATAGTCGGTTTGGCTTAAAAGAGTTTGTTGGTTCGTATTAAGTTTAACAACTTCGCGCATAGAAGGACTCCCCTCTAGTGTGCCAACTTTCAAGTCTTCACTTATCATCGACTGAAAAATAGTTAACAATAACATGTTTTTTTCGTGCGAAATCTGAGTCTTTTCGCTATCAACAAAGTTAACTTCTTGCCGACTATCTAAAACTAAATCGACCTCATCAATAAGCTGATCCCCATTTTTTTTTGCGACTTCTAAAATTTCAGCAATTAATCTAGAGGTTGTTTTTATCTCTTTGATAGTATGATCTAAAGACTCAACTTTTATTTGTAAAGTCCCTGAATCTACCTCTTCGGCATCAGTTTTTTCTAAAAGAGTGTTTTTTTCTTTAACCAATTTTTGCATGCGACGGGCAAGACTTAGTAATTCAAGTTCTAATCCCTGCAGCGTAATGGCACTAATAAGAACGGGTGTATTAGTTACTTGGGCCTTATTAAGAGTCTCTAATAATTTATGGAGGTTATGTTGAGTAAATTCGTCTCTTAACATATTTATAGGGATTAGTATTTTATTAAAAGCCTTCTTCATCGAGTCGCCTAAGTTTTTTGCGACGCTATTAAATAAAGAAGGAGGAACAATAAAACACGCAATTTTCCCTTTTTTCTTAGCAGTCAAATAGAGTAAAATTGTTGCAATAACGGAAGTTTTTCCTCCCCCCATGAGGAGCTGAATAACAACATCTTTGAATCGACTAGAGTCTCCTTTTTCCATCTCCATCATTTTTTTTATTAAATCGATCTGCTTTTTAAAGGGGATAATACCGGTTTGGCCAGAAAAGACATGAAATACTGCTTGTTCATCAGGGGGAAATTCTTGATACTCACCAGTAGTCTCTAACTCACTCGCTAATCGTTCACATAAAACACGGCGGTTAGGATCATTTTCGTCCGTAATCAATTCAATCGCAGATGCAATATTTTGCAATCGGGTATACTGCGCTTCCGCAGACTTAAGTGCTAAAATTTCAAGCGTTAACGAACCTATTTCATTAATATCATCTAAAGCTGTTAAATTATTATTTTTTAAAAAATAGTTCGAAGGATGATTGGAAAGTAAACATTCTAAACAGTCATCAAAGGTGAGCTCTTTCTGTGCATGACCCTTAATTTTAGCAAGCTCTGCTTGGCGTTTAAGGGGATCCTCAGCTCTACGATTCATTTTTTTTAGCAGTTTACTTTCTAGTTCTCTGCGCCTTGCTAAAGTACTAGTTAGGATTTTCTGAACAGATTTCTTAAATGGTTTACAAAAGGCCTTTTCGATTGTTTGAGCTGGTTTGTCTTTAACAAAATCACAATCTCTTTGTAACAGTTCTAAATCTCGCTCTAAGGAATCTCTGTAAATTCCATCTTTCTCTCCCAATAATTCCTGATCAATATTAAAAGTGAATTTTTCAGGTGTAGGCGGGGAAATTGGATTTTGAGAACGTGTCAAAAAATTATCTTTTAATGAACTTAAATTTTGTAGGTGGTTTTGCCGGTTCGGAATCGTTAATTCCAAAGAATCAACCATTAATTGATTAGGAGGAGGCGTTGAAATAGGAGAAATTTCTATTTCAGGAGTAAAAGTATTAGCATTAGGATTCCTTGAATCAGTCGGAAGATGAAAACTTGTTATATCAAAATGAACATCTCTTAAAGAAAGATCACAATTTTCTATTAACGTTCTAAAATTTTTAAGGGAAACAAAATTGGAAAAATTATTTGGATTACGTAGAATGGCTGCTATCGAAGATAATATAACGAGTAAAAATTTTTTGTTTTCAGAGATGAAATCTCGAGAATTTATAGCTTTAATCCACAGAAATACTTTAAATGCCCTGTCAAATCGTTCACTTTCTGTAGCGGATTTTGCAAAATTGTAACTTTCTAAGAAAAAAGCAATTGCATTAGGTAGATCAAGTAATTCTTTCGGAGGAAGGGTGTAATAAGTCCCACGTAATTCTTGGATTTTTGAAAGTTGGAAATCTAGCCATGTTTTTTCAAAAAGTGCTTCCTTTTGTTGATAAAGACTAGACAGCTGAGACATGGATAATTTCTTATTAGGAGAGATAGGACTTTTTGGGGATTTTGATCGAATATCACCTTCCAGAAATTCGATTATGTTTTTTATTTTTAAATAAGTAGGTTCATTGAGTTGTCTTAATTCCGAGAAAGTTTGATCTAAAATTTTAAGAATAAATAATTCATCTTTTTCTGTAAGGCGATTTTCAACGGAAATTCTATTCCACCCGTTAAATAAATCGTCTAAATACTTTGCATGAATATGAACAAGGGATCCATCATGCCCAGTATCGGGGTCACTAAAATAATCCGTAATTAGCTCTTGCGATAAGCGTTCTTTTTGACGACAAACTAAAACAAAAGCATGAAGTCGAACGACCTTACTATTAGGATGGTCTTCGCCAGGAATAAAGAGCTGAATATCCCTTAGGATTTTTAATCCTGTTGGTGAAATCGTTTCATATGGCGAAATTGAGCGCATTAAGAAGATGGACTCACTATATTTTTTTTGGGAAAGGTAAATATAAGCGAGAAATAGTTTACTTTCCGTTGTAGTCGGTTTAATTTCACCCTCAATAACATCCAACTCAAAATAAGAATAAGGAGGCACGAGTTTTCCCTGTTCTATTTTGAAAGGCTTAGATTTTTTATCAATTTCTAACACACCACTTGCAAAAGGAACCGCTTTACTTTTGATTTCTTGAAAAGGAACAAGAAGCTTTGCTTTATTTTGGTTTTGATCTGAGTGTAAATAAATATAATTATTAATCGTTCCTAAAAGATGCGCAGGTCTTTGTTGTGGGATGATATACTCTCTGTTTTCTGTCCATACCATCTTATCCCCTTGCTTCTGAAAGGAGAGCTGATTACCGCCCTGTGAAGAGTAGCGGGCGAGGCTCACTTGTACAATTTCGTCACGTTTATTTCGAAAAGTCATCACATTAGACGAGTCATCAAAATTAGAAAATTGAATGAGTGGAGAAGGGGAATCTAAAAAGTCGATGACATATCCCCCCTCTTTAGGATTCTCTTCACTATCGGCTTCAATGATTTTTCCCTCTTCCGTAACAAAATAAGTCGTTTTAAAATCGCTTAAATTTTTAATTATTCCTCTGCAGGGGATGCCATTAATCGCAAGGGGAGGATTTTCAATAGTCCAATAAGAGGATGTTGAAATTAAAGGGAGAGGGAGAATGGTTGTCAATTTATCGTGTTCTTTGTATTCAGCCCAAAGGTCAGTACCTTTTATTTTCATTTTAATTGTATATTGATATTCTTTCTCTTTAGGTATTAATAAAAAATCGTTTTCTAAGTATTTAAATTTTATTATTCCGTTACTTGTTGTCTGGTAGGAAAAATCACTTCTAGTTACGCCCTTTAATTCTTTAGGGATGTTAAATAATTCTTTAAAATTTTTGTGCTGTTCCCAATCAAAACTTCCTTTAAAAAATATGAGGGGATCATTATTTTCATATAAAATTCCAGAAAAAAGATTGATTTTAAAATTTCCTTTTACGAGATAGGGATGGCCCAGAAGGGGATCCACTTTACAAGGAAGAGAAGGATCAATAGTTAATTTATATTCTTTGGCAAGAGTTGCGAAAATTTTATTACCAATTTTAGAAATGGATGCAGGATCGGTATTTTTAAAAGATGAAGTTAAACCCATCAGATAAGTAGCCGAGAAATATTTTTGAGTTAAATCAATTTTATTAGGTTGGTCTCCTGAATAATAATTATACAAACTTCTACTAGATAGAATATCCGCCAAATCTTCTTCGGTCGTCTCTCTTTTTAAGGAAAGAAAAAGTAAGTGATAAAAATGCAAATTACCACGATCATCATCAGTCGTTCGTTTTTCAGTCAGCAAGTGTTTAATTTGTGCTGACATGTTAAATTTTTCTGCCTCCTCATGAAAACCAGCATCTGCTAAATATTTGGAAAGGTAAAAACATATCTTAAGAAAAAAGTATTCTCGATTTAAGGGTTCTTCTCTTCCTAAGCAATTATTAATTTCTTCTAAGAAAAAATCATGCAAATAATTTCTAAGAGTTTCATCTCTAATAATATTTTCTCCAATACCTAACTTAAACTTAGTTCTATCTCTTAAAATCAAACCATGAGTAGATGAAGCATGTTTATAAGAAGATTGAAAAAATATTTTTATGAGAAAATTTTGTAATGCAATTCCATTACTCGATTCAAGATCTCTTAAATGATGGCGGATCTCATAGGCAAGTTGAAAACCAGTTAACTTATGATGAATTAAAGGTCGGAAGTAATTTCTAAGGTTCTTTTGAAGGGAAAGGGGATTTGTAATTCCTCTTGAAAGCGAAGGATTAATTTTATGTAAATAAAGGTTACTTTCAGGATGAGGTTGAGCTTTTGTTTTTTCAACAAGCGGAAAATAGGCGGCTGTCTTCAGATAAAGGGGGTCCTGCAAATTAGGTGATAACTCTCCAAAAGAATGTGGGCTAAGAGCTGCTTCTTCAAAAAAGTTTCCTTCGTGAATAGGGTAGACTTTGGATTGAGCATGAAAATCGGATGAGCGATAAGAATTTGTTACAAAAACAGTAGAATTATTAATACATCTCCCTGATGTATATTGATAAGTTAGAAAAATCATTTTACGTAAAATATCAATATGACCATATTCAAAATCAGATAATAAAGAGGGTCTTATCGTATTAAACTCTTCTAATAACATGGTTAACTTTGTGCTCTCAGGAAGGTTAACTCGCCTTTTCGGAGAATACAAAAAATCCTTCCCTTCTCCAGATTTAGAATCTTTAGATCTTTGAAGTTCTTTCTCATATTCGGAGCATTGTTGCTGATATAGAGATTCAATTTCGTTTTCTGAAAGATCTGGCCATCGCGAATTGGCCTTTATTGTTAATTTTTGTAATAATTTAGGATCTTTTTCTAGTAGAGAGTTCCAAAAAGACCTATTATGAGGTCTTTCTGTATCAGGTCTTTCTGTTACATTTGTTTTTGGAATTATTGATTTCTTTTCATTAATAAATAAGGTTTGATTTTGAGCATTTTTATTGTGTTCATTAAAGTATTCGATCGCTTTATGAATTCGTTCAAATTCAAAGCGATTAAAGTATGTAAACTCTTTATTTTCTAAAATTTCGCTAAAAGAAAGAATTCGATACTGTCCCAGAAGGCTCGGCTCGTTGGGAGTCAGTTTTTTTTCGACTTGTAAAGCAATTGAATGAATGATGGAATGAAGAGGAAAAATTGTTGCTAAGACGCGAGGGACTAGGTTTTTTTGATGAAAATTATCATGCCCATACGATAAAGCAATTTTATACAATTTTTGGGACACTTCTTGCAGCTCTTCGATGTTAAATGCACCCCAATATTTTTCGTCAAACGGTAGGGGGATTTGATCGATTAGCTGATGAATTCGAAAATTATAAAGAGTCGCATTTGTTTGTTCGTTAGAGATCTTTTTATTATTTTCAAGTATGGCGTCTATTTGAGATAGTAAGGAAGATGGAATTTTTTGAGGATCGGTTTTTTCAATAATAAATAATTCAGGAAGGAGGACAGGAGGCGGGGCGGTAGATGGAAGGTTCTGAATAGAGACGGTAATTTCCTGTCTTTTTTGCCGTTGCAAATCAACTGTTGCTGTGTCTAGAGTTAAAGAGCTCTCTAATTTTGTGCGTTGAGCGGCTGCTTCAATCTCTGCTTCTTCGGAGCGCTGAATAATATGACTAATTGTTGCTCGTGCCTCTGCGGCTTCTTTTGCATTAATCAAAGAAGGGGTACGACTTAATTTCCATATTTGACACAAAAGGGCACGACCGGACTGTTGTAATAGCCGACGCCCTATTTCGGATTCAGGTAAGTCCCTACTAAGTTGTTCTTCTAGTGAAATAAATAATTTTTGATAAATTTTAAGTTTGAGAGAAAAAATTAATTTTTTGTAGTAAGGTGTATTGTTACAAGTTTTTCTTATCCAGGCTTTTGTTGCGGAGGGCACACATGTTCCTGCGCGTTGAGGGGTGATCATTTCATGCGTCCTAATACTATTATCACGAAATTTTTCCAGAATAAGTAATACATTTTCGACATTTTCTTGTTGGAGAGTTCGTTGTAAATTCAAATTATTTTTTGTATTCAATTCTATAAAACTTTGCATGAAGCCTGGGCGTATGATTCCATCTTCATTAAATAGAATAAGTGCTTCAGGGACATTTTTATAAGAAGTATAAGGTTGGAGGCGTATTTTATATGCTGAATCTTCGGTTGAGGTAAGATTAGAAAAAGTAGAGTTATAAATAGTGATCTCATAAAAGCGCTCTTTCGTTTTTCTAATTTCACAAATCATCGAGTGGCCTGTACCCCCACCGACATTTCCATATCCTATTTGAAATAGTTCGGAAGCTCCTACCTGAAGATTTTGTATCTTTTTAGAATAACTTAAGGCCAAATCCTGAATTGCTTGTTCGCCCAAGGAACCTTTTAGACTCTCAAGATCTCTGCTTTTTTCTAAGAGTTGGTTTGAGCCCTCTATTAAATTTTTTATCGTTACCGCTTCTTTGCTGGATCTGTCTTCAATAGCGCTATATTCCTCTATAAGGAGGGCATTCCATATAGTATAATTTTCAATATAAGTATATCCATCTAAGCTAAAGGGGTTCTCACCTCCTGTAATCATTCCGCCCCCAATAAAATTGGCGGCAGTGCGAATGACTTGTTGTGAGCCATTTCTTTCAATGTTAAGCCAAGAGTCGAATTCTTTTTTTATCTTCGCTTTCTCTTCTGTCGACAACAATTCAAGAGGACTTGTAGCGTCAAAAGATTGATCTCTATCCATAGGAAGGACAGTGGGTGGGAGATTGGAAATAAGGGGAAGGGCTGTCTCAATAGTTCGAGATAGGGTAGACGAAGAAGTGGAGGAGGAAGAAGTGGAGGAGGAAGAAGTGGAGGAGGAAGGGCTCGAGGAGTGGAGGGGAAGGGGATTAGTGTTGGAGGAGGGGTTCATAATTTTTATGTATTAATATTTACGTTTTTGTTCTGTCGTTTTATTTTATTTTAATATTTTTTTGATTTTATAATCTATTTTTTAATTTAATAATAGATTATTATTAAGATAGAATTAATTTAAAGAAAGGTCTTCGGGGATCATCGAAATAGTGGCATATTTGCCGCCCATTTCACGTAGTAACGTTTGCCAGAGGCGATCAGGGGGAACATGAAAGAGGAAACGCTCGGAAGCAGGATATAAATACCAATGGCCATCTAAGAACTCGCGCTCCAACTGCCCCGCTCCCCAGCCAGCATAGCCAAAACAAAGGTGCATGAAGGGGCCATCCTCTTCTGTAATGGATTCTTGCAAGAATTGGAGGTCTCCTCCCAGGAAAACATTATCACAGACGCGTAGGGTCTGCTGCTGAATCGCATCAGAGGTGTGAAGGAGCATCATCTGATTTGTTTGCACAGGCCCGCCGGCACGGATGCTTATATGAGGATTACTCATATTATTAAGATTGATGATGTCATCCGGGAGCTCGAGGCTAAGCTGCTTATTGATCACAATGCCAAAGGATCCATTCGTATTATGCTCGCATACGAGAACAATCGCTCTAAAGAAAATTCCCCCTTCAATATCTGGGGTGGCGATAAGAAAGGTTCCTTTCTGGATCTGAGCGTAAGGCATGTGTTCCATCGACGATTCCCCCTAATAACAGTGACTATCCTCTAGTTCTGTCTTCTTAACATGAAAGTCATTTAATTGGGTATTGTACATCGTTAATTGTTCTTGAATTTCGTCCACACGTCGTAATAATTCGGAAAATACCTTCGAAAATTCATAATTTTCGACGATATTCGGGGGAATGGAGCATCCGCCGCTTTCATCTAAGACCATAGAGACGCGAGAGAGGGAGGTGGAGATCTGGTCGACTTCTTTATTAAAATAATTTTTGAATTGCTGGGGGGTGCACAGCTGCTGCATCAAATTGACACGGCGGGCCCTTAGCCGCTGCCAATTTTTATCCAAATGAAACAACACACCATAATGATTCACGTCGTTTAATGTGGTCTCTGCTTTGCTCATCAATGAAGTGAGGCGTAGATAAAGATCATCTGTCATCACAAGCTTCCCAACTGTCCCTTTACTTTCGACGATCGCAGCAGTGGCTTTTTCTACGTTTGCAAGAATTTTTTCCCAGTCTTTGTTTTTATTTAGGCTATCAGTCAACTCTTCTACATTTTGAAATGCCCCGGCGATATGTTCCCACATCTGCTCTTCTTTAATGGTATTGAGGTTGTCGATGATCGAATCTAAGGTCACTTCGACTTTGTCCGCCAACGATTTAAATTCTTTGATCGTGTCTTCCACTCCACCTGTCTCATCGGCATAAATGATCCGGTCGTTGATGAGGACAAGCTCCTGCCCTTTTTGTGGGGGACGTGGATTGATATTAACGGAACGTTCACCAAGGAGTCCTGAGGTACGTAGAGAGACTTCATCACTATTATAGACGTTGACATTGGAGTCGACGAGTAGATCCAACTGGTAGACATAGACTTTTCCGTCAAAGGCAGCCCGAGGATTTGGCTCCTCGATAATCTCTCTAATTTTAACGA
This sequence comes from uncultured bacterium, assembly GCA_964367715.1. Lineage (GTDB taxonomy): Bacteria > Chlamydiota > Chlamydiia > Chlamydiales > Criblamydiaceae > CAYIYO01. The sequence goes on from CAYIYO010000002.1 coordinate 14,087, forward strand.
CTTCTCCAACAGGCTTTCCACCAAAGGTGACGCGGGTACCGATATTGATTTTATCGATATTAGAAAACCGGACATGCAAGTTTTTAGCGTTGTCACCAACGGAAGGGTGAATAAAAAGAACGATGAAAACAACGATAATAAGAGCGGCAATGACGAAGAGGCCGATCATCAAATTCTTCGTACGGTCAATCATTGATTTTCTCCTTTAGACAAATCGTCGATATAAGCTTCTGTTAGTGTCGCATTTTCAATGAATGCGTGAATTTTGGGGTCGTTGATTTTAAAAAATTCGTTTTTTGCCGCGATATTAGTAATATGTTTGTTATTAAAAAATGCAAGTCTATCTGCGATCGTCATCGCCGACTTAATGTCATGTGTGACGACGATAGATGTCCCTTTGAGCTCTTTCTGAGTCCGAATAATAAGTTCGTTGATTTGCATCGCAGTCACGGGATCAAGCCCCGTTGTCGGCTCGTCATAAAGAAGAATCTTAGGACGATAGACGATCAGCCGTGCCAACGCCGCTCTTTTACGCATTCCTCCAGAAAGATCGGAAGGCATCTTTTGCTCCGTTCCTTCCATCCCGACCATTTCTAACGCTTCACCAACGCGGCGTTGGATTTCTTTTTCTTCTAGATCGCTATGATGCTGCCGTAGATAAAATGCAATGTTCTCTCCGACAGTCATCGAATCAAAAAGTGCGGCTCCTTGAAAGAGCATTCCCATCTGCATCGTCGCCAACGCGCGCTCTTTCTGAGAAAGGCCGATGATGTTAACGCCATTGATTTCTACTGCACCACTGTCGGGAGTCTCAATGCCGATGATCTGGCGCAATAATACGCTCTTACCGACTCCAGAACGCCCTAAAATAACGACGGTCTCCCCATCAAAAACCTCGAGGTCGAGATCTTTTAGCACCTGTAGCATCCCGTAGCTTTTACATAACTTGCGGATAACAATCATGAATTATAACACCCGATCCAAAAAGTTTGTAATCATCTCCGACGAGTTGTTTAAAATCACCGTCAAGAAAAAGTTAATGACTAGAATAATAGAATAGCAAATGACAACGCTATTTGTTGTTGCCTGTCCCACTCCTGCCGCGCCGCCGCGTGTGATCATCCCTCGATAGCAAGAAATTGTCACGATGATGACTCCAAAGACATAGGCTTTGACAATTCCGCTAAAGAAATCAAAGGTCGTAATATGTGCGGGAAGGGGATCCAAGAAGGAATTCGATGGCATTCCATAATAGTAGACAGCGACGATATATCCACCCAAAATTCCCATGATACAGCTAAATACATCTAATAGTGGCATCATCAATGTTCCGGCAATGAAACGAGGAGCTATAAGGTAGCGCAAAGGATCAATTGTCATGGAACGGATCGCATCAATCTGCTCGGTCACGCGCATGGTTCCCAGCTCCGCACACATCGCTGCACCGACACGTCCTGTGACCATAAATGCCGTTAGGACAGGTCCTAGCTCGACCATCATCGCCTTGGTCACCATTAATCCTGTCGCACTGGCCAATCCTTTGTCCGACAACTGAAAAAATGCCTGCGCAGCAAGAACCATCCCGGTAGAAAATCCGGTGATTGCCACTACAGGCAACGAGCCAACGCCAATGGAATACATCTGATCGCGAATCAATGGCCAGCGAGGTGGACGCCGAATGCTAACACTGAAAACGTTGAAGATGAGAGAAAAGTAATCTCCAACGACCTCAAGAAACTGTACGATTCCTTTAAACATAATTTATTATACGTGCCGATAATTTAGGGTAATTGACTTTTGTTCGCATCTTAGGATAAAAGACGATATCACGCAAGTTAGTAGTCGTGCCGCCATTTTAAAGAAACTTGACCGGAGACATCATCGCTGGCTTCGACGGTCATTTTTACGTTTTCTAATATCTTTGCTTCGATGCCAAAAGAATTTGGTTCATCTCCAAGTCCTTTTTCCACAGAGATATACACATCTTTGGTAATGTATTTTCCCACATGGATAGAAACTTCATCGCTCTGTCCTGTGCTATCGCGGTTGATATCGATGCGATCGATTCCAATTGTTTTTTGGATGCGTTCAAAAAATCCGGGTTCATAGTCGTCTACTTTAAGATTGGAAAGCGATTGCTCTAGCTGCTCATCTTGGTTGGGCGTAATCTCGGAAGGGGACTTTCCAAAAAGAATCAACGAAAGAATTTCTTGCTGTGACAAGGAGGGGATGGAACGCAAGACGATGGTGGGATCGGAGACCTTACCTTTGAGCACAATCTCTACTCGGATATTATTGATCTCACGCACAGCAGTGACATGTAACGTCGTTTTCTTTGCGGCATCTCCAGCAAAAAGGATTGTTCCCTGGGAGAGGTCGAATTCTTTTCCATTTAAAAGGTATTCCCCCTCGGTCAGTTTGATTTCTCCATGCAACGCAGGGGCGTTGCTATTCCCTTTTATTTTTATCTCTCCTTTCCAAAGTGATTTTAAGCTTTCGTCTTCGATAGAGAGGGTGGTGGGGATTTCTAGAAGAATATCCAAGTTAAGAGGAATAGAGAGGAGGGGGTCGTATTTTATTAACGTAGGAGATAACTCTTCGTGGGCCTGGTTAATATAGGTGATTTCTACATAGTCAGACAGGGAAGCACTTTTTTTCGGTGTCGAAAATATCGCTTTGTCGTTAACGATCTTTCCATTAAGAAACGCTTCCCTAGAGTTTCCTTTAAGGGAGAGTGTACCGCTAAAAATGGATTTCATTTCGTCGAGATTGATCAGATGGCAACTCTCTAATAGTGCTTCGCCTGAATAAGGAAAGTTTTCTGCCGGCGCCAATAAGAGGGATCCGGTGGCGCTAATTTTCCCCTCATTATCATCTTTTCCAACAAATTCTTTTAATGTGATGGTTGTTCCATCACAAAGAAGGGTCGCATTAATGTGGTGTAGCTGCGCCCCAAATGTCGAACTTTCAAAGGCAGCATCAGAGAGGATTACCTGTCCCAGCACTGTCGGAGCTGCAGCGGTACCTCCGATTTTAAGATCAACCGTCGCATCTCCCATCATTGTTGTTGTATCGGTAATGAAAAGCTCTAGCAGAGGGGCAATCGGTCCTTTTGCCTTAAGGTCCGCTTTGAGGGGCTTGTTCTGATCAAAAATGAAAAGGGGCGCGGTCAACATAAGTTTGATGGGAAGCTCTGCAGCGATGTCGATAGGCGTTTTTTCTGACCCTGTGGCCACGCCTTTAATAAAGAGTCCGTCCTTTGTTAAATTTGCTGTCAAGGAGGTATGTAAAGGAGGAAGCTTCGACAATGCGGAGGCTGGAATCGTTAGTTGATTGATAGACGCATTTAAATGTCCACCTAACAGCGTGGGAGCTCCAAAAAAATAGGCATCGAAGTTGACTGTTCCCTCGATAGGGTTCTCGTAAATACCGAAATCAAACAGATTAAGAGGAAGCTCCGTCCCTCTAACGGTCCCATACACCTGGTTGTTTACATACTCGAAAGAAGTATAAAAAGTACCAGTGTCGACAGACAAAAGGAGGGGGCTAACATGTGCTTCTCCTTTTAAAAAGCGGGCGCTAAAAGGCTTCCTTAAAGAAAACTCTTTCTTGTCGACAGTTCCTTTAAATAAGGAGGGATCAATATTTAAATGGGTGTCATCAAAAGACCAGCGTCCTTCTCCTTCTGCATCGAAGTCTTTTGCCGCAACAGTAAAATGAAACGGCCATTCGCCTTCTTCCATGTCAATGCGCGTTGACCCTAGAAAATCTTCAAATTCCCATTGCTCAAATCGTCCTTGATGAACGCGGGCTTCAATTGTCCCTTTCATTCCATCATACACATTCGTCAAGGCAGCATCGAATGACAGATCCTTTGCATGAAAATCATTGAAAATAACATTGGCTCCATGAAAATCGACGCTGACTTTTTGCTTTTCCGCATCATCACTATTAAAAATTGCTTCAATAGTCCCTGTGCCCTGAATAGGGCGATGAAGGACTTTCCCTATCAACGAAAGATCATTAAAGTCCCCTTGCAAGGTCCCAGTTGTTGCAAAAGAGGGAAGTTGAGTCGCAGTTTCTCCTTTAAGGATAATACCAGGCAGCGAAAGATTAATGTCGTTGAAGGCGATGCATTTTCCATACACCCACCGGACGCTTGCATGGGAGCTCTCAAGGATTTTTTCTTCTCTACTTTTTTCTTTAAACACCCAATCGACGACCCCCTCCAGCGCTTCTTCTTTCCAAGAGGCCTTAGCGTAAAATTCGGCAGCAGGAAGGGGGTGATGATTAAAATAGAAGCCGGGAGTAGTCAGCTTTCCTTCAATTGTCGGATGGTAAAGCGTTCCTTTCAGAGTGGTTGCCAGCGTTGCGGCTCCCTCCAATTCAATAGACGGAAGTAGATGTGTCAATTCAGATAAATTATCAGACTTAATGAGCAGGGTGCTGTTGTCGATCGAAAGATCGGAGCTCAGGTGCAGGGCTCCGCTCATCTCGGTTTTCCCAACTTTACCGGTAAAATCTTTTAAATGTAGGGAAGGTCCATCAACAATTGTAAGGCGTCCCTTAACTTTACCTTCGACTATTTTCTTGCCAACAAGTGCCATCTTAAGAGTGAGGGGTCCCTCAATCTCTTCTTTCAAAGGGGTGTTATTTACTAACGCCTCCCAGTTTTCGATCGTGGTAGAAAGTTCTGCCGCAGCATGAAGGCTTAGTCCGTCAGGAATAAGAATCCCCCCTTCTTCTTGCTCATGAACAGACGCTTCGATAATGAGATGTTCGCCTTCTCGTTTAAGGAAAAGGTTGAACTCTGTCGGAGAAATGGTCAAGTCGGAAATCACATGCGCGCTAAAATGGGCGTCAGAAGTCGGTGCCCGTGGATTCCAGTGCACATACCCTTCAGCATTCAACGGCTTTACGCAAAGGAGGGGAGAAATGCAGGTGTCGATGGTCAGATTTTGAATGGAATACCGACGAAGAGTGAATGCCCAGTCGCTATTATTATCTGAAATATTAGCGGGCCTTTCGTGCGAAGGAAAAATTTTTGTTGCCAGAGGACTAAGAAGGTGAAGTCCATTAACCGTAAGAACGCTCACATTAAAGTCTTTGTCTAAAAGAGCAGTAGGATTGAGTCGCAAAAGAAAATGGTCGCAGGTCGCAATCACTTTTTTTTCTTGGCTAATCGTAATGCCACGGCCTTTGACTTCAAAAGGAAGTAAAAGATCTAGTTCATCGATTGCAAGGTGAAGTCCTGTTTTTTCGTGAAGCGATTCGATTGCATAGGAAAGCACGTACCGTTTAACACTATCGAGCTGTGTGAGGTAAAAGGAAATAAACAGCAGAACAATCAGTGTTAAAACACTGTATCTTAAATATTTTAGTAGTCTTCTTCCCATGGCATTAGGGATTATAGCACAGGATCCCGCCTCTTCAAAGCTTTTTTGTCTTCTCTGTGGGCTCTGTTGTGATTTTTAGAACGATTCTCCAATACTTAGATAAAATTGGTAATGGCTGCGGTCGGTATGGCGACGGAAGTTTAAGGGGAAGGCAACATCGACTCGTAAAGGCCCAACAGGAGTGAAATAGCGCACGCCAACTCCGACGGAATTTAATATTTTTTCGTTGAAATCAGGGAATACGCTGTTGTACACATTTCCAAAATCATAGAATCCGACAAGGCCAAAGGATTTGTTCAAGCGCACACGTAATTCAAGAGAATAGATCATCATCGACCTCCCTCCTGTGGGATCCCCATCGTTATCAAGTGGGCTGACGGTCATGTATTTATAGCCGCGGAGGAGTTCGTCGGTACCAGCATCAAAAAGTTCGGAACGGGGAATGGTTGCTTTTGGAGCACCGAAGATACTTCCAAACGTGCCTTTTCCTGCTAAAATAAAATTTTTATCTTCATCGATAGAATGGTATCCCGTGAGGGTCAAAACATTAATATCATAGCCAAACTGTTCTCCAATAAAATTCCATGAAGGAATTGTCTTAAAGCCCACCGTATAACCCAATGAAGGATCGAGAAGGTCGTCCGTTTGATTCCAAAAAAGAGTCACTGGAATTTTAGCAAGATGGAACTCTTCTTCATCTCTTTTTTGACAAGGATGACACACATTTTCATGGATATCGCTATCGAGAAGATTTTTGTACATGAGCCCATACGAAAAGCGTAAGAATTTATGATAACGTCTGTCAATCAAAGAAGATAAGCTAATGGACCGCGCAATGTACCCTTCGGTCGCCTCACGTCGGTATTCTGCCAACCAAATTAAATCTTGATTGTCGCGTCGGAAATCGGGAATAAGGTAAGAAAGGCGTCCATCTTGTAAGTCATACCATACATTTGCTCGGAAGGAAAGCGTCTCTCCCTCACCAAAAAAATTACGGTGCTCCCATTCGCCAGACGCACCCAAACCCCGCTGCGAGGCATAGTTAATACCGAGTCCAAGGCTGCGCGGCTTTCTTTCTTTCACATGAATACTGATTGGTAAATGATTATTTTCATCTAAGGCCTCCGCATGTTCGACGCTCACGCTATTAAAGAGTCCACGGCTTTCCAATGAACGCTGTGTGCAGCGTAGTTTTTCGGGAGAATATAATTCGCCTTCGCACCATGAAATTTTTCTTTCAAAATAAGGAGTGAGGACGCGTTTACTTCCTGTCACTGTCGTTGGCCCAAAATAGGCAAGAGGGCCGCTGTCAACGGTAAGAATAACTTGAATGGTTTTATCTTTTTGGTCGGCAATCACTTCTCTTTTTGTAATTTTTGCAAAGGGATAGCTCAAGCTATCCATGAGCTTTAAAAGCGAGGCTTCTGCATTCACAATCATAGAAGGGGTTGCAGGCTCATTTAGCTCTACACCAATTTGATCGAGAGAAAGCTCCGTAAAATCAAAAGTGAGTGTAGAGTTTTTCTCTGCTAGAATAGAAAAATCTTTTAAAGGATAAACGACACCTTTATCAATTAAAATGTTTATTGTGTTTGATGTCGATTCGAAGTCATATTTAATCTCTACGCGGGCATTATAATAACCCCGTCCGTGTAATTTTTGTACCAAGCGAGGGATGTCCGACTCCGCGCGTCGCTTGACCCCTGCACGTGTCGAAGGAGGACTTTCTTGTAAAGTCACGAGCAAGGAGGACGAAAGCAACTCATTCGCTAATTCCTCGTCGATTCCTAAGACCTTCACTTCATAAGGAGTCGCGGCCAAAGGAAGGGCAAATAGTAGTGTAAGTAGAAAAATAATCCGTTTCATTGTAAGACATTATCTATCCGGACCTTAATAATTAGCAAGTGATACTCCTTGACAATCAGGGGACAGGTGTCGTATTTTGGAGCTTTATTATCAGCAATTAACAGGAATTTAGGCATATGAAGTTTGTAATCTCCACGCAAGAACTTAACTATCTGATTAGCAAGGTGTTAAATGTTGTTTCTCAGAAAGCAGCCATTCCTATTCTCTCCAATATTTTAATTGAAGCCGTCAATGGGGAACTCATCCTCACCGCAACGGACCTCACCGTAGGTGTTCGCTGCTTTACCGAAGCAAAAATTATCGAAGAAGGTGCCACCACTCTTCCAGCTCGACGCTTAGCACAGCTCATGCGCGAACTCACAGCAGTGAACGTTGAAGTCTCGACAAATGCGAACGAAGTGACAGAAATTTTGGCCAACGCCTCTCGCTTTAAACTTAACGGAATGAATAAGAACGAATTCCCCGCCCTTCCTGATCTTTCCGACGCCGTTCAAATTGAAATGAAACAGTCAGAATTGAAAGATATGCTCTTCCGCACAGCATTTGCCGTCTCACGCGAAGACAATCGCTACGTTTTGACAGGTGTCTTCATCCACATCAACAACGGAAAAGCCAGCTTCGTCGGCACAGATGGAAAACGTCTCGCAAAAACGCACCTTGCCGTCGGCGCAGACGCATCCTTCAACGGTAGCTACATCGTCCCTCTTAAAGCCGTTGAAGAGATCCAGAAAAATTTATCCGACGACGGAGACGTCACTCTCTACTTAATGCCAGATAAAATTGCCATCCAATCGACCGACACGATGATCATTTCAAAGCTCCTTACAGGAGACTATCCAGATGTCGATCGCGTCATCCCCGAAAAACCAGAAATTGTGGTCTCCTTACACCGCGAAGAGCTAGTGACTCTCCTTCGACAAATCTCTCTCTTTACAGGCGACGTTAGCCATTCCGTTCGCTTTACCTTCACAGAAGGGGAGTTGAAGCTGTCAGCAAACACAATGGAAGTTGGAGAAGGTGTTGTCAAAATGCCGGTCAACTACCAAGGCTCTAAACTGGAAATGGCATTCAATCCTCTTTACCTCATCGACATTCTTCGCCACAGCAAAGGCGAAACGGTGAAGATGGGAGTGACCGATGCATTTAATCCGGGTGTCATCACAGACAATGACGAAGAACCAGTTCTTGCCGCCGCACCAAGTCCTCTCTTTGTCCTAATGCCCATGCGCCTAGGCGAAGAGTAATGCATCTAAAGGGGGTTCATTTAAAGAATTTTCGCTGCTTCGAAGACGCGCGTTTTTCTTTTTCCCCCCACTTCAATCTTATTTGCGGACCCAACGCCAGGGGAAAGACGACCATTCTAGAAGCCATCGGCTACTTCATTAATGGCCGCTCCTTCCGCACTTCAAAAGCAGCAGATCTTGTGCGCTTCGGCGCCGACCACTTCATCATTGAAGCCTTATTTGTTAAACATGGAGTAGAGCAATCACTAAAAGTCATCTCCAACGGCCGCCAAAGAAAAATTATCTGCAACCACACAGAGAGTCATTCGGCCGCACATTTGCTAGGATTGCTGCATGGCGTTTGCATGGTTCCTGACGATATTCATTTGGTGAAAGGCGGCCCTTCCTTTAGACGAGATTTTCTTGATCTACAAATCGCACAAACAGACCCTCTTTATGTTCACCATCTTATGCGCTATCACCGCGCGTTAGAACAACGAAACACTCTTCTTCGCGCTAAAGAACTAAAAACAATTGAATTATGGGAAATAGAGATGGCGCACGCAGGTGCCTATCTTATTAAACAACGCGCAAAAACGATTAACGCTCTAAATGGGCATACGCAATCGTACTATGCAACAGTCGGGGCGGAAGACCCTTTAATGTCATTGCATCCAAAAGGATCTGTTTCTTACGATTCTGCTTCACCAAAAGAGGACTATAAAAAGCTATTCTTGCAACAACGCTCTCGAGAGCTTTGCATAGGATTTACGCTCTCAGGACCGCATAAAGATGACATGCAAATTGCCTTAGGTGGAAAAGAGGCGCGCTTCTTTGCAAGCGAAGGGCAGCAACGCTCCTGCATCGCCGCAATGCGCCTGGCGGAATGGAAACGTTTAGAAGAAGTGACAGAAGTTAAACCTTTAATGCTCGTTGACGATCTCTCCACAAGTCTCGATATCAATCGACGCACCCGTTTGATGGAACATTTCTCTTTGTTGGGACAAGTCTTTTTGACAACAACAGATGAAATAGATATCCCTCTTCCTGAAAACAAGAAAAATATCGTCAAGATGTCTATACCGAACGTGACTCAAAATTTAGATTTTTGAACCACGAACGGTATATAAACAAAGCAATCAATCTGTTTCCCACATTGGGATCAATTTAATTTCCTCAGATGCCGATTGATTTAATATTTTATTAGACTTCAAAATGGCAAGAACTGCTCGAATCATGGCTGGATTTTCAACAAAAACAGAATCAATATAAACCAGAGGGGAATATTCCCTTTCAGCAAGATTTACTCTAATCTCGTTATTTTTAAACATTTGAGATAAATAGTCTTTTGCATATTCTGTTTTTTGCTCATCATGACCAAATAAATAACTCTTTTTTAAATTTAATGATGCATCCTTCAATGAAGTTTGACGCTTATTCAAATAAAAAGTCATTCCCTTAATAGGGGATGATGCTGGTGCATCAAATTTAACTGAATACGTATGCATATTTAATCCTTAAACTTTTTTGATAATCCACGTTCAGTGCGCGTGCATTCACAAAACTAATCACTTAAGAACGATTTTCCGAATGGGGTAACGGCAAAGCAGTCTCTTTTGTTATCAGACCCTACCATGACCATCCCACACTCAAAAAGGTGTCCAAAAATAACCGAATGAATGAATTCATGTTCTTTACGACCATAGGTAGGGGTCGCATATGCCCAGCGCTTTCCTTTTTGCTTTAATGAGACAGGCTTAAATTCGCCAATTGCAGCAGTGACACCTTTGACGAAATCATCGAAATAAATCCAATTAGAATTAATGGCGACTTTTAAGCTTTTTTCAACTTCGCGAATTTCGCGATCCGAATACTCCTGGTCTACCTCTGCTTCAGAATAGTAACGATGGGAGCTTAAGGTATGAAAATAGAGGTCCATTGCTTTTTCTTCAAATGTTTTTTCTATCCATTCTTTTCCCTTCAAAGTGATGGAAAGTTGTCCATTTTCTTTAGACAAAAACTTAAGTTGAAGTGCTTTTTCTATCAGAGGAGTTGACGAATTTTTTGAAGGGGAGTGCAATGTTTCTTCTAGATCTTTTAGGAAACCAAAGGGTTCTGGATGTTTTTTTTCGATGTTTTTAGTCTCAGCTAAAGGAACCGGTAGCGTCTTTTTTTTAAACTCTAAATACTTTTGCCACTCATCCAAAGGAACAAGGTATTCCTTCCATACGCCCTCAACTTGTTTATAAACAAGGCAGCAGACAAAGTTGAACTCTAACAACAAAATAAATTCGTGAAATTGACGCGCGGTCATTTCGAGTTTTGCTTTTAGTTCTTCAACATCTAATTCCAAGTTTTCTGAATCAAACAAAGAAGGAATGATTTTTTTCATCCATGGGTGGTCGACGTCCGAACAAAGTTCATGAAGATAGCGTTGATAACGTTTAGGAGTTAGTAAATACTTATCAACGATCATAGTAAAAATGTCATCCGAGGCCTTCGGTAGGGCATACCAATTGCATAACGTATTTGGAGAAACTTGACTAAGAATGTCTTCTAGAAATTCCATTCCCGGACGAAACTGAGGATGAAATTTTTCTACTTGTTTTTCTAAATACTTACGGACATCTTTATTGACGAGGAGTGTTTTGCCCTGCAGTTGGCACAATTTTGTCTGAGCAACTTTTTCAAGCGAAGCTTTAATTTCTGATTCCGAAGCTTCAAGAAGATCGACAAGCTCTTCGATAGAAAATTTGAGGGAGTTATCGATAATTTCTGTAAGGAGTCTTACATCAAAAGGAGTGAGTGTTGAAAAGAGAAGGCGAGTATTGATGTCTCGTTCGCAGTCGTATTCTGTTAAAACAACTCTATTTTTTCTAATAAGACCAGATGGCATTAACTTCCCCTAATTAAAATTATTATTCTGTTTTGACGTTATTAAGTTGGGAAAATCGGTATTATCAGTAGGGCGCTCTTTTATTAGATAACGTCTTCAACATTGTATGTCAGAGGGGGATTTCTTGCAATCTACAGATAGTAAATCGTTTATAAATCATAAATTACCCTTTAATATTAAAAATATTATTTATATTTTTATAAGAAATAAAGTATAATCCCTATAAAGGGGAGGATTTAACCAAATGCAGAAAAAAACACGAGCAAATGTCCAAGAAGCAGACGAGCCATTTGACGAATCCCTCACTCTTCTTCTCGACACCATGACAGAATCCATAAGAGAAGAATACCAAAATGAACGCGAACCCTATGAGCGCTATATCGCACGTTTAAAGATGCGCTTCTATGAAGACAAAAAAACATTTTCTCAGCGCTTCAAAAAAGGATACCGCGCCCTTCAAGATGAACTAAAAAGTAAAGAAAGCTAATTCGTTTCTTCTCTCGTCATAAACCAAAAAGAAGCTTCGGGCCACTCCTGCTGCATACCTACCGCCCACTCCTGCGCCTCTTGCCTCGTAGAAAATAACATTCCAGCTGTCGCGATTGCGTCTGCGACCGCACACGTTCCTGCGACAACGCTCACACTACAAATAGAAGTCGATGTCGTCACTAAGGGAGAGGTAGCCTTTGGATCAAAGATATGATGATAAATCGTCTCTCCTACATGCCACTGCTGTAAATAATCGCCACTAGTGGCGATTGCTTGATTAACAAGGGGGATGGTCGCAACAGCATGAGTAGGATCAGTATCTTCTAGATGTGTGATATAGATTTGCCACGGACGCTCCTCAGGATGTAGTCCAGCAGCACGCATTTCTCCCCCCCACTCCACAAGAACGTTTGCAAATCCTGCTGCGACAATGCGTTCAAGAAGGAGATCCACACAATACCCCTTAGCAATTCCCCCTAAATCTAATGCGACCAGGTCATTTTCTTTCCAAAAAAATCCTTCTTCTAGATGGATTTTATCCCATCCGACTCTTTTTTTTATCAGACCTAACTCGACCGCGTCAGGAACACTCCCTTTATCGAGGTTTTTTTTCCACAGCTGCTGCAGGGGCTCGATAGTAGGATCAAAACGCCCTTGAGTGACCCTTACAACTTTATCAGTGAGTAGGAGTAGTTGGTGAAGTTCTGAGGAGAGAGCGACCTTTTCTCTCGCTTTTAATTGATTAAGAGCAGAGAGCTCGGAGTGCGGATTCCATTTATTATAAATGCGATTCGTTTCATCAAAAGTTTCATGGATAATCGACTGAATCTCATTTTTTTGTTTTTGCGTGAGGGGACTTCCTACAGTAATGTGGTAGGCAATGGTCATCTGCACGCCAGAGAAAAGAGTAGTGGGTGGAGAAAAAGGGGAGGAGCACCCGTTAAAAATAATAAAAAGAAAAAGGCAATGGAAAAATAAATGATTATTGAACATAGCTTTTGATGGTATTGTGCAACAGCATCGCAATTGTCATCGGCCCCACACCACCAGGAACAGGGGTAATCGCTGCACATTTTTCCTTAACAGATGCAAAATCAACATCACCAATCAGTTTTGAAGAGGAATGTACTCGATTGATTCCTACATCAATCACAACGGCACCTTCTTTCACCATATCTGCAGTAATGAAGTGGGGTTGTCCGATCGCTGCAATAAGAATATCGGCAGAGCGACAAATGCTAGGGATATTTGTCGATTTGCTATGGATCACAGTGACTGTTGCATCACCACCAGCTCCTTTCCGCAACAATAATGCTGCCATCGGTCTTCCTACAATATTGCTCCTTCCTATAATCACTGCATGCTTTCCTGAGATGTCAATATTAGACCTTTCTAGTAATACGGTAATTCCCAGAGGGGTGCAAGGAACAAACCCATCCGTCTCTCCCATAAATAATTTTCCAATATTAATAGGATTAAACCCATCAACATCTTTTTCAGGAGCAATCATGCGCATGACAAGGGAGGGATTGATATGAGGCGGAAGGGGAAGCTGAACAAGAATTCCATCCACAGCATTATCAACATTCAAACGCTCAATTTCTTCTAGCAACAGTTGTTCCGATATTGTCTCAGGAAAAATTTTGCGGATGGAGCGAATCCCTACTTCTTCGCACGCCTGCGTCTTATATTTCACATAAATTTCAGAGGCAGGATCCTTCCCAACCATCACCAAGGCAAGGCAAGGCGCCCGCTCTTTGAAGGTGGAAATGATTTCTTTATATTCGGCACGTAGCTCGGCCGCTATTTTACTTCCATTGATCAACATACGATTGAATAATAGTCGAAGGTAAGCAAAAATGAAAGAAAAAACAGGGGGAGGGAAAGATGCGGATCTTGTCTTTATTATGCTTTGTTATCATTAGCTTTTTTGTTTCCTTTCCCTTAGCCTACTCCTATGACAATTCTCCGCCGTGCTTTCGCTCTTTAGCCTCCCACTTTTTTGATAATGTGACGGTCAGTCAGGCATTAAGTCTCCATCGCGTGGACCCAGGCTCCTGGACCCCTATCTATGAAGATTTAAGCTACCAATCGGGTGCGATTCAATATCTAGTCGAAGAAGAGGCTAAAAAATTAACCCCCAATCCTTTAAGTCGCCCTTTTGATCCAATAAAAGCGCAAGAAGTATTAATGAAGGTCCTTTACACTGTTTTTTACAACACTCTTATTAATCACGAAGTGACCAATCAAAGCGATATTCAAGAGATGTTTGGCTTTATTCGCGATCATAATAAAAAGCGAATTGAGTCCTGCTTTTTAAAAGCACAAAAAAATCGAACACGCTAACTGTTAAGTTGTTAAATAAATATTCGAAAATGATCCAAAAAAATCTTTGAATAGGATAAGATCACACTATAACCAAAAATAAACTCGTTCTTTAAGGAGGCGTTGTGAAAAAATTATTAATGCTTAGTTTGTCATCGATGTTGCTATTAAGCCCCATCGCTTCTATCCACGCAGATGTTGTGGATGATTGTTCTAAAGAACTTCTACTTTCCTATTTTCCAGAGCCGTTTGTTAGAGAAACGTTAAAAACAAACAACGTTCCTCAAGACAAATGGGAATCTATCGTCACCGAACTGAAAAACAATGACAAACAAGTCGTCGGCATCGTCGAAGAAAAAGCAGCAAAGCTAAATCCTAATCCATTGAAAAATCCAGGCGACCAAGAACAACGCCAAAAAGCTGTCGCAATCTTCCGCGAAACATTAATGGAAATTTTTTCTGCCGCCCTTAATAAAAATGGCATCACCGATACAAAACAAATCCAAACAATGCTTGATGATGTCCAACACCAAAAAGCAAAAAGATTTAAAGAATGCCTTGAAAAGCATAAAAATAGTGTCGATGCAAACTTAGCACCTGCACCATCAGAAGCAGCAAATACTGCACGTTCTGCAACAGATCCGACAGCGATGCCAGAAAACCCTGTTACACCAACACCAACAGCAATGCCTGTCACACCAGCTCTTGATCCTACTCCAACACCAACTCCTCCTCCAGTTGTGACTCCAGTCCCAACGACCCCAGAGCCAACAACAACGCCAATAACGACACCGGTATTGCAAACTACTCCATAAAACGGATTGTGATCTTTAAGAGTGAGTACTTAAAATAGTGCTCACTCTTTGTTTTTCTACTATTTTGTTTAGAGATGAAGGAAGGGTACAATGAATGAGTGGTTTCCTAAACTGATAGATAGAATCTTTGCTCTTATTACCGCACTTATCTTTCTTCAAATTCCTTTATTCATTCAACAGTATACGCAACGCCTAGCGGGGCACCTAGATGAATTACGCTACCAAGTCTCGCTTATTAGCGAAGTCTCCACACAATCAGGAAAAACCTTACAAGAATTCATTTCTAAATTTGTTCACAGCGCCGATTTCGACTTTGCTCGCCAAGGCGATCTAATGCAAGCAATGGTAGAGCGCTTAGATAAACTAAATAATTCTTATCTCGGTCTTCATCACGCGACGCTTCTTAAAAAACCTTTCATCTTTCTTTACTACAGTGATTGGGAAATTGTAAAATCCACATTCCGCTCGTTTAAAGTGGGTATCCCTCTTTCAATAGAAGGAATTATCTACGGTGTTGTTGGGTTGGTAGTGGGGTATTTCGCCTTTACACTCATCACGCGCGCCTTCTATGGCTTGAAACGTGCATTCAGCAGGACTATATCGAAGAGCAGGTGAAATTTTGAATTTAGACGATGTCAAAGCGCCCGGATTCACCGCTCAAAAACCGATTCTTTTTTACTTGTGTGTACATATTAAATAATATGAGGCCTAAAAGACCGGTATAAAAAATGACTTGGCTACGTTTCAAAATGCCGGCTCTTTGAGCCTGATGGAAATCGCTATCTACTTCACCAAAAATGTCCGAACTATAGGGTAAACGGAAGCGTTTGCACTCCAAACGCTGACGCGAACGAATCTTCTCTTTCGGGCTGCGCATGGAGTACAAAGGCTTGGCTTTGCATAGGAAGGTGCCAAGCCTTATTTTGCAGTCTCTTGTATAGAAGCAGCTGCCTGCGTAGTCGTTTCCGATACAACATCAAAAGGTGAACGTAAATCAGGATCTACATAGGGAGCTAAAGGTCCAACCCCATTAAGGTATCTAGTTTCAGTGATGTAGACGCCCTCTCTGTTCCTGGCGTCAAACGTGCGACCTACTTCTTGTTTAGCTGAAGAGCACGCCCTTTCATAATTATTTAGCTGTTGTTTAAAGCTTGCTAGAAGACTTTGACAACGTTTTGTCTCCTGTTTAACCAGATCAACTTTGTATTCAATATCATCCAACGGTACTCCTTGGATGAAAGCAAAGCGCATTTTCATTTCCTCAGGAACATTTTCATGTGTCATTCCTTCTCCAACTCTTAACTCCAGATTACTGATTAATGTTTTTAAAAGAGGAAGAATAAGTAAACCATTTGCGCAGATAGCACCTAATTGAATTTTTTGTTGCTCGTATGCGGCGTTAAACGCTTCCATGAAAAGAGCCTGCCCTCTTGGATCAGTTGGATACTGTGAGTTGCTCCATCTATCTTCATAAGATTTACGGGAGGTTCTCATCATTTGTGCGGATAAATGAACAGCAGACGAGGCAGATTCAAATACCAACCCAATTAATTTTTCGCGTATTTCAATAACAGGCTCACAAGTAGTCGCTATAGTTGTAATCGATTTTGATAGAGCAGATAGGTTTTTTTCTATGTCTATCAAATGTTTTTTGTACCCTGTATTTTCTATTTCTTTAGAATTCTCGTTAAGACGGCCAGTTGCTTTATTTAACTTTTGCAACATCTGAAGCCAGTGCGTTGTTAAATTACCCAATGTCTTTATTTTTTCGTTGTGCTTTTCTTTTGTTTCTTTGACTTTTTCGGTAATAAATGTTTGTGACAGTGTTAGCGATTGAGCGATTGCTTCAATATCTTTGTCAGATACCTTGTCCCTTGCTTCTTCTAGAATTTTATCGGTAAGTTCAGATGCTGTTTTTTCTACTTTTTGCTGAAGTCCTTCGATTTCTCGGATAAGATTCAATAGTTGTTCAGGATATTCGGTTAAAGAGTTTTTATCTACAGTCGCTTGCGCTTCTATGTCATCTGTAAGCGTACCGGTCTTTGTTTGTAATCCTTTTACTTCCTGTACAAGTGTTTTTGCTTCGTCTGTTAGGGGGGGAGGTAATCTTGTTATATTGCTAATAATCAGGTCAAAATAAGCAATGTTTTCAGCGAGCGTGCTTTTGCTGCTTTCTTCAATCGCAATCGATTGAAGAAGAGGTTTGGTTGTTCTACTTACATTTTCAATTATCATCGCAAAATGGTTGGATTCAGCTTCTGATTTTTTTTGCGCCTCTTGCTCTTTTTTGATAGCACTTGTTAAAATTCTTATCTGCTCTTGGCATTTTGCTAGCTCGGAAGCAAGTGATGCTGCATGTTCCTGTATTTGCAAGGTCACCTCTGTTGCGCTGTTAGACTCTAATCCTTCTGTAGAGATTGAGAAGGTCGGCTGGCTTTCAAGAACGCTAATCTTTTCATTCAGCTCCACTATCTTCGCTTCTTGTTCTTTTGCTGTATTTTGGAACTCTTGAAGCGTTCTTTGAGTTTCATCTAACGTTCTTTTAAATTCTTCTTCAGAGTCTGTTAGTTGCGTTTCTTTTTCGTGGGCAGCTTTTTCTGCGCGTTCATATTTTTCTTGTAAACCAGCGTATGCACCAGTGTGACCGAGAAGCCACTCTAAAATTTCTTTTTGGTTTAATTTTGCTATTTCTTTTTGCCTAGAAACAGGTAAAGTCTGAAGTGTAGGAGCAACCGCAAGTCTAAATATTTTTACAATCGTTTCTTGGGTTACTTGTTGAGAAGTTTCTGTTGAAGAGGACGTGGTTGTTCTGGTAGGCGCCACTGTTGCAGAAGTTCCCCACCCTCCCTTCTTCGTGGTTGTCGGCTGCGCGGAAGTTTCTGCTGTAGTTTTTGCGCCTCTGTGAGTTAACGATGTCGATGATGCCATTTTACCGCCTCCATGATGTTGTGGGAAAGTTTATATGATTTTGTGTATACCTGCTGCCTCATGAAAACTTATATAAAATTTTAAATTTGTGCAATAGGTGTTTTTTAACGCGAGGTGTCGACGCCTTCGGGCTCATAGAGCGGACGCACCTCAAAGCCGGCGTCGCGGATTGCGAAAATGGCTTTTAGAATAGGCTCCCACTTTGCGTCACGATCGATCTTTAGCATCACCTGCGTTTTGAGACGGTCTTCAGGAAGAAGGCCTTTTCGATATTGAAGAAGGAGTTCGTTACTAATCTCCTCTGCTGTTGCCATGGTATAGTCGCGCATTTCTGTGACCCAGCGATATTTTCCATTGGCGTTGATACTGATATTAATGAATTTAAAGTCACTACTCGCGTCGGCAATGACGCTGTGCGTTTCCGGCTTTACTTCAACGAGGTCGATGTCGGTATCTTTTGTTGTGACGCGCGAGATGGCGAGGCATGCAAAAAACATCAACATCAAGAAAAGAAAGTCAATCATCGGTGCAAGGTTAAGAGTAGTCTTTCCTTTCATCTCTTCAGCAGGAACAAAACTCATGTTAACTCTCAATTATGCGGTTGATCTGAGTCGATTAAAGTGACGAGTGCTAAAGATTCGTTTTCGATCGAATTCAATAGGTTCACAATGCGGTATTTCAGTGTGGTATGAAGAATCATTGCAATGATCGCAACGATAAGTCCCATCACTGTCGTTCCAATTGCGACTCCGAGTCCATCGAAAATCGAAGCAATGCTTTCTGCGCTTCTATTGTTATCATAAAATGCAAAGAAGAGTCCCAAAACCGTTCCTAATAATCCTAGCATTGGCGCGATGACAGCAATTTCGTTTAATAGAGAAAGGCGTTGCCAAAGCATATTTCCTGCACGACGCCCTTCGGCTTGCATTGTGTCCATCACGACTTGCGGACCATGCCGGCGTGCAGCAATGCCACTATAAATAATTTCTGAAATTCCATTATGCTCGCGTCGACACACTTCTAATGCAGCTTCAAAATGCCCTTCTCGTAGCTGATGGCGGACCTGATCCATAAATTCCGAAGGCATAATTGTTCTTACATTTAGAGTAAAAATACTGAATAGCCAGATCGTACAAGCGGCGACAGAAAGGAGGAGAAGGAGGGAATAAATGACTGGGCAGGCCCAAAAGACTTCCATTAAATTCAATGTGGAGGGAGCTGTTTCGGCAGGCAGTGCAAAAAGGGAGTGTTGCGAGAGAGTAAAAACAAGAATGAGCCAGGAGCAGTGTTTCATGGTATTTCCTTTAAAAGTTTTTTTAATCCAAAACGTAAAGAAAGAAGAGCGCTGATCGTTAGAAGACTCAAAATTGTCATCAAGCCGGCAGGCATGAATTTTTCTGTCAGGAAGAAGCGGTATCCAAAAAAAGCGCATAAAAGTGCCGTTAATCCAAGCGCAAGACGATATGCCCAGCCTTTATTGTGGCCCATCATTTTTCCACAAAAAGCAAGTGATAGACCAAATAGCGTTCCC
Source organism: uncultured bacterium (assembly GCA_964367715.1). Lineage (GTDB taxonomy): Bacteria > Chlamydiota > Chlamydiia > Chlamydiales > Criblamydiaceae > CAYIYO01. The sequence continues at coordinate 33,556 of CAYIYO010000002.1, forward strand.
ATCGCTAGCGAAGGAAAGCTTCCTGCAGTAGCGAAGCCAATCGCGCCACCAATAAAAACAAAAGCAGCGTAAATATAAATAATTATAGAATTAGAGATCATTTTTATTTCCATGGTTTTTCGTCAAAAAAGGTGCGCATTGCTTTCCACGATCTTTCGGATGCTTCCTTGTTAAAAGCCATTCCTGTTGAAGAATCTTTTAACTTAGGATTTGTGAAGGCGTGTACCGCATGCCCATAAGTATTCATTTGCCAATCGACGCCCGCATCTGTTAACTCTTGGCGAATATTTTTAATGTCTTCTTCGGAAACAAGCGGATCCTTATCTCCGTGTAACATCAACAATGATCCTGGCATTTTCTCTGCATTCGGAACCACCGGTGCTTCCATCTCTCCTAGCTTATGCCCAAGGAGGCCGTGAAAACTGACTGCGCGCACAGGAACGCCACTACGCAACAATTCGATGACAGTCAACCCACCAAAGCAAAATCCGATAGCACCGATACGTTTTGTATCCACACCTTCTTGTTCTTTAAGAGTGTTGTATGCTGCTAGCACACGGTCGCGAAGAAGTTGGCGATCTAAAAACAAGGGTTTCATCAAAGTGGATGCTTCTTCGTCCGTGTCGACGCTGATCCCATTTCCGTAGATGTCAGCCACTAACACAGTGAAGCCTAATTTCCCCAGCTCTTCTCCTTTATCTTTAGCGAAATCATCGAGGCCGCGAAAAGCGGGAATGACAAGAATTCCAGGACGCGCCTCTTGAACAATTTCATTAAAAAAGAAAAATCCCTGACAAGTTGTCTCTCCGCATTGATAGCGTATCATTTTCTTTTCCATCGTCGCTTCCTTTGGGTTGTCGAGCGTGATTGAAGATAAGACGCACTTATGCATGAAAGTTAATTTTGAAAACAAGTGGTAAATGGTCTGAGAGGAAAATATACCAAATCTTAGAAAAAATTAATCAACCTCATCTAATCGATTACGTAAGGACTTGTTTTTCTCCTGAAAAATAGTGCGTATTCAGTCTAGTTGAGTTTTCTTGGCGATTAAGAAAATTAAACAACATGTTTTTATTAAAAATATTTTTTTCCTTCCAGTCTTTGATGGTTTTAATTCCGATTAATTCTAAGTTGGTCTTTGCTCGAGTGAAGACTTGTTGTGGAGTTAAGTTGGAAAAATCAATGTCAGTTATTAGGCCCAGCAAGCCAGCATCTCTATAGTCTGCTGGACTTAAAATTGACCATACAGCAAAAATTTCTATCGCTTCATCCTCATCTTCTAGGTTATTTGTTTCGAATATTGTCCGAAAAATAATTCCCCACACACATCCAGCAGGTCGTCCTTCGTAGTATTCTTTTGATGTAAGGCGTATGTGTAAGTCCCCATAGGCTTTTATCAAACTTTTTGTGAAAAGATGAAGCGTCTCTTTATTCTCGATTAATCCCGTGAATAATAGTGGAATTTGCTTTATTTGCTGTGTCCGTATTCCCACTTTGCTGATAAGATCATGAATATGGTTAATCGCACCTTCTTCAAGATTTTTACCACAAGAATCCTCTCTTAATTGTTCGCAAATCGAGTCGATTTGTGTTGTTAAATGATTGCAGGAATCTGTGAATTCTTTTCTGCGTTGTGTTATTTTTTCTTCTAGCCAAATTTTATTTAAGGAAGCAGATTCAGTAAAAATTCGATTTAATGAATTCAGTGCTGTCGTATCTAAAGCGAGGAGCACTTCTCCAAAAATATTAAACGGAAGAGAGTTGATAAGAAAATATAATTTTTTTTCATGCTCTGAATCGTTAATAAGGTTGGTTAAAATAGAAAAAACTTGAAATGTGCTAATTTTGAGAGCAACTGTTTTAAAAATATCTTCCCTTGTGATCTCTTTAAATGCTTTCAAAAGGGACTCTTGCCACTCTTTCCCACTTCCTGGAAAATGCATCCAGACTGACTCCGCGACAGCCTCGCATTCCTCCCTTTCTTTTTTTGTTAATTCCAATTGTTCAAAAGCATGTTGCATTAAACGTTCATGGGGATCCAAAGAGGAGAGGCAATTAGACATTCTATTCATTAATGTCTTTAATCGAGAAATTTCATGTCCTATCGTATCGTTTTTTATATCTGCGCCATCGATTTTCTCTTCTAGCAGTTCAATCTTTCTTTCGTTTAGAGGGCGCAGGGTTCTCGCTAATCGATTTAATTGACCGGGAGCTTGCCTCGCCTCTTCTAAAAAATAATCTAAATCGTTGGCCCATCTGCGAATTCTTAGTTTTAGCGCTTTAATAAATGGTTTTTTTTGAGAAGAGGCATTTTCGTCTTCTTCCCCAATAAGAGAAAATAGAGGGGTGCTTTCTTCCAGGCTTAAGAGTGATTGAAAGTAATCATGATAATTGACTTGAGTTGTGGTTGTGCATCTAATCATATAACCTCGCAATATTTTTTTTTAATTTCTTAAAAAAAACAGGTTTCATATTTATATACAAGGATTAAGGGAGGGAAGCGCACCCATTAAAGAGGACAGCGTAGAGAAAGTTCTTTTCGAATCGCTTTAAGGGCTTTTGGAGCGTGGCCTGCTTTTTTGACGATTGCTTCTGCCCGTTGAAGGTGGTCCCAGGCTTTATTGTAGTCGAGACGTTCGGCATAAATCATGCAAAGGTAGTACTCGGCGGTGGGATCGTTGGGTCTAAGTTGATGATAACGTTCTAATAATTGAAGGGCTTCCCCAAGACGATGAAGTTGTAGCCACGTGATGGCAAGAGAGAAGATTCCGGCTTTAAAATGCGGATGGTTTTTTACAACCTCTTCAAGCCTGTTTTTCTTTTTTAAAATCGATTCCCGGGTTTCGTCGACGGGAAGGAAGACGGCTTCGATTCCTCCCTTATCAACATCACCCTTTAAATACTCTTCTGCAAGAGTCGTATTGCTGACAAGGTAATCCGGAATATGTCCATCCACTTCTTTCATCAGCTTTTCGCCTTTTTCCGTGCTTCCCTCAAGGAGATAGGCGTAACCAAGTAATTCTTTTAAAAGCATGTCATCCTTTAAATAAGGAAGCGCTTTTTCATACGAAACTTTGGCTTGTGTAAAGTTACCCCTCTGCCAAAAGACGGAGGCCTGGTTGAAGTGCGCCATGCCAATGACTTCTTTGTTATTGCGTTCTTGCAATGCTTTCACATCGACGCTAAGGTAGACCTCATCATCGAGGTCGATTCCGCGGGCAGTCGTTTCAATATTTATCACTTTGTCGCCGTCGCGGTAGCGCACGTAGATATGTCCGGGGGGAGTAATGATTTCTAAAGGCAGGTTAAGACGCTGCGCCAGACATAGATAGAGAATAGAGACTCCCAAACAGACGCCTCGGCGGCAGTCGAGGACAGAAGGAAGAAACGTATAGAGATCGATATCTTTGGCGTATAAAGAGTGGGGAGGGAAACGAAATCCCAGCTCATGAAAAATAAATGTATTGATGATTTCAATTTTTTTTTCCTCAGAAACATTTTGAGGAAATTTTGCAGAGATTTGTAGCGCCATCAGATCAATCATCGCTTCGTAGCTTCGAATTTTTCGAATGGCCTCGTCGTCATTGCCCAATTGGCTGATGAAGAGTCCACGGGCAATGTCAATTTCCTCTGGAGGCAACGCAAGCACTTCTTCTTCTGTCTTTAGAAGACGTCCTTTAAGCTGGCGATTTCCTAGATTATTTCCTAAGTGTTCGATGACCGCTAGCTCAGTATCACCAAGAACAATGCAATTTTCTTCTGACTGTTTATTGACGAGTGCAACAACCGCTTCGATAACAGCTGGACTTAATGGTGTGAGATTTCTTCCCTCACCCCCATTCCCCCCCATCAGTAAAAAGGCGTGTGAAAGGGAGAGCTGCCCTTCCTCTGTTTCGGAATAGAGATGATAGAACGCCAGATGCTGTGCGACAGACTTCATGTCGAGGCTGTTATAAAGGGTGTGGATTTTTTTGGAAGAGGCGTCGGCAGGAGAGCAGAGACTGAGAAAAGGGAGGATAAATAGGAGTAGACGCTTCATTATCTCAGCATACTCTTTCTCGAATTTTTAATGCCACACAGGGTTTCCTTGAAATCTACGGACGTAACCCGAAGATCCCTCTTCCTCCTACACTTGCCTGACCGGCGACGGGAGGAATGTCGTTACGAGAGATGGCATCTTGCCAGAGCTTAACTTTTGTGGAGAACGCATTCAGAAATTCTGCAAATCCTCCACTACTCAGTGTTAAAATCCATAGGCGGTCGTATAAAATTAAAGAATCTATTTGTCGGCTGTAAGCGAAGATGCCGACTCGATTATTCAAGCTATTCGCACGAAGAGCAGCCTCGAAGATGTCTTCTTTATAGCGCCCAGGCGGCAACGCAGAGATAGTAGAACCAACAATAAGGTACCCCTCTTCTCTATCCGCTTCGAGGTTAATTAAGATGTTTCCGTTGATTCTGATGAGGCAGGTGTTGTCTTCGACATGAAGGTTTTCGATCCCTATTTTAGGTCCCAACTCTTCCAACAATTTATCTAACTCAAAGCTCATGATTCCTCCTCATCGTCTTCTTCTTCGTCCTCTTCATCCTCCCACTCATCCTCTAAATCTTCTAGCGATTCAATGATTGCAGCATAGAGTTCATCTCGATGTTGAACAGTTTTGAAAATTTGATTCATCGCCACCTCACGAATCGCATCGCGCATCTGGCTAATCACAATAATTTTTGCGATGATCCATTTATCAATTCCCAGCTTCTCCGCCAATAGCAATACTTTATCGGACGTTGGATAGCGCTCGGTCACAAGGCTCATGAAATTTTTAGCCAGTGCTTCAAAACTCAACCGTTGCGGAAGGACAAGTCCATTTTTACTAAACAGCTTTTCCATCAGCTTCATGCGCAAACGAAAGAAGCGGTAGACGCCTTGAATCGCCTGCAAAGCCCGCGTTTCTTTAATGAGATTGTGCAACTGTCCCCGCGGAATCGAAGGCCCTTTCGACTTCATATCCGAGCCTAAGGCATGAAATAAAAACTTGATCACCTTTTGAAGGTCGTTGTAGTTGTAACGCTGAGAAAGCTCATCAAAAAGGTCGTTGGGCTCCCGCGGATTCCCTGTAATATCGCGATATAAGTCCCTTAATGTTGTGGGAGTTCCTAAAGCTTTTGCCTGGCGCGCAACATCGGCAATGTTACGACCGGCGGCGATTTCTCTGGCAAAGTCCTTCGTGAGGGCTTTTTTAGCGATCTTGACCTGCTCATTGAGATCCCCCTCAGTGGTCTGCAGTAAGTACTCGATCGCCTCGTCAGCAAGGGTGACATCCGGATAAAACTCCATCAATTTTCTGAGGATCTCTTCGGCGGTGTCTTCAGGTTTGATGTTTTCGCGCAGGAGCAACAGCGTTTTTGCTTTCATCTCGGGATTGCGCTTTTCTAGGTCGTTCGCACGGCGTTCCATCTGTTCATTGGCTTCAATATTTTGAACTTTTGTTTCGAGCTTTCCCGACTTTTTGACGCGACGAAACTGCGTTTCTTTAGGTTTTTGCGATTTTCTAAGGGCAGCAAAGGGATTACCGCGTTCGAGTAGCGATTCTTGAAAGGCCTCTTTAGCGAGAAGTTGCTCGGCTTTCATTTCCTGCAAATCCATTTTTCCAACATCTTTCATCGCCTTGATGGTGATGTCGTCAAAATGATCCGCATTTTCTGCCGAAATACCACTATAACCCATAAACATACCTTACGGTTATGTAAAAAGGCCGTCACTATGAGATCTGAATACGTCCTAAAGGTTGTATTCGGATTTCCGGTATAATCTCCTGGTAGGAGACCACTGAGATGTCGGTGAATTCCATTTCAATAAGCTTTCGTACAAAGCGTCGAACGTCGATAGCGGTGAGAACGACCGGAGGCTGTCCACCCGGAGGGGGCGGGGCAACGGTGCTTCTTACTCCTTGTAAAATTAACTGAACAGAGTCGGGATCAAGGGCAAGATACGATCCTGCCGAAGTTTGTTTGATTGCTCCGCGGACCATGTCTTCGATTTCCGGATCCAAAATATAAACGGATAAGACGGATTGTCCCTGGGAATACTTGTAGCTAATGTAGCGTTTTAATGAGGCGCGGATATATTCGGTCAAAAGAACGGTATCTTTTTCTGTCTGCGCCCATTCTGCTAGCGCTTCCATGATCGATCTTAAATCTTTAATTGACACCTGTTCTTGAATCAACCGCTTGAAAATATCGGTCATCTTCTGCAAAGGAATTAAACGGGTGACCTCTTTAATCAGGTCAGGAAAAGATTTTTCCATGAACTCCAGCATGGACTTCACTTCTTGAATCCCGACAAAATCATTAGCATAGTGACGGAAGAAGTAGGAAAGGTGAAGAATCATGACTTCTAACGCACCCCAATACTTAATTCCTGCCTTGTCGAGAAGCTCGCTATGTTTATCTTCTACCCACAAGGAAGGCAGTCCTAACGAATTTTTATAAGTTGAAAAAGGAAGGTTATAACGATTTAAATTCTCTTCCGACTCATTCGTCAATACATATCCCTGCAAAACCTTTCCTCGCACAATCGGCACCTCATTAAGGTGAATCGCATACTCGTCAAGCTCAAGAATAGGGGAATCCGTTCTGACGTGCACGCCAGGAAAACGCACACCAAGGTCTGCATACAATGCCTGGCGCATACGAGGAATCATAATATCAATAAAGCTCGCCCCACGCACTTTCTGCGCCTCTCTAATCTGCTCACTAAGATTTCCCCCAGACTCCAAAATAACGGGCAAGGTCAGCGCATAGCTGTCAACTCCACCGCCTGAAATGACTTTATGTTCGGGAATACTTGTCGAAACAGGTCCGCCGGCTCCTGGCTTAGAAGACGCCAATGTACTCCCACCGGAACTCATCATCCCACCAGGCGTTATCCCATCCTCTTTATTTTTTTGTTCTGTCGCCCATAACGCATATCCCATCAACCCAACAGAAGCAGAAAGGATCAGGAAAGGTGCCTTAGGAAATCCAGGAATCGCAGCCATCCCCATCAAAAATCCGGCTGCAATCATCAACGCTTTTGGCTGTTTCATGATCTGGCTTGAGATCTCAGACCCTAAATTCGTGTCCACTCCATCGGACGAACTTACACGCGTTGTGACAATACCGGCAGTAACAGAAATTAAAAGAGCAGGAATTTGTGAAACAAGGCCGTCACCAATAGAAAGGATAGAATATGTTCTAACCGCTGTCATCGCTTCCATATTATTGAGGGCCATCCCGATGATCATCCCTCCAATCAAGTTGATTAAGGTGATGACAACGCTAGCAATCGCATCCCCCTTAACGAACTTCATCGCTCCATCCATCGCTCCATAGAGCTGACTTTCTTTTTGGATATTTAACCGGCGCTCACGGGCTTGGTTGGAATCGATGATTCCTGCACGCATATCCGCATCGATACTCATCTGCTTACCAGGCATCGCATCCAAAGTAAAACGAGCAGCCACCTCAGCAACACGCTCCGCCCCTTTAGTGATAACGATAAACTGAACCAAGGTGATAATTAAGAAGATCACACCCCCGACGACGAAGTTACCGCCGACGACGAAGTCACCGAATTGATGGATGATATCCCCTGCATCCGCTTTTAACAAAATCTGTCGCGTGGAGGCAATATTAAGTCCCAAACGATAAAGGGTAGTAATCAATAGCAAAGAAGGAAAGATGGACAAATGCAATGCACTAGGAATGTACAAACCAACCATCAACAACGAAACAGAAGCTGTCAAGTTAATTGCGATCAAGTAGTCGATGACATGGGGCGGAAGGGGGATGATAATCATCCCCAACACAGAAATAATAATCAACGCCAAGGCGACATCACTACCACGGGAAATCACTCCCATCGATGTCTGTCCACCAAGGCGCGCGCTGATGCCATCAAGAATTTTTCTTAGCGTTCCAAACATCCGTTCAATTTCCTTTACACATCAATCGTTTCGTCTTCATTTTCAACTTGATTAAGCGATGCAATCCATCTTAAGATTTCTGCAATCGCCTCATACGTCTCTTCCGGTACAAACTCGTATAAGTCCCCATTCTCCCATAATGTGTGCGCTAATGCAATATTTCTGATGATAGGAATGTCATATTTTTCTGCCATGGCAATCATCCGCTCCGCCATTATCCCGTCTCCCATCGCCAAAATATAGGGGGCGGCATCCATATCTCGTTCATAACCAATGGCTATCGCTAAGTGGGTTGGATTTGTCACCAAGGCCTGGGAATTTTTTATCCCGCCCATCGGACCCTCTTGATAGGCGATCTCTTGCGCCAATTGTCGGCGTTTTCCCTTAATTTGAGGGTCACCTTCCGTATTTTTATACTCTTGTTTGACCTCAAACTTCTCCATTTTCATCTCGTTAGCGAAATTATACTTTTGGAAAACGAAGTCCACCACAGCAATTCCAATGAAAAAGATCCCCACTTTAATGACGACCTGCATCAAAAACACATAATAGACGTGAAGTCCAGTTTCAATGTCTTTGTCCACAAGCTGTATCAATACAGGCAACGAGCTATACATGATCTGGTAAATAAGAATCGATGCAACAGTGATTTTGAAAACAGATTTAGCCAGCTCAAAAAGCGTCTTCATCTTAAATTTTGCTTTTAAATTTTGTATCGGATCAAACTTTTTAGGATCGAATTTAAAGACTTCGGTCGCAAAGGTAGGTCCTACAGACAAAAAATTGATGGTCACTCCGATAAAAGAAACGAGAAGCATGACAGGGATAGAGCAAAGGAAGATGACAATTGCCGCCTCATAAAACATTCCAGGCAGGTAGATAAGGATGTCTCCTTTAGAGATGGCGGTAAATGTAAGGATTAAATAGGCGCTGATTTTGTTATAAAGGAAACCCATCATTGCTAAGGTTGCCCAAATAGAAATGATAAACGTAAATGCTGACGGAAGGTCTTGGGATTTAGCAACTTGCCCCTTTTTTCGCGCATCCTTAAGCTTCTTTGAGGTCGCTTTTTCTGATTTCTCAGCCATATAATAATTCCTTGAAAAAAAGGCAGAATTAACAGATTCTTAATAGAATTTTGAAGATCCCATTATATATAAAAGGATGGTTACCTACTTGTCCTTAATATAATTATAGAGGAGAAAATTCGCCGTTGTCAAGAAAAATATCGAAAACTCACTTTGTAAAATCGGCGCGATATATATACCGCTCGTGATTCAAAATTTGGTTTTTCGGCTGCGTCAAAGCCCCGCGGTTGGCACATCGTAAGTGGGTTCATATTGTTAATATTGACCCACTTACGATGTGCCAACCGCGGGAGCTTTCACGTGGCCCAAAAATCAAATTTTGAACCACGAACGGTATACACAAGTGAAATCAAGAATTGGCTTGTGTATACACTTCTCACCAGGTTCTCTTTGGAAAAAAAGATATCAAAATAACCTTAAAATGTGAATAATATCATCTTTTCTATAAGGAGTTTTATACACGATGTCTTCTAATCTATCTTGCGCTATTGTCGGCCTTCCCAATGTTGGAAAATCCACTCTTTTTAAAGCACTTACCGCCGTCTCCGCAGAAGTCGCTAACTATCCCTTCTGTACCATCGATCCGAACGTCGGAGTTGTCGAAGTGAGTGATCCTCGCCTTCAAATATTATCAGACATCTCAGGAAGCAAACGCCTCCTTTATGCAGTGACTCAGTTCGTCGATATCGCCGGCTTAGTCGAAGGCGCCTCCAAAGGCGAAGGTCTCGGCAATAAATTTTTAGCCAACATCCGAGAAACGGATGCCCTTGCACAAGTCGTGCGCTGCTTCGACTCCAACGATGTCATTCACGTCGCAGGAAGTGTCGACCCTATCCGCGATATCGAAATCATCAATACCGAACTCTGCCTTGCCGATATTCAAATGGCAGAAAATGTCATCCCAAAAGTAGAAAAACAAGCGAAACAGTCCAAAGAGCTGAGCGAGGCCGTCCTCCTATTGAAGCGCATTCAAGCCCACCTCAACGAAGGCCACCCCGTTAGAACGCTTGCCCTTACCGACGAAGAGCGCGACCTTCTCAAGCCTTATCCCTTCCTCACCGCTAAACCCATTATCTACGTCGCAAACGTTTCCGAAGACGACCTCCCTTCAATGGAAAATGCCTATGTCCAACGCGTCCGCGACTACGCTGCAAAAGAAGGGGCACAATGTCTCTCCATCTGCGCTAAATTGGAAGACGAAATCGCTCAACTACCAAAAGAAGAAAGAACCGAATTTTTACAAAGTTTAGGTCTCGAAGAATCCGGTCTTCAACGCCTAACAAAAGCCGTATTTTCTATGCTCGGTCTCATTACATTCCTCACCACAGGAGAAATAGAAACACGCGCATGGACAGTTCGCAAAGGCGCAAAAGCTCCTGAAGCCGCAGGAAAAATCCACACAGACATCCAAAAAGGTTTCATCCGCGCCGAAGTTGTCAGCTACGACGACATGGTCAAATATAATGGTCGCGTCGGCGCCCGTGAAGCCGGCAGAGCCCGCGCTGAAGGAAAAGAATACATTGTCCACGACGGTGACGTGATCCTCTTCATGCATAACTAAAAATTTTTCTATCACAGATCCCAAAGAGTCCACAAAGGGGCTTTGTGAGTTTCGATAGCACTCAACTGAATTCAAAAAGCCAATTTTTGAATTCACTTGAGTATAAATTCAGTTGAGTATAATTCCTCACATTCATAACCTGTAATAAGAGTCTCTCCATCGTCTCCTCTCTGTGAGCTCTGTGGTAGTAAAAATCGAAGAGCAGACGAACAGTGAAGGGCTCTGACCAATGCATCAAATGCCTCTTGAATCTTCTTTTGGAATCATTCCTTTTCAAATAATCAACGACTCTCTACATGTTTTACTAATCAAGCTCTGCTCCGGTAACCACTGGTCCTTTCCCAAAGGCCATCAAGAACCAAACGAAAGTCCATTAGAAACAGCACAGCGCGAACTAAAAGAAGAAACCGCTTTAGTGATCGCTTCTTTTATTGATCTCCCCCCCTTTGTTGAAAATTATTTCATTGAAAAAAAAGAGGGGAAGGTACAAAAAACTGTCACCTATTTTCCCGCATTTGTCGAAGGAGTTCTCTCTATCCAAACAGAAGAAGTTCTCGACTACCAATGGACCCCTTTAGAAAAAGCGGAAGCTCTTGCTTCCTATCCAGAAACGCAAAAAATCTGTCGGCAACTTCTTCAACTCTTACCTAAAGGATGACCACGACTATGCATGATCCATACAAACAAAACGTCTACTTATGCCGTCACGGAGAAACGATATGGACATTATCAGGTCAGCATACAAGTTTTACAGACCTTCCTCTCACCCAAAATGGAAGGCACCACTCTTCTTTTCTATCCATAGAGCTAGAAGGCCATTCATTTGCCGCAGTCTTTGTTAGTCCTTCGCAACGCGCACAAACGACATGTGAACTGGCAAAGTTGATGGACAAGGCGACCATTGATGCAGATCTTGCGGAGTGGCATTATGGAGAATATGAAGGGATGACAACTCCAGAAATTCGTAGAGATAATCCGGAGTGGTCGATATTTACTCACGGTGCTCCGGGTGGAGAATCTCCAGCCCAAGTGACAGCGCGGGCGGATCGCATGATTGCTAAAATCAGAGCGATTGAAGGGGATGTTGCCTTGTTTTCTAGTGGTCACTTTTCGCGTGCATTGGCCGCGCGTTGGCTGGGTCTTCCCATAGAAGTTGCTCGACATTTTCAGCTTTTTATCGCGTCATTATCTATTCTTGCTTATGAAAGAGAGGTTTCAACAATCAAGTTATGGAATAAAAATAGTGAATAATTTTTTTAACTTATTGATAATCAGTACAAAACTAAATTTAAAGATTAAAATTGATAGTGTTCCTATAATCCCAAATTAAGTAAAAGGGGTTACCATGGAGCATTTTAAAACAATTGCGGAAGTCCTGCGCTTTGCCGAGCGTCATTACTCTAATCCGCACGCTATGGGATACCAACCCGAAGGCAATGAATGGAAATACCTTTCAACACGCGAGTTTCTTGATGAAGTTAAATACCTTTCTTTAGGCCTTGTCACTCTTGGAATAAAAAAAGGAGAGATGGTAGGCATCTTAGCCAACAGCTCTCCTCGCTGGAGCATTGCCGACGTTGCCATTATGGTTGCAGGTGGAGTCACCGTCCCTCTCTTTGCTAATATTTCCGATGAAAATTTCGAATTTGAGATAAATCAAACAGGATTAAAAACAATTTTTGTTTCTGGCGAAGAACAATGGGAAAAATTTGATCACCACGAAAGCTTGTTTAATCGAGCGATTAATTTATATGCCTCTGCCACACATCCCCATAAAGAACTGCGTTATGAAGCGCTCATCGAACAGGGGCGTGTGCTCTCAGAGAGGCAACCTCATTTGTATGAGAAACTCCTTGATGCCCTCCAGCCCGATGACTTAGCAACAATCGTCTACACCAGCGGAAGCACCGGATTTCCTAAAGGGGCTTTACTAACGCAAAAAAATATCATCGGCCTTGTCCATACCGATCCCTTTAAATGGAATAAAGATAAAGATCTCTATTTAAGCATCCTTCCCTTAGCCCACATTTTTGCGCGCGCGCTTAATTTCATTATGCTCAGCTGGGGAGTTCCTGTCGTCTACCTACGCGATATTAAAATGGTGGGAGAAGTCTGTAGAGAACTTCATCCGTCCATCGTTGTCCTAGTTCCTCGTCTTCTAGAAAAAATTTATTCAAAAATGCTAGCCGGCGTGAACAATGCCGGATTTTTAAAGCGTACCATTGGCCACTGGGCATTTAATCTGGCAAATGATGAACATGAAAGTCTCTATAAGCAGCTTTTGCATCCGGTCGCAGACAAAGTTGTCTACTCTGCGCTACGCGACGCCCTCGGTGGCAATCTTCGTGTTGTCATCAGCGGAGGCGCAGCTCTAGATCCTCATCTCTACCACTTTTTTGTTGATATTGGATTACCCCTTATCGAAGGATGGGGACTTACAGAAGCAGCCACAGTCACATGCAATCGCTTAGAAAAGATAAAAATAGGAACAGTCGGACCTCCTTTCGACGGCATGCAAGTGAAGACAAGTGATGAGGGCGAAATACTCGTCAAAGGTCCTATTGTAATGCAAGGATATTATAAAAATGCAGAGGCAACATCTAAAGCATTTACAGAAGACGGCTGGTTACGCACAGGGGATAGGGGAGCGATCGATACCGACGGTTACGTCTCTTTGCAAGGGCGCATCAAAGAGCTCTATAAAACATCAACAGGAGAATACATTGCTCCGGTCCCTATCGAACAAGAGCTTTCTCGGGTCCCTTTCATCGATATGGCCGTCGTCATTGCAGACGGAAAAAAATTCGCTTCCTGTCTTCTTTTTCCTAATTTCGATGTGATCCACAGTCTTAAAGCTTCGCATGGAATGGAATTTTTAACGGACGAAGAATTTCTTCATAGCGACTTTGTCAAAACAGAAATGACGAAGCTCTTAAAAGATATCAATAGTCATCTGAACGATTGGGAAGGAGTCCACGCGTACCGCTTTATTTTAGAACTCCCTTCCATTGAAGGAGGCGAACTCACACCAACAATGAAAATTCGCCGCAACGCAATAGAAAAAAAATATAAAGAATTAATCGATAGTATTTATCTGATTAAGGAGCACGTATGAAAGAACGCATCGCAATCATTGCCGGAGTCCGCACTCCCTTTTGTAAAGCCAATGGAATCCTTAAAGAGATGGAGGCAGACGATCTCGGGGCGTTTGCTGTGAGAGAACTAATGGCACGCACAGGGGTCGCTCCCAGCCAAGTCGACGAACTGATTTTTGGAAATGTCTTACAACCTCCTCACGCAACAAATATCGCCCGTGTCCTCGCCGTAAAAGGAGGCTTATTAGAAAAAACCCCCGCTTTTACTGTTAATCGTAACTGCGCCTCGGGAATGGAAGCCATGGCGACCGCTTTTAACAAGATTCAATTGGATGAAGGAAAAGTGTTCGTCGTGGGTGGAACAGAATCGATGAGCAACTTTCCCATTCTAATCAGCAAACCTCTACGCGACTTCTTACAGCGTCTCTCAAAAGCGCGCGGATGGCAACAAAAGCTAAAAACACTATTCAGTTTCAGACTAGGATTTCTTAAACCGGAAGTTCCAAAAATTGCCGACCCGATCTGCGGCCTGACGATGGGGCAAACAGCGGAGCTGGTCGCACGCGATTTTAAAGTGACACGTAAAGAGCAAGACTACTTTGCTTTCATCAGCCAAGAACGCGCCGCAAAAGCACGAAAAGATGGACGCTTTGGAGAAGAAATCATCCCAATGCCCTACGCTCCAATCTACGAAAAAATTCAAGATACAGACGATGGGCCACGTGACAATCAAACAATGGAAGACCTAAAAAAACTCTCTCCCGCCTTTGACAAGCTAACAGGAACAGTGACAGCAGGAAACAGCAGTCAAGTCACCGACGGTGCTGTGGCTTTACTCATTATGTCAGAATCCAAAGCAAAAGAATTAGGACTAAAACCGCTAGGATACTTTACAGACTACGCCTTTGCCGGTCTTGATCCTTCGCGCATGGGCCTAGGTCCAGTTTTCGCAACGTCAAAACTCCTCGAACAGACAGGGCTAAAGCTAGAAGATTTCGATCTCATCGAAATCAACGAGGCCTTCGCCGCACAAGTCCTCGGCTGTGTCAAAGCCTTTGCCTCCGACGATTTTGCCAAAAAATTCTTGGGGCGTGAAAAGGCAATGGGAAGAATCGAGATGGAAAAACTGAATGTCAACGGCGGAGCGATCGCTCTCGGACACCCGCTAGGAGCCTCAGGCGCACGTCTCATCTTAACATTATTATTAGAACTAAAACGTAGAAACAAAAAACGCGGCCTAGCTGCCCTCTGCATCGGCGGCGGTCAAGGCGAAGCTGCACTGGTAGAGGTAGAATAATGACAAATACATTCCAATTCGAAATAAATGCAAACAACATCGCACGGCTGATATTCGATCTGCCTAACGAAAAAGTGAATACAATCTCTCCAGAAGTACTCGACGCTTTAGAAGAACAACTCGATACTCTCGCAAAAAACAGGGCGATTCGTGCCCTAATGATCACCAGCGCAAAGAAAGACAGTTTTATTGCAGGAGCAAACCTAAAAGGCTTCGATGCGGTCTTCCATCAAAAAGGGGCGGCAGAAAAATTAATTGGGGGCGGACACCGTGTCTTCAATAAACTCTCCTCTCTTCCTTTTCCTACAATCGCTGTCATTGATGGAACGTGTCTCGGCGGGGGACTAGAACTCGCCCTTGCTTGTAATTATCGAGTCGTTTCAGATAATTCCAAAGCGCTTCTTGGCCTTCCAGAAACGCAGTTAGGGATCATTCCTGGATGGGGTGGAACACAACGTCTTCCACGCTTAATCGGAATAGAACAAGCACTAGGAATGATTCTTTCCGGCAAACCGGTTAATGCGCAAAAAGCATTCAAAATAAAAATTGTCGACGCGATCTTCCCAAAAGAATTCATAAATGAAAAAGCCGAAGACTTTGCAGAATACTGCCTTGCTTCAGAAAACCAAAAAGCGATCGCCAAAAAACGCGAACAAACAGGTTGGCGCTCAACTCTCATGGAAGGTAACTTTATCGGACGTTACCTGTTGTTTTCTATGGCACGTCGCAATGTTCTCGCATTAACAAAAGGACATTATCCAGCTCCACTTGTTGCTCTCGATTTAATCAAACGCACCTACACCAAACCCCTTGCACAAGGGCTTAAAGAAGAAATCTGTACATTCATTGCAGCAATTCCCAACGAATTTCGCAACGCCCCCAATTTGATCCATGTCTTCTTCGCGAGCGAAGAGGTGAAGAAAAATCCGGACCTCCCCCCAGGAGCACACGCAAAAAAAGTAGAAAGCGCTGCCGTCATCGGAGCAGGGACAATGGGAGCGGGGATTGTCTGGCTCTTCACCAATAGCGATATCCCTGTCCGCTTCAAAGACGTCAGCTGGGCTGCAATAGGAAAAGGTTATGGAGTCATTCGCCAAATCTACCATAAAATGCTAAAAAGCCGAAAATTGCGCTCCGAAGAAATGAGCCGAAAATTTTTACTTGCCAGCGGTACAATCGACTACACAGGATTCTCCCATGTCGATCTTGTCATCGAAGCCGCAGCAGAAAACTTAGAGCTAAAAAAACGGGTATTTGCTGAACTTGAAGAAGAAATTCCAAAAGACGCCATCTTAGCAACAAACACATCATCTCTAACGATCGATTCCATGGCCTCCTCAATGAAGCATCCCGAACGCTTTGTCGGCATGCACTTCTTCAACCCCCCCAATAAAATGCCATTAGTGGAGGTCGTCGCAGGAAAACAAACGTCACCTAATACGCTAGCAACAGCAGTAGAGCTCTGCAAGCGCATGAAAAAGGTGCCAATCATCGTTAAAGACTGTCCCGGATTTCTGGTGAATAGAATCTTTGCCATCGCTGCCAATGAAGCGGGATGGATGCTACAAGAAGGGGTGACGATGGAGCGATTAGAGCGTCTCATCACGCGCTTTGGAATGCCTATGGGTCCTTTCACTCTTTCCGATGAAGTAGGAAATGACATCGCTTACAAAGTGTTCAGTGGATTTCACTCAGCATATGGCGAACGATTTCGTATGCCTAAAATTTCAAAAGAAGTGTTTGATGAGCATTTTTTTGGAAAAAAATCAGGTACCGGCTACTTCCTCTATAAAGGTAAAAAAGCGGAGGAAAATCCTGAAATAAAGAAATTATTACAAAAAAATTCCTTTCCAAAACGTGACGTATCCGATCAAGATGTTGTCGAACGCTTTGTCTTTGGCATGATCAATGAAGCCTCCCGCTGTCTAGAAGAAGGCGTCGTTAAAAATGCAACGCACCTTGACATTGCACTCATCTATGGAATGGGATTCCCTCCTTTCAGAGGAGGACTACTTCGTTATGCCGACAGCATAGGCAGCCGTGCGATTGTAGAAAAACTCAATGTTTTTCAAAAAGCATACGGAGAGCGCTTTACCCCTTCCAACTTATTAGTGGAGATGGCCGCTACAAACAGAAAGTTTTATGGTGAGCAGAATGCCAACCGTCTTTCATCAAACACACCAGAATTGGCATTGAAATAGCGCCGCCCTCAAAGCTTTTTGGATTTTTGTACGACCAGAAAAACAGTAGATGATCTCTTATTTTACTGAGTTTCTCTACTGTTTTTCTCTCTGTATTCTCTTTGCGCTCTGTGGTCGTAACTCTTTGTTTTGTTAAAATCTACCACCAACCGAGAAGCTTCCACCAGGCTCCACCGACAACGATCCATATCAAAATATTCACGAAGCTTATCATTAAACCGGATTGCCACCACGTCGTAATTCGTACATAGCCCGTTCCAAACAACAGAGCTGCCTGTCCGCAGCTGTACTGTGTCAACGCTCCAAACAAGCTGCTATACGCAGCTAACAACAACGCAGCAAAGCCCGGAGGCGCTCCCATCGCAATTGACACACTTAAAAATGTAGCAAACATCCCGCCCACATGCGCAAGGTTGCTCGCAAACAGATAATGCGAATAAAAATAGGTCAAACTAAGAACGAGAAAGCCCCATGTCCAATGGAAACTTTCGACCTGTCCAACAAGTACAGTACTTAACCACACAGTAAATCCAAGCTTACTCAACTGTGTCGCCATCGTCAGCAATGCAGCAAACCACACTAACGTTTCCCACGCTCCCGACTCATTCCGCACATCATCCCACGACAATACACCAGCAAGCATCAAAAGAACTAATCCGGTCATCGCAGTAATCGCAGGTAAAAGATCCAATGGCTGTGCAAAAATCCAAAGAACAAGCAATAAAACAAAGGTGGCGAGCATGATCCACTCCGCACGTTTCATCGGTCCCATCTCAAATAGCATCGCCCGCGCAATAGAGGGTGCATCGGGAGACTCTTTAATGTCGGGAGGGTAAATATAATAAATCAACAAAGGGACGATTGCGAGGCTTACTAGCCCAGGAACAATACACGCAACCGCCCACCCCAACCACGTAATCTCCACTCCAAACTCTCGTGCGATATCGGAAATAAGTGGATTGGCCGACATACTAGTCATAAACATTGCACTGGTAATGCAAGACGATTGCATCGCAATCTTAATAAGAAAAGATCCCATTCGACTTGCTGTTCCGTCATGGGGCTCACTATTATAACTCTTGGCTAACGCTTCAACGATAGGAAGAATAAGCCCTCCCGCACGCGCAGTCGAGCTAGGAATCGCAGGGGAAAGAAGTAAATCTGTCGCAACAATGCCATACCCCAAGCCAAGAGTTTTTTTTCCTAGTATCAGCATGAAAAAATAACTGAGACGCGTTCCTAGTCCTGTCTTAATAAATCCACGCGCAACAAAAAAAGCAAAGACGACAAGCCAAACAGAGTTGTTACTAAATCCACTAAATGCCACTTCAAAAGACAATGTCTTGGTTAACACTACCGCGGCAAGGCCAACAAGAGCCATCGCCCCCATCGGTAAAGGTTTAGCAATCATCCCAAAGATGGTCGCAATAAAAATCGCAAACAAATGCCATGCTTGTATCGACACGCCAGCAGGTGGCGTCATCACCCATAAAAGCAAACCGACAGAAAAAGTAAGAGCTAGCATTGCATATTTCATCATATTAGTCGGTTCCTGAACGTGATTTGTTAATAAAAATATACGGTTCCGATAGTGTCTGAAAAAAATCAATTTTTGACAACAAAGTAAGTAACTATTGGCATCTACTTGATCAAAAATGCCAAACTCCAGGATCGCTACCGCGATGAAAACCTTATCAAAAGCACCGTGATAATTATATACGCAACTTAGGTTGTTTAGTAGGAATCAAAGGCGGCTCCATTTAGAGCATACGTTAAAAAGAGTTCTAGCTTTTGATTAAAGACCTCTTGAGTCGGATACTGAGCAGAAAGTTCCAGTTCAAAAGAGCATGTGTGCGCAACAGGCAAAGCTTCTTCACGATTATACGTTTGAATTATTAATGGCGTTTGGTTTCCTATGGCATTATTACCTGTCATAGCATATACGAATTGGCGAAGCTGTTCCGAATCCGCTTCCTGAATCCATCTTACCAAAAAACCAATCGTCCGATCGTGATCTTGATCTGTAACATTTTCACCCTTTTCTGCAGAAATTGCATTGAGCACTGTGTTTGCATCCAATGCCCCTTGAATTCGTTCCATTAAGTTAGTTGTCTTGCAAATTAGATCCCACCCACTAGGTCCTAGAATCTGTTGCATTTCCTCTGCAATTATCTTTAGTGGATTTATTAGGGGATCAACACTTGCTTTTTTTAGGATATTATCAGCAAGACGAGTTCTATTTGTTAAATCTTCAAAAAGCTTTTTTGCTTCTTCAACCGTCCAATCGGAATCAACGTCATACAAATATGCTGCGTTAATTAGTGTATCATCAGATAAATTAGATAACGTTGTCTGGTCATGGCAAACAAACGCAACCTCAGCATTAATCCCCATTCGAATCAAATAGACCACAATTAGATCATCTTTATTTCCAATAATTTCAGCAAGAGCTTCATAAAAAGTTTCAGGAAATACAAAGCCTGGTTTTAAGAAGGAGTTAGAGGGATAACAAAGAGCAAAGAGGCGCCCTAAAATTCGATAAGCGATGGTGGACTCCTCATGAAAACTTACTTCAAGTGGCCATCCATATCTATTTTTTTGTAAACATGGTTGAACGGGCCATCCATTTTTATCTTTTTGTAAAGTTGTCTCTGTTTTCTCTTCACGAAATAATCCCAGCATTAAACGCGAAAGAAGGTCACGTCTTACCCCTCCTGCGTCTAGAGTTTCTAACTCCTCCCCATTTTGCATATAGATGATTTGAGGAAAAAGGTCATGATTAATAGGAAATGGGAGTTCTTCTAATAGGATTTCTCCTAATTCAAGTAATACTTTTCTAGGGTTGCTTGTAAGTTCGTCGACATCTACACGCATATAAAATTCTGTATAAGGAGCATCTAACTGAGTGATGATAACTTCGCTGTCTTCAGCAGTAATCGGTAGCATTCCTTCAAGGCCAAAGCATTCCGTGCAAATTAAGCTCTTACATTGAGGAATCTGTGCGGGGAGCCAGATTAAACTAGGGCATCTCAAGCAAGTAACTGTAAGAGCAGAGGGAAGTTCAGAAAGTATTCTTAAGTTATGACATTCGGCAAGATAAATTTCTTTACAGTTCGGAAGAGGGGGTAAAATTTTAATTTCATCGCAGTTATACAAGTGAAGTAAATGACAAGAAGCTAATGAAGAGGGGAGTTTTTTTGTTAAGCTCTCTTCAATAATTATATATCTAAAAGGAAACTCTGTTAATAAAGAATCAAGTTCGTTTGGTTTTATAGAAGAATCGAAGTAACCAAACAATAAATAAGGGTTTATGGTTATTAAATCTTGTGGAGAAATAATATCTTTTATTTGAGAATAATTATATTTTTTAAAAGATAAGTAATATCCGCAAATCAAAATTCGATTTTTAAACAAAAAACTTGTTTCGGAGAGAGAGTTTGATTCTAAAATTGAATGTAGATGCTTTTCCAAGGCTTTTTCTTCATTCCCATCTTCCTCGATTAAAGCGCTAGGATCATCAATAAAGGTATGAAAAAACTCTACAGTCGCGGGATCCAGAAGATTAAAAATTTCTCGGTAAGTAGAAGTTTCGTCCTTTGGAAGCTGTGCAAGTAACGCAGTTAATTGAATAACAGACTCATCGGAAAGGGAAGAAATGGTTTTTTCTGTAAAATAATTTTTATTTTTTCGTAGCCATTCTATAATCACCTCAGTCTCGTCGTTATATGATCCAAAAAAAATAACAGATAAATCATCAATTAATATTCCAATTATTCTCCCCATATAATTTATATAAATTGGATCGTCTGTTTCGAAAAGGCATTTAAACATTAGATTAGTGGTTATGGGATCGGAAAATAGCTTTGTTGCAAAACGATTTAATTGTTCGGGACCTTTTTCATCTATTTCTTTAAGGTTTTGAATAAAGTCCTTTACTATTTGTTGAATAGGAGGGGCTGTCAAAGAAGGAGAATTTTCTGAATTTGTAATATTATAAGAGTTTGATGAACCTGAAATAGAAGACATTTTTTATTAATTCCGATTAAAATTTTTAAATATTATAAATATTTTATATTATATTTATTTATATCTCAACAGAAATAAATTATTAAAAATGTTTTTATTATTTTGTTTGTAAATAAATTATTGTATTTTATTTAGTGTGCCCGAATTTAGAATGTAGCGTTTGCTACAGAGAGCGGCAAGGGTGGTGTCGTGTGTGACTAGAACTAATGCCTTATTCGGCTGTTTAGAGAAATTCAATAAAATTTTATGGATAATAGAAGCTGTTTCGTCATCGAGATTACCCGAAGGTTCGTCGGCAAAAATAAGGTCAGGATTATTACAAAGGGAGCGCGCGATCGCCGTCCGTTGCTTTTCCCCGCCAGATAATAGCTTTGTGTTGAAGTGGGCCCGTGAAGTGAGCTCTACCTGCTCTAAAAGATCTAGTGCACGTAAATAGGCCGCACTACCAGGGCGTGTATCTTCTCTATTAATACGGGCAGGAATAAGCACATTTTCTAGGACGGTGTAATCTTCAAGTAGAAAATAGGACTGAAAAACAAAAGCAATTTCTTTTCTTCTTATTTCCGCGACATTAAAAGCCGTCACGTTTTGTCCTTTAATCCATAAGCTTCCTTCAGTCGCCTTCTCTAAGGTTCCCAAAATTTGCAATAAGGTGCTTTTCCCTTGGCCAGAGCGTCCAAGGATAGCAATGCTCTCCCCTCCGTGGACAGAAAGAGTGATCTCTTTTAAAATGTTAATTTTAAGAGGGTTGGTAAATGTTTTTTTTATTCCACTAGCTTCTAATAAAGGGAGTTGATCAGGGTGGCTCATTCTGCCCTCAATATTTCGGATGGTTTCAACAGGCATGCTTTAATTGCGGGAACGACCCCTGCGACCATCGACACAAAAGCAGTCATCCCAATCACAAAGATAAGAGCATCAACACTAAGGTCAGTAGGAAGGGTATCACCGAAAAAGGCAGGATTAAAGAGATCAAATCCTTGCGCGCGGCTAATAAGAGCGATGATGGCATCCAAATTCTTTAATGTAAGCACCGCTAATGATACTCCAATAAGGCTTCCAAGGAGTCCCATGATCACCCCGCAGATCCCAAAGATCGCTGCTATTGTCAATGAGGTAGCCCCCATTGTACGCAAAATGCCAATCTCCATTTTCTTGTCATTTACAAGAATAATCAACATGGAAATAATATTTGAGCAGGCGACAATGATAATCACAAACGAAATAAGGCTAAATAAATTTTTCTCGCTATGCAGCTGCTGAATGATGTCTTTGGTAAATTCATATTCGCGATAGGTTTCTACTTTGAAGTAAGGGAGAATACCTTCTTTCTCAAAAGCCCGTATCAATGCATATTTCACTTCATCTGCACGGCTAATCTCTTCAACACGTACATTAATACCATTGCCTGCGGTAGCATCATCTTGATTCTGAGCCGAACGCACCATTGCAGTTAAGCGCTGAGGCGCCAACACAAATTTTCCACCCATCGGAATGATGCCTGGATCATAAAAACCTGTCACAACAATTGGAAGGCGTTGCTCTTGAACCGAGCTTGCTGTAGGTGTCATATAAGAGAGGTATCCACGGTCTCCAACAAGAACGCCTGCATTTTTAAATGTCTTCGGTAATAAAACCCCATCACCGATAGAAGAGTCTCCAGGAAGTTGATATGTTCCTTTAACACGATAGAGCCATGAAGGAGAAGTAGAAGGGGAATCTTCGAACAAACGCGTGGCATCAGCAGTGGCGATATGGAGTCCTCTCATCGGAACTTTTCCTTTCACTGCATTTCCCTGAAGAGTAAAGGTGACATCAAACAGGACTTGAGACGGGCGCACCGCTTTGGGAAGAGAGTTTTTGTCCAGTATCGCGTTAAAAGTCATTTTTCCTGCGAGATACACCGCTGTAGGGAAGTTTTTCGTCGGAGCTTCGCTTTCAACCGATTGAACAATCCCTTTTGTGAGATCAATGGACACAGGGAGCGCACTCACCCCTTTGTGGCGCCAAAAAGCAATCAACGAAGGAATCTCTATAGCTTCCGAAGGAACAATAAATTTGCGAATGTTTCCGCCCTCGTAGAGTCCGACTCCTTTCAAGATTGTTTTTTCTTGAGGGAGTAGCTCTTTAGGAATCAGCCAGCCCTGCTCGCTAGTGGATAATGTTTTAACATGAACAAAACTAAAGAAATCTTTTGTTTTTTCGTTTGCGCGTTGAGAGTCTAAGCGTAGAACGGAGTCCGGATTGTCCTCTTGGATATTATCAGACCCGACCGTTAACATGTTCAACACATTATTGAGGTCGTCTGCATTCAAAGGCATAATCGCATGTTGAAGGAGAGTGCTGTCCGGATCAAACGAGCCGAGATAGGCGCTTTGAGAAAGGAAGCTTTGGTTTTGTGCGCCATCGAGTCGAGGGGATGTTTCTGTGGGCAAGTCGCGCAACAGGCGTAAGCGGAGGTTACCAAACGTCACTTCATAGTCTTGGGCGCTGATACCCGGAATTTTTTCTACTTCAGCAAAGGCGACTTTAATCGGATCCTTCACATTCCCTTTTTCGTCCAATAGGGCAGGAGGCCAAGTAGAAGGAATTTCTTCATCCGTTAGTGGATCATAAGGATCTGTGGTAGCGGCAGTGCGTTTTTCTGCAATCGACTTAGTGCTGTAGTCGGAAGCAGCGCTGATGCCATCAACGCGGTAGTAGTAGGAGTGATAATAGGCTTCTGTCGGGGTGATTCGGACGGGGGCGGTGAGTGCGATGAGTTTTTGTACCCAGTTTTTTTCAAGACCGTGGGTCACAGAGAAAAAAACGACGATCAGCCAAACAACGAGGGCGATGACGAGGATAGAGATTAAACTAATAATTGAAACAGAAAGCTGTCGCCATCGGGGAGTCAGGTATTTGAGGGCGACAGACAGTTCTAGCATAAATTATTTTGTCTCTTTGAACTCACAGTGCTCTCTGATTGTTGGGTCGTATTTTTTAATAGCGATACGATCAGGGCTGTTCGTCTTGTTCTTTACAGTGTAATAATAGAAGTTACTCTTAGAACTTTTCAATTTAATTTTTTCGCGTTTGCTGGCCATTGGGCTTCTCCATAGGGTAATAAATGATTCAAAGCTTAGATTATATCTTTATTCCTTGATATTTTTCAAGGATTTGTCGGTTAAAATTAGAATAAAAGTGTGGGGAGGGCTTCGACATCCAAGGAATCCCCCCCTTTTTTTGCACAATACTGGTGAAAACCCAGTCCAGCGATCATTGCCGCATTATCCAGCGACAACCCCGCTGCAGGCCAAACAAAGATCAAA
Organism: uncultured bacterium; assembly: GCA_964367715.1. Taxonomy (GTDB): domain Bacteria; phylum Chlamydiota; class Chlamydiia; order Chlamydiales; family Criblamydiaceae; genus CAYIYO01. The sequence continues at coordinate 58,099 of CAYIYO010000002.1, forward strand.
TCCGGCGCCGCTTCCGCAAATAATTGCCTCAATGCTAAATTATTTGTTACACCACCTCCAAAAAGGATCGTCGAACATCCATTTCGTCGTGCAGAAGCCACCGTTTTTTCCACTAAATCAGTAAAAGCGGTCTGCTGAAAAGAAGCCGAGACATCACATTTTTCTTGATGCGTAAAATCCTCACGCAACTCCGCTCGGAAATTCTGCCCTTTTAATGTATAAAGAACGGCTGTTTTGAGTCCACTATAAGAAAAATCATGCGGCCGCTCTTTGACGCGTCCCGCTTTCAATGGATACGCCTTAGGATTTCCCTCTTTTGCCAATTGCTCGATCAATGGGCCTCCAGGATAGGGGAGTCCTAATGCCTTTGCCACCTTATCAAAGGCTTCTCCAATCGCATCATCCACAGTTCGCGCCACAACGGTATAAGTACTAAAGGATTCCATCAAAAGGAGAGCCGTATGCCCTCCAGAAAAGACGGCGCCAAGGCAAGGAAATCCATGGGAGGCACGAGACGACATCACCGCCGCATATAAATGCGCCTCAACGTGATTCACAGCAACAAAAGGGATTCCCAACGCAAGCGCCAAGCTTTTAGCTGTGTTTAATCCGACAAGGAGAGCGCCAATCAGCCCCGGTGCATGCGCAACAGAAATAAGATCAATGTCTTCTAGGGTAATATTCGCTTCTTTTAGCGCTTGATCGATGACAGGGATAATCGCTTCCGCATGCTGCCGAGAGGCAATTTCTGGAACCACCCCTCCAAACACTTCGTGAAGTGCCGCTTGGGAGGCGATAACATTAGAAAGGATCTCTCTTCCATCACGAACAATCGCACATGCCGTTTCATCACACGAACTTTCAATCCCCAGCACTAACATCTTTTTTTAAACCTCATCGCATTCTGCGTAAGTATTCTATGCTAAACTAAGCAAGATAACAAGATGAAAAAATTAACAACCACAGAGCCCGCAGAGCGCGCACAAAGAAAGAGAAAAAACAGATGCATCAACATTGTCTGTGAGTTCTTTGGTAAATTAAAAATTAAAGAAACGATGCGGCCGCATCATCTAAGATCCATAATGCCTTATTAGAAGCGGTCCCAACGCGTTGTGCGGGTAATATGTCCGGATCATAGGGACCCCCCAATACCTGCTTGACGATAGCCGCCTTGTCTTTACCTAAGGCGTAGACGACAATTTGCAGGGCCTCATTAATGCACTTAAAAGTCAGAGTCATGCGCCATGTTTCCTTTTCTGGAACATAATTGGAAGCCACAAGTTGCTCAGAAGCCTGTAAGGCATGCGTTTTAGGAAACAAAGAAGCAGTGTGTCCATCTTCCCCCACACCAAGCATGATAAAATCGAACGGCCGATTTTTCAATGTCATTAAAATTTTTTCTTCGTATTTTTTAGCATATTTAGTTGTATCGTCTTCAGCCTGCATCCGAAACACATTTTCTTTGGGAATAGGAAGAGAGGCAAATCCGGCCTTCATGGCCATTGCATAATTGCTTTGCGGATCTTCCGGCGGCACACTCCGCTCGTCACTCCAAAAAAGAAAAACACGGTCCCACCTCACATTTTTAGACTGCGGAGAGGTCGCTATTTTTTCAAAAATTGCCTTGGGCGTGCTTCCTCCGGACAAAGCAATTGAAAAAAAATCGTTTTCTCGAATTGCTTTAAACGCATTTTCAAAAAAGTTTTTTACGCAAAAGTTGAGGGTAGTCTCTTTATCCCCCGGTACCACAATATTACGACGGTCATCATAAGCGCGAATTATCGTTTTCTCTGGCATCATGTCGTTTTCCAATCGCATCCGTGTTTCAAAAAAAGCTTATTCGCTTCTTCTGGACCCCATGATCCCGCAGGATAATTAGGAAATTCTGTTTTGCGCGTCTTTGCCCAGTAATCAAGAATCGGTGTAAAGAGTTTCCATGAGGCAATCACTTCATCGACACGCGCAAATAGTGTGCTATCTCCCGACATACAATCACATAAAAGGCGCTCATATGCTTCAGGGGAGTGTGCCCCGAAGTATGTATCATATTGGAAGTCCATTTTAACAAGTTGGATGGGGCTATTAGGTCCCGGCACCTTACAATTCATTTGAAGAGAAATTCCTTCATTGGGCTGAATCCGTATGACCAACACATTCGCCTCAACTTTACGTCCCGTATTTTGAAAAAGAAATCCCGGCGCATTTTTGAAAGTGATCGCAATTTCCGTCACACGTTTAGGCATCCGCTTTCCTGCTCGTAAAAAGAAGGGGACACCGACCCATCGCCAACTATCAATAAATAATTCTAACGCAACATAGGTTTCTACGTTTGAAGTAGGAGAAACGTTATCTTCTTCGCGATACCCTTTCACCGGTTCATTTTTGACCACTCCAGGACCGTACTGTCCACGCGTGATATAGCTATCAATATCTTGCTCTGCGAAAGGCCGAATGGATTCCATCACTTTAATTTTTTCATTGTGAATCGCTTCAGCCTTAAAGCTCGAAGGGGGCTCCATTCCTACCAACGTAAGAAGTTGCATCATATGATTTTGGACAATATCGCGCAGCATCCCCGCCTCTTCCCAAAGGCGTCCTCGCGTGCCAATTCCAATGTCTTCTGCAACGGTGATTTGGACGTTTTCGATGTGATGATTATTCCAAATCGATTCAAAGATAGGATTACTAAAGCGGAACATCAACAAGTTTTGTACGGTCTCTTTTCCTAGATAGTGGTCAATACGATAGATTTGACTTTCATCGAGATATTCTGAAATTTCTTTCTGTAAAGAGATCGCAGAAGAAAGATCGTGCCCAAATGGTTTTTCTATAATGACCCGCGACCATTTGTCTTGTATGGCGGCAACATTATACAGTAAGTGGTGAGCGTGAAGCTTTTTGATGATTTCTGGAAAAAAGCTGGGCTGCGTTGATAGATAATAAACGCGATTTCCTTTAGTCCCAAATTTTTCGTCCAACTCCTTGAGCCGTACATTCAAGGACTCATAACCTCGATCATCGTCAAATTCTGAACGATGATAAAAAAGGCGCTCGCTAAAATCTTTCCAAACCTCTGGTTTAACAGGCTTTTTTCTCGAAAATTCATTGACCGCAGCATGCATCTCTTCACGAAACTGTGCGTCAGTTTTGTCGCGTCGAGCGAATCCCACACAAGCGAAATTTTGTGGTAGCTGGCCGTTATTTAATAGGTTATATAGAGCAGGGATAAGCTTACGTGAGGTAAGGTCTCCTGTCGCGCCAAAGATGACCATGACGCAAGCATCAGGACTTTTATTCTGACGATCATCATTTGACGAATGTAGTTCTAAGGGGGAGTTTGTGATCATGTCCCTATCCTACAGGATTTTTAGATGCAAATCTAGGTATGCTAAAAAAATAATATAAATTATTGATGGATAGCGGTTTGGAGTTTTTTTTATCGTCGAAAAGTTAAAATGCAAAGACGCAACATTATATAAGTTCCCCAAACCAACCCCGCCGCAATCGCCGCGGCAAGTCCACTATACAGAAACAACGCTGTGTCACTATAGAAAAGAAAAAAACTAAAAATAAAGAAAAGAATCGCAATAAAAAAACTTGTTTTATCCACTAATTGAAATTGTGCCATAAGTCCTCAAGGTTCCGTATTTAAATTATGTACCCGATCAATTAAAACTCATCAAGAAAAAATTTTATATCGCTATTTTTATCTTGTAAAAAAAAACACCCCTAGAGATAATCGATTGTGATAATTCTAGAAACTGATTTAAAAGGATAATTTCATGAAAAAACTACCAACATTGATTCTATGCGCATTCTTGGCAACAACTTCAATCTACGCTGCAGAGACATCAGACAAGACTTCCACACCACTCTTTAAAGAAGTCCTAAAACTAACGAAAGAAGGAAAACTTAGTGAAGCCATGACACAAGTCAACAGCATGCTCGCACAAGATCCAAAAAATACAAACGCTCTCCGCGCAAGAGGAAACATCTTCTTCGCCGAAAACAAATTCGAAGAAGCATACAAAGACTTTGATGCAATTGTTGAACTCGCTCCGAAAAGCGCACGCGCCTACTTCGATCGCGGAATTGCCGGATTTACTGTCGGAAATGACGTTAAAGCCGTTGAAGATATCGACCATGCACTTTCAATGAATCCAAAATTAGCAAAATCATTGGAAGCAGCCCCAAAGCTACTCGAAAAGATGGACGAACTCCGCAATGGAAGCTCTTCTGTTGGAGCGGTCCGCCTCAAGAAAGGCACTGTTAGCACAAAAAAGGGCACTGTCAGCATCAAAGAAAAAGGCAGCTCTAAGTAATCCACAACGATTATGGAGTGGGGCGGATTAACGCCGCTTTAATTCGCTGCAGCTTAACGCCGCGTTTTATAGTTTATTTCTCAAAAATCTAAATTTGAGTCACGTTCGGTATATACACAAGTGAAATCAAGAATCGGTTTTTAAGCGATGTGAAAGCTCCCGCGATTCACCGATCGAAAGTCGTTTAATATTAATAATATGAACCGACTTTCGATCGGTGAATCCCGCGGCTTTGACATGCTTAAAAAGCCAATTTTTGAATTCACTTGTGTATAGATCTGATATTTTTGGTGAAGTAGATCGCCCCAAGGAATAACGATTTGGTATCAGGCTCAAAGAGCCGGCATCTTACAGCCTGATACAAATCATTACCTACTTTGGACTCCCAAAATAGTCCGAACTATAGTGTCCCGAAGGGACTACAGCGGTTAGGCACGGTAAAATGAGCGTAAGCGAATGGAACCGATGGAATACAGTCTAGGATAACTACTGAACTGCAACGCAGCGGCAAGCCAAAAAAAAGAGCTATCTATACCACGGTTCGGATAAATTTTGACATTTGGCTGAGTCGAAATGCCAAAATTTATCCGAACTGTGGTATAACTCTAAGGTCAAGCTGCCGTATCCTTTAACCATTGAGAGAGAAAGTCTTTTTCTTATCTCTTACCCTTCTTGCTAAATGTATTTTCCAATAATTGATCCATAGAAATTCTTCCAGGACCAAAACAGAAAATCATTAACACCACCAACAAAAAGGTCACGGGCGGTTCAATCAAAAACTTTGCAGGATCTGAAAAAGCTAAAAGAGTTCCGCTCAAGTGAGCTGTTCCCAAAGCAACGATCATCGTAATTGCCAAAGGAATAGAAACGAGGCGCGACGCTAATCCGATAATTAAACAAACCCCTCCACCATACTCTACTCCAGAAGCAAGATAGGTGTTGTATTCGGCAAAAGGAATTCCTAGAGACTGAAAACTTTGAATTGTCCCTTGTATATTCTCAAATTTTGCCGCTCCTGCAGAATAAAAAATATATCCCCAATAAATACGAATAACCAACAAAAATAGGTCTTGGAGATTATTTCCAATCGTAACAAGACCGCGATAAAATGAGCTAAGCATCGAATCCTCTCTTTTGTTCACTTGGTTCGGGTATACTTAAATTCAATATATTATTTCAAACTTTTTCGGAGCGGCTAGAGGACGTAAAGATATGCGCAGCGAACTGGCGGTTAAGGTAATACTAGCGCATTCCCCGCAAGCAAAAGGTAAGGTTGAGCGAGCCAATCAAACACTTCAAGTAAATGGCGATATAGTGGCTTCTTTTAAAGAAAAGACGGTTAAAAGGCGTGGGTATTATGCATTCATCGCGGTAGCGCATACGCGTCAAACTATAAAATAAATTGTTTACACGACTTTTCTCTCCATAAGTTTTTCTAAATTGAACTGGACCTAAAAATGGGGCAATGTCATCCCCGTTCGTGATTTTAAGATGTTGTGAA
>CAYIYO010000003.1:0-7798 GCA_964367715.1 uncultured bacterium
TGCGCTGCGTTCCGACCTTCGCTGTAAGATGCCGGCTCTTTGAGCCTGATGCAAACCGGTATCTACTTGATCAAAAATGCCAAACTTCAGCATCGCTACCGCGGTGAAAACCTTATCAAAAGCACCGTGATAATTATACGCAACTTGCGTTATTTAATGTTTTAATAAGCAGTTTTTATTTGAAAAGAGATCTTCGGTCAAGGGAAAGGAGGCTGTAAGAATGCCCCCGTCAAGGGGAAGCATTCTTTTTATCACTTGTCAATGGACCGACTACTCTTCAGCATTCAGAATAGCCTTTGCCCAAGGTGATAAGCTGATGCTCTAGATAGCTCAGGAATTGCTAAGGGCTCCCATGTATATTTATAAATATTGGGATTAACCACTCCTAAAAAGGCAGTGATCGTCATTAGTATGTGGGCGGGGATGATAAAAACACAAGATATGGTAGAAACAACCTGCTTGACCAGCTCTGTTTTTGCAAATCTCCATTGTCCTAGTGTGAATATAGTGGCTGTCAATGCCAGTAGAGTGAATGCAGCGCTGGCAAGAGCATCGACTGCCGCTGCAATAACTATGATAGGTGATGTAACGGCCAGAAGGATTCCCCGTCCTAGACAGCCAGCTCTTCCTACTTTCCAATCTTCCTTATTCTCTGTAAACGTCTTCTCATTTCCATATCCCTTCGAATAAGAAGAATATTCAATCTGAAGCTTAATGAAAGTAGGTATGATCCAAATATTAAGTTCTGAATAAGTATCAATTATGGACATTTTTTATTAACCATTTTTTTCATGTGTTAATGTTTTTATATTGAAGTATCATAAAACATTATAAAATATGATGCAATATAATATTGTTTTTTTTATTAAAATATTTTATTTTTAAATGGCGCTTAAAGCAATAAAATCGCTAGAAAGTTCGTTATTTTTTAAGGCCAGACGCTCATCTTCTAAAATTTTCGTGGCCCATTCCTTTCCTTCTGCATCATTTAAAAAGTTGGAGACTGTACGACCGAAGAGGGGTTGCGCTAAGCTGCCACCCAGAGGAAGAAGAGTTTCAATATGAAAGTGTTTTTTTAATTGAGGAAGTATGTCGCTTGAGCGGATCGCTTCACTTGGATCCGTCACGGCAAATTGGGCCGGGTGAGGGGGGACCAGTCTTGTCATGACTGTTTGTGCATGTTTGAGACGCACAAATTGTGAAAAGAGGTTTTTAGGAGCGATAGATTCAACTAAGCGTTCGATTCGTTTCGAGTTAGAAAAAGGAATAATATTAAAAATATTTTTCGCTAAATAGTAGTGTTTAGGATACCCTTGTTTTTTTTTGTATTTAAGAGGAAGACGTTCTAGCCATTCGTTACAACGCGCAATTTGAGTGGGGGACCATTGGAAGCGGGATGGACCCACATAGTCGTACATGAGAAATACACCGTTGGGCTTTAAGCTTCTTTTTAGCGAGGCAAATAGATGCTCCAAATTTTCCACATGATGGAAAATTCCTGCGCCGATAATGAGATCATAACTGTTTTCTGGAAAATGATGAGAATTTAGGTCCGCCATAAAATAGGTGATCGGAGCATTCACTGCGCGGGCCTGTTCTTCTGCAAGTTTTAGTAGCTCCTCACTTAGGTCGCAGCCTTCGACACTTGTGCAGATCCCCTCTTGGATCATTTGCCGTTCTAACAGTCCTGATCCGCATCCGATAGAAAGGGCGTGACCGGGAGCGATCCCTTTGCTCTGCATTTGCTCATGAAAGACTGTGAGCCATGATTTTTTCGGATCGCCGGATGCGAGAATATTTTGGTGTTCTGTCCACCCCGGAGCGCACCAAAAGCCCAATTCTTCTCTTTCTGCGACACCAGCCCAATAGGCGGCGACTTGTTCGTTTTTGCGTGCGTCTTCGTTCATATTAAATCCTTTTTATTTTAGAGCGAAGTATGCCCAACTTTTCAGGGGCTTGTCAATAAAATAGCTGTCCATTGGTAAGAGAAGCTGGGAATGATTCTACTATTGAGGTAATATACCGTTCGTGTTTCAACATTTGATTTTTGGGCCGCGTCAAAGCCCCGGGGTTGGCGCAGCCGAAAAACCGATTCTTGATTTCACTTGTGTATAATGAGAATGAATAGAAAAAGGAGAATATTACGATGTTGTTGCCGTCTTCAATCGAATGCATGCCAAAATTTTTATTGATAATAGGAGCATTTTTTGCTTTTCTAGGAGTCACTGCCGGCGCTTTTGGCGCGCACTATCTTAAAGGTAAAATTGAACCACACCATTTAGAATACTTTGAAGTAGGTGTCCGTTACCAGTTGATTCATGCGTTAGCGATTATGCTAGTAGGATTGACAGCACTTGTCGCCTCCAATTTTTTTATTACAACAGCTGCAGGCCTATTAATTGTCGGATCACTTGTGTTTTCTGGTAGCTTATATATGCTTGCTTTTACTGGCATTACTCTTTGGGGAGCTGTCACACCAATTGGAGGAGTGATCCTTCTGTTAGGATGGTTATTTTATATGTTCGGAGTTTTTAAAGCATGAATAATATTATTCCTCTTATCCTTAAAAAAGGAAAAGAAAAAGCGATTGTCAATCGTCACCACTGGATTTTTTCAGGCGCTGTTTCTCAATTGCCTAAAGTTGAAGATGGGACATGTGTCCCTGTGCAGTCTTTTGAAGGAAAGACACTTGGATGGGCTTATGTTAACAAAAAGACTAGTATCGTTGCTCGTATGCTCTCATTTGATGAGTCATCGCCACTAGAGAGAGTGCGCTCTGCTCTTGCTGAAGCGATTACAATGAGAAAAAAAATGATAGATACACGAGTAACCACAGCCTTTCGCCTTGTCAACGGTGAAGGTGATGCGCTTCCAGGACTAATTGTTGACCGCTATTCGGATGTATTGGTGATTCAGTTGATGACCGTCGGCATGGACCGCTTACGCCAGCATATTGTCGATCTTTTGATAGAATTGGTGAGTCCAGTTGCGATTTTCGAAAAATCGAGCTCTCCGGCACGTCACGAAGAGGGTCTAGAAAAAAGCGTTCAACTGTTGCACGGAACAATGCCCAAAGAATTGACTGTTTTAGAAAATGGACTGACATTTGTCGTTAATCCGGAAGAAGGACAAAAGACAGGATTTTTCCTGGATCACCGCGAAATGCGGCAGTGGGTGAGGGGCGTGACCCATCAAAAACGTGTCCTAAATTGCTTTGGATACACCGGCGGCTTTTCGGTCTATGCACTCGCAGGAGGTGCTTCTCGTGTGGATACTGTCGATATCTCGGCCCCTGCAATCGAATTAGCAAAAGTCAATATGGAAAAAAATGGGGCCTCTCTTTCCCAGCACGGATTTATCACACAAGATGTGTTTGAATTTTTGCGTGGTAATCCACTTGACTATGAAGTCGTGATCTTGGATCCGCCGGCCTTTGCAAAAAAGAAAAAAGACCAAATCCAAGCCTGTCGTGCATACAAAGACATTAATCGCCTAGCATTTGAGAAAATGCCTGCCGGATCATTGTTAGTCACAAGTTCTTGCTCCTATCATGTGGATGAGGAACTTTTTCAACAGGTGGTTTTTCAAGCGGCAGCGGAGGCGAAGCGTTCAGTACGTATTATCGGACGACACCGACAGGCATGCGACCATCCTGTAAATTTGTTTCATCCTGAGAGCGACTATCTAAAGAGCCTAATTCTTTACGTCGTGTAGGAAAACAAATGGCATCGAGCCAACCAAACAGGCGTTGAGTGAAGAGACCGCTCGCGCCTGCGGCACAATGTTCACCAGCTCCTTCAGTATTAGTGAATACCTCATAAACCTTTGGACAGCACAGCGCATCAAAAAGAAGCTGTGCTTGTCCGGGGCAGAGGTTTTCATTTTCAGAGTAGCCGATAAAAGTAGGGCACCGGATCAAAGGGGCCGCTTCGACTAAGTTGTATTTTTTCCACTCTTCGAAAAGTTCGTGAGGAGTCTCCTTTCCATGAACGAACATTTTTGCTTTAAATTTTGCTGCGACAAATTTATCGCTCATTGCCGCTTGTAAAAGGGCATCCACGTTATCACAAAACTGTGTTTCCTCTCCATTTTGACTTTGTATTGCTTGTTTAAACGTAAGTAAAACATCATATTGTCCAGGATTTACCGCCAAGGCAGCAAGCCGATGTTCATAAGCGGCCGCTCGGGGCGCTAACATTCCTCCCCAGCTTGGTCCGTATAGAGCAATTTTTTTGGAGTCGACCTCTTTACGTGTCGTTAAATAGTCCACAACAGGAGAGATGACTGCCTCCCAGTCGGGGCGCATGTAGAGATTTTCTAACAATAATAAGGCTCCTTGCCCTGGACCATCAAACGCAAAAACGTTGTATCCGCGATGCAGCGCCGCATTGACAATATGAAAGTAGGCTTCTTGATGGGTGCTGTCATAGCCACCATTAACAATAAGGGTAGGGCGTGGGATAGGACTATTGTCAACTTTATAAAAATAGCCCGGCAAGAATGTTCCTTCATATGGAATTTTCACTCCTTCGAATGCAGGAGTAAAAAGGCGAGCCGCTTTGGAAAAGGCAGAAGCATGTTTGTGATAGGTTTCCAGTAACTTTTCCTGTACTGGTGCTTCATACAAAAAGTAGAGGGCAGTGCGGTAATAGTTTGAGGCACGCATATAGGCTTCGCGGGCGCTCACGAGGCACCCTGCTTCCTCACTATTTTGCCCTTCTATCATAAGACGGTCGGCAGTTGCTGACCATTCGTGATACCAACTGTCGAGGTTGCTCTCTTCAATGCGTGCAGCTGTTGTTAAGGATTCCCCAATGTCCGCATGACCAAAATAGATCTGTCCCATGAGTCGCTGCAGCTGGGCATCAAGAGCAGGATGTTGAAAGTAGAGGCGCATATGAGAGTCTCCTTGTCGTCTTAAGTGATATGTAAAAAATATTTTTATTTCATTATATTCAATAGCGCTATTTTTGTATATTCGAAGGATAATAAATTCACTTGTGTATAGCAATTCTGTTTTTTATCTTGTGTATAAAAAAAAAAGGGGATATATACCGCTCGTGATTCAACATTTGGTTTTTAACCCTGAATTTTTCGATCGGTTTAAAAAGGAAATTAAGCATGTTCTATTGCTGTCCGGATTGTGATTCGATAGCGTATAAAAAAAATGGCTATACGCGTCACGGAAAACAAAATCATCGTTGCTTAGACTGTGGAAGACAGTTTTCGATTGAATTGGAAGAAGAGGAAGAGTCCGCTCAACTTCATGAAGTGCAGAGCACCGCAGACTATTAGTTTGCGCATAAAAAAATTACCACATAGCCCACACAGCTCACAGAGAAAAATTTAGCTTTTCTCTGTGGGCTTTTTGGTAAAAATAAACCATTAGATTTTTACTGAAGGTCGCGGAGACGCTTCTGTGCTTCTTGTAGTTTCTCCATCGCTTCTTGCGCCCTATCCTTTTCTTGTGCGAGTCGTGTCGTGAGATAAGCAATCTTTGCTTTTAGCTTCGCAGGGGTGTTGTCGCCGCCCCCGTTTGCCTGGTGGTAGAACGTTGCGGTATTTCCTGTCGAGGTTTCGTAGGCGGAAACTTCATTTTGTAGGTTAGAGGCCCATAATGCAGTCGATTCTAGCTGCTTTTGTAGCTTCTTATTTTCCAATTGAACATCTTCATATTTTTTCAGTGCTTCTTGAAGATTGGCTTGCAGTTCTTCTTCATTGCTTTCTGCTAAAGCAATCGAGGGCATGGATTTTTTTGAGAGTTCGTATTTGTTTTGTAATTCCACCAATTCGTTTTCTATGGCCTGGCGCTTTGCTTTTTCGCGCTCTAGACTCATTGTGACGTGGTCTAGAGTTGTATTCATGCGTTTGTATTGTTCGCTGCTAGCGACTGCTGTGGTGTCGGTTTTTGATTGCTGTATCCGCACAAGACGTTGTTCAGCTTCTTGGAGATTTTTAGCTAATTGTGTATTTTTTTCTTCTAAGAGAGCAATTTGTTTTGACATCTCTTTCTGTGCGGACCCGTATTTTTCGTCTAGTTGCGCATAATCTTCCGATAATTCCAAAAGCTCTAATTGTGCAGAGATAAGAGACTCTTTGTGGACTTCGATTTCTTTGTCGAGCTGATGCATTTGCAAGGCACTAATTCCATTCTCACTTACCTGCTCTAAAGAAGCTTCCAAGGCGCGGGCGTATGCTTCAGATTCTGATAAACGTTTTTGTAGGTCTGCCATTTCCTGCTGTTTTTTGGGTTGCTTTTCGTTGAAATTCATTGCCAATTCTTTATTATTTTGGCTTTGGCGTGCAACCATCTGTTTTAGTTCGCTCGAATGGTGTTGTTCTCTAGCAAGACTTTCTTTTAAACTTTCAATCGTCGCTAAATACTCGCTTTCTGAAGATGTTTTCGTATGGGCGAGCTGGTATTGAGTACTGGTCAACTCTGCAGATTTTTTCATGTTATCGGCGAGCTGTCCTTCGAGATCTTTGATGATCGCTAGAAGGTTGGCTTCTAGCGTCTCTTTGCTTTTAGAAAACATTTGTTGACCGTTCATCAATTCAATATTTTTTTGTGCTGTTTCATCGAGGCGTGCTTGTAGAAGCGCATTTTCTTGCTTTAGTCCACGATACTGTTGTTGAATTTTTTCTGCTGTCGTCGCTAGCTCAGAGGAACGATTTTTTTCTTGAGAGAGGTGAGTGTAGATTTCTTTTAGGTCCGTCTCAAGATTTTGTATTGTATATTCAGAGTCTTGGATACGCGCTTCAAATTGAGGATGTTGGCCTAACAGAACTTGGTAGTCGCGTTTTGTATTTTCTAACATCGCAGCAAAAGCATTTGCTTTTTGTGCTTCTTGTTGAATCTGTGTTTGTAATGCGGAATGTTCTGCCATCACAAGCTGGTACTGTTCTTGTGTTTTTTCTAACGCTGCCTGCAATTCTCTCGATCTTCCGGTCTCTTCTTCGAGGCGAGAATGGGTGCTATTAAGGTCGTTTTGCAGTTGGTTGATGATGTTATTTGTTTCTTTAAGTTGGCTCTCTACTTGAGCAGCATCAGAGCGTATCTTTTCATTTTCTTCGCGCTGCTGTGCAAGTTCATTTTTTTTCTGTTCGAGATCTTTGCTGAGGCTATTGTTGTTTTTACTGAATGTTATCGATAAATTTTCGAGCTCCTGGCGTTTTTCTTCTAAGGCATTGTTGCGCTCAGAGAGGGCCTGTTCAAGGTCTGCAATGCGTGCACTGCTTTCTTTGACGCGTTCTTCTAAGTGTGCCATTTTTTCGTTGAATTGCTTTTCCTTGGTGCTTCCTTTGATCATGATGTCATTTTTGATGTTATCAAGGCGTGCACGCGTTTCTTCTAAATCATTTTTAAGGGCTTCAATACGCTTTGTTTGCGTTTTTTTCTGCATGTTAAGGAATTGGATGACGCTCATATCTTCGGCATTTTGTGTCGTAGGGCTCTCATCTGCTAGCGCGAGATCTTCGGGATCATCATTAAGCAGAGGAAGCGGCGCGCGTGATGGTGCCGCCGAAGAGGAAACGTAGGGTGGTGTTTCTCTCTTTTTTGGAGGTGTTTGAGGACTTTCACATCCTGTACAGACAAAGAATAAAGCTGTGATCGTACATAAACGGATTGCGGAACTATAATTTTTTGAAAGTAGGGTGTTTGTCAACATAGCGCCTTTTCCTTGTTAATTGCTGGCGAGTTTATACATCGCTCAAAAACCGATTCTTGATTTCACTTGTGTATATCCTCTAAAGATTTTACTCATAATAGTTATCAGTTTAAATCTCAAGAGAGAGT
>CAYIYO010000003.1:7898-62073 GCA_964367715.1 uncultured bacterium
TATCCTCTAAAGATTTTACTCATAATAGTTATCAGTTTAAATCTCAAGAGAGAGTTCCAAAATTTATGTGAAATTCTAAAAAAAACTTGATTTGCATGGATTTTCCAGGTATCAATGGCCTCTTTGATATAGAATGAGGCAACGCTTTACATGGCAGAACAATTTAAGTACACAAACCGACTGATTAACGAAAAATCTCCTTATCTATTACAGCATGCACACAATCCAGTCGATTGGTATCCATGGAGCGAAGAAGCATTTAATGCGGCGAAAGAATTAGATAAACCAATCTTCCTTTCTGTCGGATACGCCACGTGCCATTGGTGCCATGTGATGGAAAAAGAATCGTTTGAATCAATCGATATCGCCGAGATGATGAACGAAAACTTTATCAATATAAAGGTCGATCGCGAAGAACTTCCTGAAGTTGACGCCCTCTATATGGAGTTTGCGCAGAGCATGATGTCCGGCGCAGCTGGGTGGCCTCTTAATGTTATCCTAACTCCTGATTTACAACCTTTTTTTGCTGCGACCTATCTTCCGCCGATCGCCCGCCATGGACTGATGGGGTTAACCGAACTCATTGAACGAATTGACGATGTATGGAATAGCGATGAACGCGAAAAAGTTGCTAGCCAGGCAGAAAAAATTGTCGAAGTGTTCTCGGAAAGCGTTCATGTTAAGGGGGAGGTCCTTCCTGAAAAAGCATTGATCGAATCAACAGCAGAACTGCTTTATAAATTGGCCGATCCGGTATGGGGGGGAATGAAGGGGGTGCCGAAATTTCCTATCGGATACCAATCAAATTTTATGCTACGCGAAGCCTGCATGACAAACGATAGCCGAGCCCTATTTCTTGTCGAACGCACACTAGATATGATGCAGCGCGGAGGAATTTATGACCACCTTGGGAGAGGATTTTCGCGCTACAGCGTCGACGAACAATGGCTCATTCCGCATTTTGAGAAAATGCTTTACGATAATGCACTCTTGATTGTGAGCTATCTCGAAACCTGGCAAGCGTGCAGGCGTGATCTCTTTAAGGAGATCTGCATCGACATTGTCGACTATGTTTTACATGAGATGACGCTATCTGGTGGAGGTTTCTGCTCTGCCGAAGATGCCGACACCGAAGGAAAAGAAGGGTTTTTCTATACGTGGGAATACCAAGAGATTATCAAAGTTTTGGGAGAAGAGGAAAGCGAATTCTTTTGCGAATTTTATGGTGTTACCCAAGAAGGGAATTTTGAAGGAAGAAATGTTCTCCATACACCCCTTCGTCTAGAGGAGTTTTCGTCCCAAAAAGGAATTGATCCTAGCATCATGAAAACTCTCCTTGATGAACAAAAAAGAATACTCCTCGAAGCGCGGGAAAAACGTCGTCGTCCTTTCAAAGATGATAAAGTCCTTAGTTCATGGAATGGACTTATGATTTTTGCCCTGGCGGAAGCGGGCAGAGCCTTTGGGGAACAAAAATATATTGATGCTGCACTGAAGGCGGCAACTTTTATCCATACGCATATGTGGAAAGAAGGAGAACTTCTCCGCCGATGGCGCGATGGAGAAGCACTTTACCGTGCAGGCCTAGACGAATATTCCTTCATGATTCATGGTCTTCTTTCTCTTTTTGAAACAGGACAAGGAAGTGAATGGCTGCAGTGGGCCGTTGAGATGGCAGACATTCTCAACATGAAATTTAAAGCGCCTAGTGGAGCCTACTACCTGACCGATGGGGATGATATCAATCTGCTGCTAAGAAAATGCCAATATGCCGATGGGGCCGAACCATCAGGCAACGCTGTCCATACCGAAAACTTGATGCGGCTTTATCAGCTTACAGGGAATCCCCATTATCTGGATCAAGCGGAAGATATTCTACGTGCCGTTAGAAAATTCATAGATGCCTATTCTCCGGGCTACTGCTACCACATGATCGCCCTCAATCATTACTACGACCGCAAAGCCCCGACCGTTGTCATCGCCTTAAATGAGAAAGAGGAACATAAGAGCGCTCTCTACCACGCTCTCTATTCGACCTTTATTCCACACAAAGCAGTCATCTTGCGTCGCGAAAGCGATGAAGACCTTTTCCGTCTTATTCCCTCTTTGCGCGCACAGCAACCGATAGAAGGGAAGACGACACTTTACATCTGCCGTGAAGGAGTGTGCGATGCTCCTCTCACTAATTTCGAGCAGATGATAGAAGTGATTAATAAGTTGTGATGTTGAATTTAGTTTGCACGTTTTTATTTTACCACAGAGCCCACAGAGAACACAGAGAGAAAATCAAATTTCAGTTGAGGAAGGTTTTTATTGAAGATGCGTTTGCAGTCTCTGTGCTCTCTGTGGGCTCTGTGCTAAAATCATAACCTTAAAGAATTAACATGGCGTCGCCATAAGAGAAGAAATGAAACTTTTTCTCGATTGCCTTCGCATACGCTTCTCTAATAAGGTCGTAGCCTCCAAAAGCCGAGACAAGCATCAATAAGGTAGAACCCGGCAGATGGAAATTTGTTAATAAGGCATCGACATATTTAAATCGATATCCCGGATAAATAAAAATATTTGTATCATAATCGCCCGGAATAACCACACCCGCTTCATTAGCTGCTGTTTCAACCACACGGCAGCACGTTGTTCCTACACAAATTTGACGCTTCGTCGGGTCGCGCTGATTGAGCACTGCCGCAGTTTCAGCAGAGAGGTGGCATCGCTCGGAATGCATCAAATGATGGCGAATGTCCTCTGCTTCCACAGGTCTAAAGGTTCCTAATCCGACGTGCAACGTGACATGCTGCTGGCTGACGCCTTGTGCTTCCAGCGTCTTCAATAAGGAATCGGTGAAATGTAATCCGGCGGTCGGCGCAGCAACTGCTCCAGGCTTTGAAGCATAGACGGTTTGGTAACGCTCTTTGTCGACGCTATCTTCTGCTTCTCTTTCAATATAAGGAGGCAGGGGAATTTTTCCATATTCGGCCAGTCGTTCGTAAAAATCTCCGCTATAATTAAATGCAATCACACGTCGTCCGTCAGGCAAAAAATCTTTTACCACACAAGAAAAATTCTCACCAAAAGTTACAAGAGATCCTTCTTTCACCTTTTTTCCGGGACGGACAAGGGCTTCCCATTTATTGTCTTCTAACGGCTTAATTAGAAAAATTTCGGTGAGTCCTCCTGTGAGACGCTTACCCATCAGACGCGCTGGAATCACTTTAGTGTCGTTAAAAACAAGGCTGTCGCCTTTAACAAGAAGATTGCGAATTTCATGAAAAGCGATTTCTTCAATCGTTCCTTTTGCGCGGTTAATGACCATCAAGCGGGAGTGGTCGCGGGGATTTACCGGATTCTGAGCGATAAGCTCTTTGGGAAGATCAAATTCGTATGCAGATTTTAAAAATAGATTTGTCATTTTATTAATTATGAGGGTTGAATCGAAAAGAACATGTGCGCGTGACACACACACATGTTCTTTGCTTAGAGTTTAGATAGCACCAGGGGAAGTCTGGATAAGTTGAATCGTCGCTTCGGGAAATGCTTTCTTCAAAATTTGAGCCGCATTATCGCCTTTAGCCGCTAGGCGTTTTCCTTCGGCAA
Organism: uncultured bacterium; assembly: GCA_964367715.1. Classification (GTDB taxonomy): domain Bacteria; phylum Chlamydiota; class Chlamydiia; order Chlamydiales; family Criblamydiaceae; genus CAYIYO01. The sequence goes on from CAYIYO010000003.1 coordinate 11,493, forward strand.
TATCAATCTTTGAGAGGACCTGACGGCCACCTTTTACATTTAGCAATCCGGGAACCTGCCATTCTGCAAGAATAGGATCTACCACACCTTCGTAGGCGTTGTTTTTTCCGAGGACCATGTAACGGGTCATATGAATGGCGTCCATGATGGAATCCGAATTCCCTGTTGTTTTGTATCCAAGGTAGTTGATGTCTTTTCCATTGATTGCCCAGTAGGTGTTTTTAGGGTTTGCCGCTAAATAATAAAGGTTGGTGCGCGCAGCAATGGCAACAGCAGCAAGGAGTTCTTCTGATGTTGTTTCAGGAAAGAGGGGAGTGAGGATTGAATTTAGAAAATATTCCAAATCGATTCTGTTGACTACGCTCAGTTTACCTTCGACGTCATAAATATAGATGCTACCTTGGTATTCGACACCATCGATCACTGTAAGAATGGATAGATCATCTGGAACAATAAGCAACTGGTGTACGCCAGGAAACTCTTCTCCCCACATCAATCCATCACCGACAATCTTTAAGGTCTCTTTTTTACCAATCTTGCGTGTGATGATATGACTGTTATCACGCGGATCATATACCTTGTAGCGGCCTTTGACTTCTACAGTAAGAAAAGGTTTATCAGTCTCAACCAAGATACGTAAAGCAGGGGGATTCTGTTTCGGGTTTGTAAAGAAATTTTTTGTGCTATCCCACAATCCTGCCTCGACGCCTCTGTCAACTGACAAAGTCGCAAGCAATAAAGCGAGATAAATTAAAGTACGTTTCATAGGGGTTCTCCTTGGCATGTGCGATTCAAATGTTGGTAAGCAAGGGCTGTCGCTTCTCGCCCTCGTGGGGTACGTTTTATCAGACCTAAAAGAATCAGGTAAGGTTCATGGACTTCTTCAAGAGTGTTTGTCTCTTCTCCTACAGCGACGGCAAGAGTACTAATTCCTACTGGTCCGCCCTGGTAATGGTCGATCATTACTTCAAGAATTTTGCGGTCCATCGCGTCGAGGCCTTTACTGTCGATGTCGAGCATCTCAATGGCGTGCGTCACGACTTTCGTATCGATGTGATTATTTGCACGCATCTGCGCATAATCCCGCACCCAACGCAAGAGGTTGTTGGCAATTCGCGGCGTTCCGCGTGCACGAAAGGCAATCTGTAGTGCAGCGTCGCGGTCCAGTGTGACATTCAAAATATTTCCTGTACGCATGAGAATTTTTGTCAATACGGTGGAGTCGTAATAGTCGAGGCGGCAGGTGAAGGCAAAGCGCGAACGGAGGGGAGCACTCAGTAATCCGGTGCGTGTTGTTGCTCCTGCTAACGTAAACTTATTCAGTTTTACTTGAATCGATCGTGCACTCGGACCACTATCAATGATAAGGTCTAGAACATAATCTTCCATTGCCGCGTACAAGTATTCTTCAACAACGCGGTTAAGACGATGAATCTCATCAATAAATAGAACGTCGCCAGTTTTGAGGTTCGTTAGGATTCCAGCCAAATCGCCTGGTTTTTCGATGGCAGGTCCGGAAGTGACGATTAACTCTGTCCCCATCGTCTTCGATAAAATATTCGCTAGCGTGGTTTTTCCCAAACCGGGTGGTCCGCTGAATAGGCAATGACCCAACACTTCTCCGCGCTGCTTTGCCGCTCCAATCATCACATCCAAGCGCTCGCGAATCAGGTCCTGTCCGACAAAGTCGGTTAAAGACTGAGGACGCAACGGGACTTCGAAAGTCTCATCTTGCTCGACGAGTGAGGATTCAATAAAGCTTTTAGACATAGTGATTGTAGAATAATCGATCGTCTTATTATGCGGAAGTGAAATCAAAAAAGCCAAGAGCACTAATGAATACAATCATAATCAACAATGGAGCCGTGAATTTAAAGGAGATCCAAAAGTACCGCTGCAGCCACGGATACCGCACCATGACTCCATCATTCCCTTCGCTAAGATTAACCATGCTATTTGCAAAGCCCCACACCCATCCTGTTAGTAAAACTGCAAACAATCCTCCCAAAGGAATCATGATGCTGCTACAGATAAATGCCATGAAGTCGAGTACATTCATTCCAAACAGCAACGTATCTTTTAATAGGCTAAAGGAAAGTGCGCAAGGAACTCCAATCATAAACGAAGCTGCCCCGCACGCAAAAACGGCGCTGTGTCGCCCCCATCCGCGCTGATCCCTTAAATACGCAATCGCGGGCTCCAAGGCAGAAATCTCCGATGTCATCGCTGCCAGTGTCACTAATAAGAAAAATAAAATTCCTAAATAGAATCCGCCAGGCACCTGACTAAACACCCAGGGCAATGTATGAAAAATCAGTCCGGGTCCGGAGTCAGGTTGCATCCCGACAGAAAACACAATTGTGAAAATGGCAACAGCACTCATCAAAGAAATAACAGTATCCATCACAACAACAGGAATAATCGTACCCAAAATATTGGTCTTTTTACAAAGGTAGCTTCCATAGGTGACCATTGTTCCTTGTCCAAGGCTCAACGTAAAAAATGCCTGTCCTAACGCGAGTAGAATTGCCGAAGGGGTCAAAAGGCTCCAATTAGGGGAAAATAAAAATGTTAACGCCTCTCCCGCATTTGGCATCATCAACCCTTTAATGACCAACGCCACCATCATGACAAAAAGCGTCGGCATCATGATCTTGTTTCCGCGTTCGATTCCTCCTCTCACACCAAAATAAAGGATCGCAATACAGCACAATAAAAATAGAAAATGAAAGAACACTCCCCAATAAGGATTTCCTACCAACCCCTCATAATACTGCGCCGCTTCTAAAGGAGTAGAAAATGCATGGAGATTTCCTGAAACAGCTTCAATAAGATAACCAAAAATCCAGCCGGCAACGGCACTATAAAACGCACTGACGAGGAATCCGGTCAAAATGGTCATCTTTCCTGCCCATCCCCACGACTTGCTGCCTCCAATTTTTTCGAATGCCCCCGCAGGACTTGTCTGTGTGCTTCTGCCAATCAAAATTTCTGAAATAAGAACAGGAATGCCGACCATAAACAAAAAGAAGAGGTACATCAAAATAAACGCAGCCCCCCCATATTGTCCAACGACATAGGGGAATCTCCAAATATTTGCTAGTCCAATTGCTGATCCCGCCACAGACAAAATGAAGCCCGCCTGCGATCCCCACGACTCTCTTTTCATTAAAAATCCTTTTGTAATCCAATGATTATATGATGCCATAGGACAATTCTGCAATTGTAAAAAGTTGAAGAAAGTTATACCGCTCGTGATTCAAAAACCAAATTTTGAATCACGAGCGGTATATATTCTATGGAAATAATTGGAAAGGTGGTAATATTTCCCTTTTATACGCATTGTTGAGCTTGAAAAACAAAGTAATTTCTTTAATTTTAAGGAGGTCTCATGACCGGTCTTGTTAATCCCACCCATAATGCGATCGAAATCGACGGAAAGACAATCAACATTGACACCATGTCCGTGCAACAGGCAATGCTAATGGTCATGAACGAACGCATCGACTCTATTGGAGACGCCACAGGAAAAGAACTGCAAGAACTATTAGAACGTCAACAAAAGGTGACGGAACTACAGAACATTCGTGCACATATTAATAGTGTCATTGATAAAGATGGAAAAATCGTCGTCGCCAAAGACTCAGAGTTAGAAAAGTTACTTAAAAGAGCAGAAGAATTGGGCGTTAAGCTTCCCAAAACAAATGGCACTTTTCAACGCGACGATACTAGTCGTTTAACAGAAAACTTTCGCATGGTTGTCGAAGATCTAAATACAAAAAATGACATGCAATTGCAAAAAGTGACGAAATACACGAACGAGCGTTACGAAGCTTATCAAATGGCACGAAGCATTCTCAAACCTTGCGACGATGCTGCAAAAAGCGCCGCACGTAATATTGCAGGTAAATAAAATGCACGGAGCAGCGATCATAGGCACTAAAGAGGAAGGCGATAGCGAGATTTTAAATTCTCTCTCTGTCTTTCCTTCGTCGTTGTTTGATCGAGTCACTAAAGAAGCAATTTCTAATGACATTGTCGAAGCTCTTTATGCACATGCCTATTCCCATTATCAAATTGGAAAATACAATGAAACCCTCATGTTATTTCGCTTGTTAACAGGTCTGCGCCACCGCGATCCGCGCTTTTGGAAAGGAATGGGAAGCACGCTTCAAATGCTAAAAAATTTTGGAGAAGCTGTCGAAGCCTACAGTTGTGCCGCCCTTTTCGATGAAAAACAACTGGATCCCCATCCGCATTTCCATGGGGCAGAATGTCTTTATAGCATAGGGAAAGTCGCTACAGCGATAAAAGCCCTTGATTCCGCGCGTCTGGTCGCAAGAAAAAATGAACAAAAATTTGCACAACTCCTGAAAAAAATTTCATTTCTTCGACTGACATGGAGCAAAAAATTAAAAAGAAAAACTAAAGGGATGCGATGACCGACCTACGTATTTCAACAACAGAAACAATCCGTCCTAATTACGGAATACAAGACAAAGAAGAGCAGGAAAAAGGAGCACTTGCTGCTGGCCTTAACCAAGCGGCAACGCAAGGAAATGCCTTATCTTCTCCACTACTTTTTCCTTCCTCGCAGCCAGCTACGATTGAAGGGGCATCTCTTGGTAAACAAGGGCTGTTTGCACGCGCTCTAGCTAGAATTGCCGCTTTCGTCTCGCTCGAAAATGAGGAAGCTACTGCGACAAATGAAAAAATGGTCTCTTCAGGAATTCCAAAAGACTACATTCGTCCTGAACTCGACAAACCTTCACCTTTTGCACAAGACACGTTTAAAAAGATGGTTGAAGATGCAACAGAAGATAAAATAGGACGTCTTTCAGAAGCGGAAATAGAAAGAATGATCATCGCAGCAAATAGGCACCAAATCGACGGATACGAAGAAGATGTCCGTGTTCAAATGGACGAGTCGATCCAGAAAATGCACGAAAATGACTCATTGAAAGACAAATACTTGGAATTAAAGAAAGAAGCGGAAGAAAAACAGAACTCCTCCACATTATTTAACTGGACCAGCATTTCTACCGGTATAGTGGGCGGTGCCCTTGCTGTTGGGGGGGTTGTGACTGCTTTAGTAACGGGTGGAGCGGCAATTCCTCTTGTTCTCGCTGCAGGAGCAGCAGTTGCCGCTGTCTCCGGTGGAGCGACCCAGATAGCGGGCAGTGTCTTGAAATATCAGGGCAATAAGCATGAAGGCGACGCAATTCGGACGCGTGAAGAACGAGGTCTAAACAAAGACTCTATTCAAGTGAAGCTTCAAAACATGCAGACGACAGAAAATACAATTACAGAACTACATAAAAACGCCCGGCGCATCATATCGAATAAACCACACATATTTGATGGGTTGGACGAAAGCTAATATAAAAGTAGGAAAAAACGATGACATATAGAAATAATTTTACTGTAGATGCAGTAGTATCTGATCGAACAGCTATTCTAGAGCACCCCCCACTTCAAGATGTTAATAATACCTATCGGCAGCGTGCATTCGATTCTTTTGGAATTAAAGGACAATTACCTGATGATCAGACAGCAATTAAGGTAGGAGAAACACTTTTTGACTCCGCGCTATTAACACAATCGCGCGATCTCAAAAATGGAAGTACACTCTCTGTCATCGACTTTGAAATTGCAGATTTAAGTACAAAAATTGCCGAAGAAATGAAAAAAAATCATCCCAATTGGTCAAGTATTGACGATATGATTCGCATGCTCGCTGTTTACCTGCAACGCAAGTATGGACGCGAAGAGGCGCAGCTCGCTCAGCAAGAGCTTGATCAAGTGAAGATCGAATTAGAAAATGTGCTCAAAACTTATAAAGATCCCTGGAGCCTTGCTTTGAATGTCGCATGTGGATCGATCAGCGTTATTGGCGGATTGGTAGGTCTTGGAGCAACGGGAACAGGAATCTTCCAACTTGTTAACGGGGCAAACAAAGTATCGGCCATGGTCACGACAGCATCTGGCATATCAACAGCTGCTGGTAGTCTCTCTTCAGGAATTACTCAGGCGTTAGGGAAATTCCTGGACAATAGAGTGGAACGTAAGCGCACCTTCCATAACTTCTGGATGCAGCGCCATAAAGACAATAAAGATACGGCTATTCAGGGTGCATCGACCGCAAGACAGTCGATGGACAGCACGAAGAGCATGAACGACCGAGTCAACGAAGCGCGTCACCAAGCATTTATCGCCCGATAGGCGATCTTTCTAAATATTTCCTAATCAACGCATGGAGTGCGGCGGCTTGACGCCGCTTTGTTTTCGCTGCGGCTTGACGCAGCGTTTCTAGATCGCGTTAAGCCACTGCACTCCATACGTTGAGTGGAAAATGTTTAGAAGGGGGAATGTTTATTTTTTGACTTGTAAATAGACGTCGGCTGTTCCCCAAGGATACTCTGCAGGAAAACATTTCATGAGCTCGAATGCATTACTTTCTGTATAATCCGACAAGGGGAAGCTGACAGTAAGGATCTTTGTTCCTGAAGGCATCTTTTCAAACTTCGCGACAAGAGCATCTATCGTTTCGTCATCCAGGGCACTTCCATACAGATAAAAGACTGTTCCCTCGCTAAAATCTGCTTGCGTCATTTCTTCATTTTTAAAGGTGATGCCAGAAAGGTCGAGTTTGCTTGCGATCATGTTTGCACGGTCGACAAACTCAGAAATGAACTCAATCCCTGTCACCTTACAACCGATAAACGCATGTGCCCAAAAGCATCCTCTGCCTCTTCCCGATCCGAGTTCGACTAAGTGATCGGGAGAGGTGACTCCAGATTGCCGTAAAATCAATTCTAATGTTGTTAGTGGTGTTTCTCCATACACATCCAAATTCTCGTCACCACGCGTGATTAGAAAACGCTTGCTGATGCGATAAGGATTATGAAAGAGATACATCAACGTGAGCGATAGGTCACTTTTCAGAAAGCAAAGATTGTCGTAGTATTTCCATACTATGCTAGCATATTCCGCTGTATCTTTTACTCTGACTTTTAGATTAAGCAACACGAGTTGGCAAAACTCACGAATAGACGCGGTCGATAATTTTTTCATTGTCATTTCCTTGAAATCTGCGTTCATGCCAACCTCGTCCTAGAATAGGTTATTTTAAAAATAAATAAATGGTGTGTGCAACAAGGAAAAACATTTGCGATGACAACACATCATTAAAAGCGGTGACGATAGGGCCAGCAGCAACTGCGGGATCAATATTCATGCGCGCAAAGAAGAAGGGGGAAAATGTTCCCAATGCCGTTGCTGTCATACACGCCATAAAAACTCCCGCAGAGACCGTCATTGCAATGCGAAGCTGATTGGGATCGCCCATCGAAATTCCCATGCCATGTAAAATATAGATGACGAGGCCTGAAAGGAGTCCAAAGAAGCTTCCGGAGAGAAGGCCCACTCCCATTTCTTTTCTAATCGCTTCGCCGCGAGAACTATAGGAGAGCTCTCCTGTCGAAAGGCTGCGGACAAGCGTTGTACTGCACTGAATTCCCACATTGCCCGACATTCCTACAATCAAGGGAACAAAAAATGCGGTGTAAATGAACCACCCTGTCTGGTCAAACTGCGACATGACGGTTGACGTGATCAATCCTGCGCACAGCGTCACCATCAGCCATGGAGCCCGTAAAAGGAAGCGTTTATAAACGGGTTCGTGTTCACTGACGTCTTCTCCTGTACCGGCAATATTCGCAATCGTTTCATCCGCAATATCTTCCATTGCTTCTACAACACGCTCGTAGGTGATCACTCCAACCATGCGCATATTATCATCAACAACAGGAAGTGCAGGGATCTTATAGCGTTCAACGATGTCGACAACTTCATCGCGCGACGTGTCCACCTCAACTTTGTGTGTGATCGGATGCATCACTTGTCGTAAGGGGACATAGGGCGGATTGACAATTAAGTTGCGTCCTGGAACATAGCCGATGATTGCTTCATCATTGTCGTAAACAAAAATGCGGCGGGTGAGATCGATCCCAGGATTGTCGCGAATGGTGATAGAAACTTCGCTAATGGTGGCATTAAGATGAAAGGAGAAAAACTCGTTGGTCATCAAGCGTCCCGCACTATTGCGGTCATGCTTTTGTAGGTCAATGATGCGCGCAGCATTTTTTGGTTCGAGGATATCGAGGACGCGGCGCATGCGGCGATCGGACATGTCGTCCAGCATCCATACGGCTTCGTCCGGCGCCATATGCTCAAGTAATTCTTTTATTTCATTGTCTTTAAGCTGATGAAAAATTGCCGCCCGGGTGTTAGTTCCGGTGTTGATCATAAAAATAATTTTAGCATTGAGGTCCGGCAAATTATCGTAGACGATCACACGGGCATGGGGCGGTAAGCGGGAAACGGTGTGAGCAAGGTCAACCGGATCATATTCCGTTCCGATCTTTGCCACTTCGTGGATGATAATGGCAGAGGTATCCTTGTTAAAGGCGCCTTCGAGCTTTTCTTCTAAGGTATCGTCGAGGTGGCTGGTCTGAAAATCGAAAAAACCAGGAGAGGAGGTATCGTCTCGCACCTTTTCATCCTCATCCTCTCTTTTATCAACTTCCACGCGTTTTCCTTAGTTTATTACCCGCATCATACCCCAAAAAAAATATTCAGGGAAGGGGGAAAAGCGGCCGTTTTTTATTGCGAGAATGAATCGCATACCATATTAAGCACACGATCGCCGCAATCGTCCAAATGGCAAGGCGAGGAGCATTGATAAAAGGATAAGGTTTTTGTTCAGGATGCCCCAAACGTTCGCCTGGCGGCCAGATAATTAAGCAGGGTGCCCCTTGAAGATTTGCTTCCGGCACAAAGCCGAACACGCGGCTGTCGGCACTCATCGCATGGTTGTCTCCAAGGACAAGATACTGCTTTTCAGGAATAGTCACTCCAAAAGACCGGATGAAATCCACATCGTAAACTCCATTTTTTAAAGGAGGTCCATAGTCACGAAAAGGGATGTACGGACGATTCGCTGCGGAGCGCTGCGCACGCTTTTCTTCTTCTTTTAAAAAATTTATTAGCGTCGACTCGTCTTTTTTTAAGACAGGGGCTCCCATGAGATACAAATCTCCGTCACGAAAATAGGCATAACGATGGGGAAATAAAGAAGTGTTTTGTTTGCTAGGAATATACGCTGTATTGACTTCGATTCCAAGGTTAAACAATTTTTGAATATTTTCTGGTGTCCGCACATACAAAGGATGATCAATGGGCAACGCCGTCGCAATCCCACCAAAACCAATCTGCCACCCTTTTCCATAATAAAATTCATAAGTTCCATCCGGAACCCCCGTAAAACGGGGACTTCCCATATTAAACCCATCATTACCCGCGCTATAGCGTTTCGCAAATCCGTCTTTCACAACAAAACGTGCGGTATAAAGGGTGTCCATCAGGCGCTCGAGATGGACTTGATCGAGAGGTATGAGGGTTGTGTGTGGGTGCAACATAAAGCGCATCCCACCTCCATCAACCTGAGTAAAAGGGGAGGGATAAGTAAGACTAGGGGTATGTTGTAACTCAAGGTAAAGAATTCCTTTATCAATCGGAAGAGTGCTAACGGCAGGTAACTCTTGACGCTCTTTATCAGTCAACAGGCGGACCATCGCATAATTGCGCATTCCATAGACGTCGCTATAAGTATCAATATGGGTGTGAGCGTCGAGCTGGCCACGCGCCCGATCTTTCACCCACTGCTTGCCGTTCCACACTTCTCCCTCTACTCCTTTCGAAGAAAAGGTGACGCGTCCCGCAGGCTGGTTCATCGCATAAAGGGTTAATTCATTTTGTGAGGTGCGTTTAATTTTTCCATCAAAAGAGAGAAAAGGAATGTGCTCTAAATTGTGCATCCATGGACGATCGATAAATTCTGTAATCGATTTCCCTTCCTTATCCACGCCGTAAATGCGGCCGCCATAAAAGTAGAGGCTATCGCCCGGCTTTCCAATCAAACGCTTAATGTACCGCTTTTTATAAGGAAAAACGCCGAAATAAGTGGAGTCCGTATCGTCCAAATCAATCTGATCCCCAGAGAAAATGACGACTCCGGTCCGCTGCACTAATTCAGGATCAAAATAAATATGTGCGGTTTCAAGCGGCATATTCACACCAAAAGCAGTCTTCGTCACGGTAAGATCGTCTAATTCCTTAAAAGTGGGGCGCATCGAACCTGTAGGAATCTCGTACAGCTCAAACCAGGTTTGTCGAATGAGGGTCGCGATCAATAACGCCAAGACTAATGCAAAAATTAGCTCGGATCCATAATCGAAGAGGTTCTTTTTTAAATGAAGCGCTTCTAACGCTTCTACTCGACGGGCACGTTGATCCGCAGCAGCGCGGTCGCCTTGCAATAAGGCTTCGTCTAATGCGTGCATTTCATTTTCAAGCTGAGTACGCGTATCCGGAGCTAGCTTTTTTTTCTTTCTTTTATAAAGTGAAATTACCCCTTTTAGAATCCCTCTTGACTTGCGTAGCGAATACTGTCTCTTCATCGATCCCTCTCATGCGTTAGAATAGTAAGTTTATACCACAGGAGTGTTCTAAGAGCTAGAATGTTCTTTCTTACGGCTTTTGTACGCTTAATGGAAATAAGTCGTTCATAAAAAGGGTGTTTTATGTGGGACTTTTGTCTATGGATTGTTTGCAAAAGAGGGGGATTTCAAAGAAATTAGAAAAGTCGTCCCGGTTTTTAAAATGCTTATTTTATTTAACTCATTAATAAAGAATGATTTATTAATAAATTTTCAAAAAATAAACGTTGGCGTGTTTTTTTAGAAAATCGCTAATTTTTTGTTGATAACTCGACAGAATTTTGTAAGAAAACGTTAGGTTTAGGGGACTTGAGTCCAGTTCCAGAATCCACAATACGAATTTTTGCTTTGCCAATCATCCCACTAATTTGTAGCCAATATGGAAAATAAGAAGGATAGCGGTCGTTTTCTTCCGGGATGTAAATTTCAATCAACTTTCCCGCTAAATCGCTTCCATCTTTTGGCCAATAGGTCTGCCACGCAGAAAAATGTACGTTTGGAATAATTTGTCCGTCCACAACCATCTGAGGATTCCATATGCGCCGCTCTTCGGGGACGATTGTTCCATTGGCATGCCGCGGACCCACTCGCTTACGACTCTGTGGAGGGATATATTGAAAGTTTAAGTTTAAAAGGCCAGATAAAAAGTTGTCCGCAGCGGCAATCTCAAACCATCCATTTTTTGGAAAAGAGAACGCATGATTCATAGCACCCGTTTGCGTATTCAATTGGTACATAAACCATCCGGTATGTCCTGGAGCGCCTTCTTCAATCCAACTTTTCCACTTTGTATAAGTATTTCCGGGAAAGCGGCTTGAAGGAACAGTGATTTCTTCGATTACAAGGCCTTCAGGAAGCTTTTCTCGGATCAATAAGATGGTATAATTTTTTCCTTGATTCGTTACAATGTAGTCTCCAGGATTAGCTTTGACGATATTTTCACGCAAAATTTGTCGTGTCTCCGTCGCCCCACAAAATGCAGTCATCAATAGAAAAAGTGTACATAAGATTCTGACCATAATTGCCTCTCAAGTAAAAAAGATATTTTAGCAGACATCCAATCGACAGTAAAGCACAAGTTGTGTTTGACATTTTTTTTCAAATTTGCTAATGTATTGCACATATCAATCATCGCTCGGATGGTGAAATTGGTAGACACTAGGGACTTAAAATCCCTTGCCTTAACGGGCGTGTCGGTTCGAGTCCGACTCCGAGTATTTTAAGTCTAAGTCACTTCTGGTTTACCACTGGGAGTGACTTTTCTGTTTTTGGGGCTCATTCCCCATTATCTCCCCACTTGTCCACAACACGTAACAATCAAATCCAAGAATTTGGGGATCGTGTTTTGTTGGTAAGTTTTTATTTCAGTGGGGAAATAATGGGGAATAAGCCTATTCTAGCCCGCTTTATACGCACACTTTACGAGAGAAAACACGGTCTTGAGTCAGGGGAATTGATATCCCTTGACTGTGTTTTTAAACTGAAATTTGACAAAAGGCAACCTCATGGCATCATACAAAGAACGTAAAGATAAAAATGGAAAAGTGCTGAGCTACAATGTTCAGGTCAGGATCAAAGGGCATCCGACACAGTATGCCTCATTCAAACGCAAAACCGACATGGATCGTTGGGTTCAACAAACAGAATCAGCAATTCGTGAAGGGAGGCATTTCAAAACGACAGAAGCAAAGAAGCATACTCTTGGTGATTTGATCGATCGCTATATCAGGGATGTTTTGCCTACCAAAGCAAAGTCAGAGAAAAAGCAAACAGCACAGCTCTACTGGTGGAAAGAACAGCTTGGCTGTTATCTTTTATCAGACGTAACTCCCGCAATGATCGCAGAAAAGAGAGATGCTTTATTAAAAGGTATCACTCGAAGAGGAAAGCTGAGGACGACATCGACAACGGTGCGCTACATGGCAGTATTGTCACATGCATTCACCGTGGCGATGAAGGAATGGGGATGGGTAGATGATTCTCCTGTACGTAAAGTGTCGAAGCCGCGCGAGCCACGTGGAAGAATACGATTCCTTGGTGAAGAAGAGCGTGTGAAGCTGCTTGATGCATGTAAAACCAGCACCAACCCTTTTTTGTATACCATTGTCGTCTTGGCGCTCTCATGTGGGATGAGGTACTCTGAAATCTTGACGTTGACTTGGGATGATGTTGATCTCCAAAAGGGGCGTATCATTCTTTACGAGACGAAAAATGGTGAGATCCGACAAGTTCCTTTAACTGGTCATGCCCTTGATTTACTTACAGAACTTGGCAAAGTTCGCAGATTGGACACGAAGCTTTTATTTCCAAGTAAATTTCCTAGAAAACCTATCACCATACGCACTGCGTGGGAAAACGCACTGAAGAATGCTAAGATTGATAACTTCAAATTTCACGACCTCCGACACTCATGCGCGTCATACCTAGCAATGAATGGCGCCAGCCTCGCTGAGATCTCTGGCGTACTTGGTCACAAGACACTAGCGATGGTGAAACGTTATGCCCACCTTTCAGAATCCCACACAACTGGGGTAGTAACACGAATGAACGAAAAAATATTTGGATGATATCATGAAGAACAATAGACCTCGTGAGCCGTTTGTCCCACCTGATGCTCACGCCTTCTTGGATAAAGGGCTTTGGGCGATTAATGAAGCAGTGCATATGATAGTGGGATGGCCAAAGGAAAATTTAATTCTTTCGACCATTACCCCACTTCCAGAAAATATAAAATCAGTCCGTTCATTTTATTATTTACCTGAAGTAGCCGGTGTTTATTATCCTGAGTCAATAAAAAAAATATATTTTGAAGTTTTTAATGATTTAAAAAAATCGATTGAAGAAGAAGCATTGGCCGCTATTTATCATCATTTAGACAGTGGAATTTTCTATTTACTTCGTCCTCAAGATGTAATGCTTTGGGCACTTTTAAAAGGTTACATTCTTCCAAATGATGTTCAGGAGGCTTTAAACATACGTCAGATGAAAGATTCAAAATCTACAAAAGCATTAGAAAAAAAAGTAAGGGTTAAGGTTTCTGCGCAATATCTATTATCTAAAAACCCCGACTTGAATGTCACACAAATATGTAAAGATCCTTTGTTGATATCAGCACAGACAGCGGGCTTAACAGGGGGTTCGAACGGTTATCATAGCGATTACCATAGGATGGCAGCAGAGAAAAAACGAGTTGAGAAGGCGAGTCGAGTATCTTCTACAGTTAGAGAGGCTGTAGATGAGTTATTCGCAACCAAAGGGCGTCCTGGCAGATGGTCAAAACTAGTTAATGATAATCCAAAAAGGGCATATATACCATTTCCAATACCAGAGGTAATGCATCAAGAATGTGATGGAATTTTGCGCTATCACTTCCCTCTCCTCAAGATTGCAATCGAAGCGTTGGTATATGCGAAGAAAGATGCAGTATTTGATGTGCTTTTTATTAAGGTTAGAGATGGTTATACGTTTGAAGAGCTTAGCCAAGAATTTATTGATGATGCTGCATTTCAAATATACTTGTATCAGCCTCCTGAAATAGTTCTTCAGTTAGCAAAGAATGCTATCTACCGTATATGGAGCCAACTACAAGATATGCTTTTTTATCTGCAGGCAGAAAAAATGTTCGCGCGTGATGATAATAAATTCATTTTTCAGGGAAAAAATAAAAAATAATAGGAATTTATTCTCATCGTTTTATTTAGTAGACTGTGGTCTGAAACGGTGACTAGTGGTTTCACAATGTGATGTGGAGTCGTTTTAGAGGTTGCCTTAATGAAAAAATGGAGGAATAACATGACTGCTAATGAGATCAAAGAACAGAGGGTGGAACCGGAGTACCTTTCCTTTAAACAAACCGCAGTAAGATACCCCGCTTTCACAGAGGGGTCATTGCGCTGGCTGCGGTTTAATGGAAACGTGAACGGATTCAACACCGTAGTTCGGACGATTGGGAGAAAATGCTTGATAAACGTCCAGGAATTTCAGGATTGGATTGAGCAACAAACAGGAACCAACAACAAGTAACAATAATTAATAATAGTTAACAGTAAAACCCATCCTTATTATGTTTTGGGCTATCTTTTTTGTTAATTTAAAGTTTGAACTTTGATATAGTATTGTTTGGGAACGTTAGAGAGTAGAAGAGCTTTCAACGCGCCTAGAAAGGTTTAACAATAAAACAGGGTATTTGCCATGTGGGAATAATGAAAAAATTTGAAATGGGAAGTTGCAAAAGGCTGTGAGAAAGTTCGTACCTCTCTCACAGCTAACACTTCGTAACGTGTTTTGTAACTTCACAATACCAAGGGAAATTTTGTATTTCAATGCAAAATTAATTTCCGACGGTATCACTCCACTTTAAATTTCTCTTACTCCTGCGTGGCGACAGCCCCCTAAATAGAGAGGAGTCGTCATGCTACAAGGTGATTCATTGGTCGATGAGATCAATAGAAAGCTTGGGGATCAATCATTTTACACACTTCGTCAACTAATTTCCATCGGAATTTTTGGTTCAATGCACTCGGCACGCCAAGCGATTAAACAGGGGCGATTGAGTTTTATTAAAATCTCCCCACGCCGCTGCGTTATTCAACGTAAAACTTTACTGGATTTCGTCAGCAGGCATTCACAAGAGGGGGAAGTATGAAAAAGCTCCTTCTGATTCCAATTTCTATTAGTCAAGTCGGGGCGAGAAAGTAATGGCTGTACTAAAACTCAGACCCTATCAAGAGGAATGCCTTCAAAGCATACACAACCATTATACCGGCGGCGTCAATCGACAGTTAGTTCACCTGCCGACGGCTGCGGGGAAGACTGTCATATTTTCTAATCTTATCAGGGAATTAGACCGAAAAACTCTAGTAATCGCCCACACATGCGAGTTGCTCGATCAGGCGCGTGAAAAGATCCAGATGATCTGCCCCGGGCTAGACGTCGGCATCGTGAAAGCGGGGAGAAGGGAATACGATTGTCCTGTCGTCGTTTGCAGCATCCAATCGGCTAGGCAACCAGAGACACTCATACGACTTAAAGACCTAGGCTTCACCCTCTGTATCTATGATGAATGTCATAGAGCGGGGGCACAAAGTCCGAGACATGTGTTATCTACACTCGGATTTACCGAGACATCGGACAACCTTCTTGTCGGATTCAGCGCAACGCCGTTTAGAAGCGATTCCAAGGGGTTAGGCGAGGTCTTCGAAAAGATCGTATATCACAAGTCGGTAAAGGAATTAATCGAGGAGGGATATCTCTGTAAGCCTAGAGGTGTCAGGATAACTAACGACCTCGACCTGTCCGCCGTCGCCACCGTTGAAGGTGATTTTGTTTCGACGTCCCTAGCGAAGGTGATGGACACACCACAGATGAACGAACTTATCGTTAATACCTACGTTCAGCAAGCAGGTGACAGGAAGACTGTATGCTTCGGCGTCACAATAGCGCACTCCATCCACCTCGCTAACGAATTTAAACGACGCGGGATCACGGCAGAGGCAATACATGGCGAAACACCTGTCGACGAAAGAAAAGCGATCCAAGAGCGTTTTAGAGCAGGAGATATCGCCGTCCTGACCAATTGCACGGTTTTGACTGAGGGGTGGGACTGTCCAGAAGTCGATTGTGTGCTGATAGCAAAGCCAACACAGTCCGCCGGGCTCTTTCAGCAGATGGCGGGGCGTGGACTGCGTCTCTACCCGAACAAAAAAGACTGCTTAATCCTAGACTTTGGATCCAAGAGCCACTCGCTTTGCAGCATGGGAGTCCTCGTCGGCGATGCCGAGAAAGAACATGTTGGGAAGAAACAATGTGATGAAGGCAAGTCGTCCGAATTTGCAAGATCCCTTCCTCTCACACTCAACAAGAAGTTGCGATCAGCAGTCCTTGAATGCGACCTATTCGGGGATAGCTTCTCTTGGAGTAAGGACGGCTGCTCATTCACCCTAAAAGGAGCAGGGGGACGGATGCTTAAGATCTATCCAACAGCCGACGGACGCTTTAGCGTTATGTTCTTCAGCGGAGTGGGTTATCAGACAATAGCGGAGGCGATCCCTTTTGAATATGCCTTCGCTTGCGCCGAGGACTTCGCCCGCAGTAACAGAGGGTTATTCGTTTTTAGCGACCTCGATGCAGCTTGGAGACAGCGCCCAATAACCGATAAGCAAAAAACTTTATTCAGATCGAATGGATACAAATCCGGCATAGACGATCTTACAAGGGGGCAAGCAGCAACAATTATTTCTAGTGGAGTATTGAATAGAAAAGCCGCCAGAAGGTAAATCCGGCGGCCTGATTAAAAACACTGAATGTAAGCGACATTTGCGGAATGTCGCAAAACAATAAATAAATTTATGGGATATAGTATGACAATAGCATCACCGACAAATGAATATCAACAACAAACTATAAGAACAAAATCGAATCCTTTCTTAGATATTCACGATCAAGCGCGATCATTCATGGCCGAACATGGATTCATCTATGATGGCGATTTCCCCGAAACATCAGAAGGAACACAAGAGAAATTCAACGGCGAGGATGGAAGCAAAGAAAAACGTTCATGGTTAAAATGTTACTATTCCGAAAATGAAAATGGATTACCTCTACTAAGAATAACGTTTAACCGTTTCGATGGAGTATCATCAAAAATTACTCGTACATTTAGGTCTGATGATCCCTTGTGGAATTCAATGTCAGAACAAGAAAAGAATGAAATTCGAAAAAGTAGAGAAGAGCAAAAAACCAAATCATTAAAAATCGCAGAAAATGAGAAAAGAATTGCGAATGAACTGGCAGATAAAGTTATAGATCGTCTATCAAAAGCAAAAAAAACACCCCCAAATGATGCTGTAACATATTTTTCAAAAAAAGGCCTCCAAAATATTTCAGATCATGGAAATATTTTTTGGGAAGTATATGAAGACTATTCATCTGGTAGCCAAAATGAGTGTTGGGTAGCTTTAGTTGCTCTAAGAAATGGCAAGGGAAATATTCGCGCTTTACAAGAGCTATGGCCTGAAAAAATGATATTCAGCAGCGGTTCTCCAAGAAATAAAAATTATATTGGTAAAGTCGGAGATTTATCTTTCGTCTATGGAAAACTTGAAAATGGTTCTGATATCCAAGTAACAGAAGGGGTCGCAACTACGATCACAGCATTCCAATCGACAAATAAAACCACTGTGGCTGCGATGGACTGCGGAAATCTTCACAAGGTGGTGAAAGATCTCAGAAGAAAATACCCAAAATCTTCGATTACAATCTGCGCAGATAACGACCATCACACCGAGATAGATGATAAAGGCAATCCAGGGATCGATCACGCTAGAAAGACTGCCCTTGAATTCGATTGTAAAATCGCGATTCCTAAATTTTCAGAGGACAATCTGTTCGATAAATTCGGTAATCCTCGTACGGATTTTGATGATCTCAGACAATTATCAGGGCTAGAGATTGTTAAGGAACAAATAGAAAACGCCTTTGAGCCGGAGGCTTCTGCCGACGACATGTTCATCGTTCTACAAGGTGAAATCTACAAAGCTGTAGATATGGCAGAGCGTATTATTAGGACAAAACAGCTAGGCATCTACCAACGCAAAGGACAATTGGTTCGGATAATAATGGCCGGGGATAAAAGCAAGAATAGAGTAAGCGGAAGGGATCCTCAAACACTTATAATTACCGAGGCAGATCAAAATTATATCGAGGAAGTCCTTACAAAGGAGGGGAATTGGGGTAAATACGACGATAGGACAAAAACTGTTAAGCGCACCGATTGTCCGCAGAAAGCAGTTAAAATGCTCAGGTCGCGAATGGAGTGGAACTTAAACGAACTCCACGCAGTTATCCGATGCCCAACAATCCGTCGAAATGGATCAATTCTTCAAATTCCGGGATACGATGTAGAATCAGGTCTTTATTTTCATAACGATGGGGTTGTATTCCCCAAAATTAGTGATAAACCATCAAGAGACGATGCCGTTGCCTGCTTAGAAAATCTAAAAAAAATTTATAATGGATTCCCCTTCGAAAATGAAGCAAGCCTGTCGGTAGCAATTGCGAGCGTATTAACAGCTCTTGTCCGTCGTTCTATCAGCTCGGCTCCGATATTTGCCTTTACAGCCCCAAAAATGGGAAGTGGAAAAAGCCTATTGGCGGAAATGGTATCACTAATTGTGACTGGAAAGAGGATGACAGCAATACCACAAGCGGAAAATGAGGCGGAAGAGCGTAAAAGGTTATTAGCTGTTCTCATGGAAGGAGATCCAATCATCACATATGACAACATTGAAGAAGATTTTGGAAGTGCAGCACTGTGTTCTGTCATTACCCAATCGGAATTCAAAGACCGGATATTAGGCTCTTCAAAATCGGCAACCGCATCGACAGACGCCACCTTCCTACTCACAGGAAATAACCTAGTATTCCGTGGAGACATCACAACAAGGGTCATATTATGCAAAATTAACCCAGAAGTAGAAAGACCAGAGGAGAGGGAATTCGATATTGATCTAAAAAACTATATCCCCACGCATCGAGGTCTTCTTGTGCATGCGGGGCTGACAATCCTCAAGTCTTATCTCGTGGCCGGAAGTCCAAAACAAGACATTCGGCAATTTGGACGGTTCGAAGAGTGGAGCGACTGGATACGCTCATCGCTTGTATGGCTTGGGATGGAAGATCCCTGTAATACACGAAATGCTATTGAATCGGATGACCCTGTTCGTAATGATCTCATCAACTTTTTAAATGCTTGGTTCACTGTTGCAGCTGACAACGTGCCAAGGATTATTAAGGATATAATAAACAAAGTTACTCCACCTCTTGGAAAAAATGACGATAGCCTTACAACCATTTATGAAGCTTTTCTTGCTGTGGCTGGTAATCCAAAACAACCCAATGTCATTTGTTCAAAACGTTTAGGTAAATATCTGTCGAAACACAAAGGGCGCATAGAAGGTGGGTTGCGTATTGAACAAATTGGCGAACACAAAAAACAACTCATGTGGGCTGTAAAAAGACCAAAAAGTTAGGGTTTTACGGTATTGATGGTATTCGTTAAGTATAATCTCGATATTTTTGGCATTAATACAAGTGGTTTGTTGGGTAAAAAAAGGTGGTATTGAAGGTATTGGTGGTATTGTCTCTTAACATGCTGAGTAAAACTGGCATAAAATAATTACTCATATGTCATGTATTGTATATCTGCCAGTTCTATGGATGTAAGTTATACACAATACCACCAATACCCTCAATACCACCAATTAAAGATGGCAAGAGAAGGATTTCATCTGAAGAAGGCTCTAAGGCAACCGAGGAAATGATCTCCCCTGATGAGGAAAAATGAACGAAATTTTGATCCCAAAAAAACTTGTTCCTGTAGTGCAGGATGCACGGCAGGGTCTCATCGAAACGAAGCAAGCATGGGGCGAAGAAGAAGGGGAGCTTGTTGGATGGTTTCTGTCGACATCATCTTTGCCGACAGAGCCTTTCCAGTTGAACGGCGCCGTTAGAGTTTGCGATCCGTTAAAGTTCTATGCGTACTTACGAGAAAATATTTCTTGTGGGTCGAAGGGGGTACGAGCTCGTTTCGGCGCGCTCCAACAAGACTTGCGTGATTTAAAAGACTTATTCTCTGATTAAATTTGTAAGACAGTCTTACATTGAATCGACATAAAAATAGAACGACGAGGGGAAATTATGGCGAAAAAAGCAAAGGTATCAGTCGAGGATAAATACTTCCCGGTGGCGACGATCCCGAGCACGGATCGACCTGTAAGACCGAAAGAAAATCCTGCAGTTATGAAACAGATCATTCAAGCAACGATTCGGGGAGCCTACAAGATGAAGATCCCTAACGAATACGATATTAGGGATGGAAACGCTGTTGTCGTTCCGGATGGGCATGTGCAGTTTATCGCTCACCTGATCGAGTCCTTGGAACCTGCAAACGCGATTGAAGCGGCGCTCGCTTCTCAGTTCGTCATCACATACGTTCGCGGGCTTCAATCCTCTCAAAAAGACCATCCGAATGATTTAGACGCGGCGCTTCGTCTCTTCGGGTTCGGGCACGAGGTTTTAGAGACGTTGCAGCGGTACAGAACGAAGGGCGCCCAATTAATCAGCGTCCAATACAGCCATAATCAGCAGATTAATAATATCAACATGACAGAGAAGGAAAACCCACAGCACATAGAGGTGTAATAAAATGAGCGAATATATTGACTGGTACGATCATGACGAAGTGCAGAAATTATATGACAGTCGAGCAAAGAAGTACGTTGGTATGGTTGGAAAATTGGTTGAAGCAAGAGAGAAAGGAGATAATGCAGCTATAAAAAAATGCTATGCAGCAATGAAGAAGCATCGAGATCAGAACGAGAAATACAAGAAGTTAGCAGAGGACACTTGTTTTTACTGGTGCTGAAGGTATGGCTAAGTCAGGAAAACAGTCCCCACCCCCTAGGTAATATATGAAAGAAATAACGATCCCGAAAAAATTAGAGCCTCTTGTGAAAGCGTTTTATGCGGACTCCCCAGAGATGGCGAGGTCGCTGGTCTTACAATCTGCTAATGCTATCTACGGTATTAGAGATGATCCCGGCGATGACCACATGCTCGAGATGTTCTCTAAGCAAAAACAGTTAACGCCTGATGAATTGGAGGAGGTGTGTGCACTCATGGGTAGTATTCGCCCCGTCGACATGGTCGAAGCTCTCTTTGCGGCGCAGATTATTGTCTCTCATATGCTCGGGATGCGAAAGATGGCGAAGGGATATAATGAGGATGTTTGCCTCGGGTTGCGGTTGCTTCGATTTTCGAACGATGCTCTCTGTCAGCTCCAGAAAAAGAGGAGCGGGAACATTCAGAATATTACGGTAAATTACAACCACAACGGACAAGGGGCGGCGTTGATGCAGACGATCCTTCCTGCCGTCGGCACTGGGGAGGGCAGAATATGCCAGTAAAGGGGGTGAAGCTTTGTGGAGCCAAATGTCGGACAAAGGGCGGGGATCCGTGCCTTCAACCCGGTATGAAAAACGGTCGCTGTCGAATGCACGGAGGCGTCTTCTACAAGCGGGAGACACATGGCGCCACCACTCTCCGTGCGAAGGCGGAGCGTCGATGTGAGCGGGCTCTATTAAGAGAAATGAAGGCAATTAATGAGGAGTTCGATGAGATATTGGCTCTTGATAAAGTTGATGTTTAAAAGGTGTCTAAATGACATTAAATTGGTGTCGGTGATTGAAAGTTTTGTCGCATCACTTGCGCGCGCATGAGCCCCCATATACAACCACACAACCACAAAACAAGGAATATTGATATTGTGATTAACGAAGATGACGAGACGGTAAGCCCAGAAATTAAAGCGATGATAGAAGAAGAGGAGAGGTGGGAAGAAGAGGATCGTATTATCGCTAATTTAGAGAACGATCCCGCCGCCGCGTTTGAAAAGATTGTTGAGATCCTATCCGCAAGTTGTAGATATAAAAACCATTTAAATTAGTATGTTTTATTTTAATAACTAATAAATTTTTAAATCGTTTAAATTAATTGATTTTTACTGTATAATCTTTATTATTGTAAATAATATAGGTGCGTTATGTGTTTAAATAAATATTTTATGTTTTTGTGTTTATCGACATTACTTGTTGGGTCTAGCTTAACAGCGGTAGAGATGACTCCCCTAGAGAAAAAACAGGATGAAGCGGGAGTTTCTGGACTATATGCAGATATTGCTCGATTGAGTAACGTGCTAAATAGTAGCAGTAATTTTTGGTATTTTTCGATTAAAGGGTATCCAAAGCTTGAGAACAGGCTCAATTCATATTTTATAGCTGACATATCTTTAGATCAAAAAAACATTATTTTAAAAGTTACTCTATATATTACATTTCGAGACTGCAAGGGTATTTATGAACGAGAATGTCTTTCTTTAGAATTACACGATTTGGTTATGAAGGCTTGTCGAGAATTCATTACTGAAAATATTACCACGGATGATGTGGAAATTGTTGTGAAACACTTGGGAACAAGAGAGGAAAAAGGAAACATCCTATTCATTTGGAAGGGCGATGAAGTTAGATATTTTCCTATCTTTTTTGATGATTGTTTAAACAGTGATTTAGACTTAATTTAGATCGGTTAAAAGGTGTTCTTCCTAGTGATAATGGACACCATTTTGACATCAACGGTGTCTAATTGGTGTCACAAGAAAGGTTGTGCTAAATCACCTGAATAATTCCGAGTGCGACCCAGCTCTTTCGAATCGAATTGAGTTATCCTTATCGTCTTTCTTGTAGATCAGTAGAAAGTCCGGCTGAACGTGACATTCTCGATATCCTACCCATCCACCGGTAAGATTGTGATCCCGCTTCTCCGGCGGCAATGGCTTGTCTTCGGCGAGCAGTCCCATTATCTTCTTCAATTCTTCCATATCTCTTTTAGGTGAGGTTTGCTTTAGGGCTTTTTTGATGTCTTTTTTGAATTGTGTGGATCGGTCTGTTGTTCGCATTAAATACCTAAATCCTTGAAAAGATCGTCGATTGATTCGAAGCTTTCAACCCCCTCTCCCCTTTCACTTGCTTCGATAGAAGCTATGGTTTCGTCGTTGAGGATGTGGCTTAATTTAAGCGGACACCATGTATATTTCTCCTCAACAAGCTCAAGAATAAACGAGGTAATGCTCATATCCCTAGAGGCGGCAAGCATTTTAATCTTTTTTTTCTGCTCCGTGGAACAGTCAATCGTTAGCCGGGCTTCCCTAGCTCGGTAGACTTTTTTATGTATTTTACCTTTTTCTTCCATGATAGGACTCCTGTTTTCCTTCATTATACCATGAATTCATTATTGGTGACAATGTGACTTTTACCATAAAACAGGAGTAAACAGCTTATTTTACTTCACTTTATAAATCCACAAGTGTATTATTATCAGTTACTTAATAAATACAGGTGTTGTATGATTAATTTTTCAAAAAGCGTTTTTTACTTAGTGTGCTCTTTTGTCGTGATTTCTTCCTATTTTGCGATAAGCACGCACTTGCAGAATATTGAAATTCAAAAAAAAGAAAGAAAGGAACGGTTAGACGAATATTATTTACATGAGTTCGAGGTATGTTACTTTATTATGCATTCTGAAGATGATTATGAATATAAGAAGCTGGCGCGGGAAAGCTTGGAAGAGGCTCAAAAAAATGCCTATTATGATGGGTATGGTAAGGCAGATGTGGAAATCATGAAGTCAAAAGCTTATTCAAACGAATTAAGTCAGCAGATAGAATACTTAAAGATGCAGAAAGAAGAAAATAAATAATTGTTAAAAAACCAAACTCACCTTTCTTGAAGCATTGTCTGCTCTATCTGTCTTATCATAGGCGTTGACCATCTCGCTAGATGCGTGCCCTGTAACCTTTTGAATAATTGCTATCATTGGCGAAGATGTTCGCTATTTGGTTCAATACAACAGGGCGTCCTTTGATCGAGAAGAAATCGATTTTTGACGGTTGCGAATTTGTTATTTATTTTTGTTTGTTGAGCATTTATTGTCAGAAATCACACCCTCCTCGATTTCTTTGACATAAAGCAAGCGGATTCCTTCACAGGAAGGGTTTTTGCGCATACAACACTTATTTAATTATAAATATTATTGTAGTTGTGGCAATAATGATCATCCTTTATTTTTTAAAAAATAAAAATTAATAGTGATGAATTACTGAAATAATTTATGTGCGCTAGTTTTTAATAGATTTAATGCGATTAAGTAAAAAAAAATGAAGGATTCTTATGAAAAATATTTTTATTATATTATCTATCTTATCTTGCGTTTTTATAAGCGCTTTAGAAGCTGTCACACCAAAAAAGCATGTGAATAAACAGCTCGCTGCGAAGGATGAACGTCAAATACTTTTAGATAATTGTTGGATAATAAGATCAAACATTGCAAGTAAATTTTCGGGAATGGGATCAGGAGCTCTCCATAGTTCTGGATTTAAAAATGCAGTTAAACAGGAGATAACTAACTATCTGAGATCCGTAGGGACCTCTACCGCACTTCAATTACTAAAAGAGTTGGAAGCTAATGGGTTTAAAGGTTTTATATAAAAAAAGGGTCGAAAAAGGGGCAGGTCTGGGCTGAAACAGATGAGCCTTTTTCTACCCCTCCTCGATTTCTTTGGCATAAAGCAAGCGGATTCCTTCACAGAGAAGGGTGGATTTATCAGTCTTCTTACGTTCTCTTAGTCTTTTTATAAAAATTTCATTTAATATATTTTCGTCTTCCTCAGACATATATACAGTTGTTCTAGCTTTCTTATTCAAAATAATTTCTTGAGTCATTATGGATCCTTCACTATCTGTCTGTAAAAGAGATTGCCAATTTAAGTCTAAAAAGTCAAGTCATTATGATTGTAAGTTGCTTTAACTACTTGACGTTAAACAGGTTGACGTTGTATGCTTACCATTGATTCTAAGTGAGTTATGATTATCCATGAGTATGGATGATCATAATCATAAAATAATAAAAACTAGAAAATAGAGGAAATACTGAATGAGAATATTTTTATATTTAATAACTTGCTTGTCGATTATTGCTTCCCATCATGTTGAGGGAGCACTTTCTGATATACCATATACATTGGATCAAGAAAATAATGTGTGTGCTGATATAGAAATAGATTCTCAAATAAAAGACAGGTATCAAGCTGTCGCTAAATTTATTAATAATGAATCTGATGATATGTTAAAGCCAAGATCTAACACAATTCAAACAAATATTGTAACTTATGAAACGACTTCGTTAGGTGTACATCTTCATTGTGCGTGGTATTCGGATGGTTATGTTGCTACCGCTTTAAATGGAACAGAGCAGGGAAAACAGATTGTTTTTGTAAATGGTTCTATTGTTTCTATTTCTTATGACATAGATTTTTATAATAATTATTACAGTCATAAACACGCATTTGGTGTTGTTTATTCGTATACAAATATGCAGATTACAGTTTTTAAATAATAAAATAAATTAGGGGTATTATGAAATTAAATAAATCAATATCAACACTTATGTTGCTGTGTTATACAACAACCTTGTTTACAAGCTGTTCTACTATAATGAACGGCACACGCCAGTCTGTCGGTATAGCAAGTAATCCTACAAATGCTTGTGTTTATGTAGATAGAGTTTATGCAGGAAACACACCGATGATTGCTGAGATGACTCGCAAAGATAATCACGTTGTGAGAATTGAATTGGATGGGTATCAACCATACGAAGCTACTTTTTCGAGGCAAATGAGTGGTTGGGTTTTCGGAAATATTGTTTTTGGCGGGATTATTGGATTGGCCGTTGATGCAATTTCTGGAGGTATTTATACCTTAACACCGGATCAAGTTCAGGCAGAGTTACGCTCCAATCATATGGCCTATTCAAAGAAATCCAAGAATTCGTGTATTGTTGTAGTTTTAGAGCCAAACCCATCTTGGACAAAGGTTGGTAATCTAGTTGCAAAAAACCAATAATAATTGGTTTTTGTGTGTTGGAAGTTGGAATGTGGTTCCAACGATGGTTAGCATTTTAACAGTTTATTGATTGAGAGAATCTTCATAGTGGGGAAGAGTGTTCCCCACTTTTTCCCCACTAGTGGGCAATACTTGGCTCGAAATGGCTAAAGATGCCTAAAGATAAATTTCTCTAAACATTTAATCGTCTTATTGTTATGATCTGCCTTTAGTTGTGACTAGTGGGGTTACCACTGACTTAAAATCCCTTGCCTTAACGGGCGTGCCGGTTCGAGTCCGGCTCCGAGTATTTAGGGGGCTCTGCCCCCTAAAAACCCCCACCAAAGGAGCAAGCTCCTCTGGACTCCTGCTTCCCTTTTCTTAGGGTGAAGGTTATGTGGGGGTAAAAGTTAGAATTTGATCCCGGTTAATACCGGTTCTAAAAAGCCAAACCGCGAGGATGGCTAGACTAGTAATAGTTTGAGTTCATCCTCTTTTAAAGGGCTAAATCTTCGGGTTTAGCCGCTTTATTATCTTAAAAAAAACACGCCTCCCTCTTTAGCCTCTTATGCCTTTTTCTTTTAAACTTTATGTTTGATCGTTTAGAATGAAAATATCTTGATGGAGTTCAAAATGAATAAGTCGCTTTTACCGATAGATGAAAAAAAATTGGAATCTTTTGTAAAAAAAATCATATTGTGACTTTGGCAATTTTTGGCTCAGTTTTAACTGCACAATTTACCCCTGCAAGCGATGTCGATGTTCTTATCAAATTCGAATTTGAATATACTCCCATTTTATTCGAAATTGGTCTCCATCCAGGACAATTAAGTGAGTGGAAGAAAGTCTTAGCAGAAGTAGCGTCGAGTGAGTAAAAACGGTAATCGGTCGCCGCGCCTGTCATAAGTTTTTCATCGCGGTAGTGATGCAAAAATAGTAGCCCAGGGTTGAGAGCGTAGCGAATCTACCCAGGGAACTAATGCCGATTTTCTCAGACGATGAATGGATTCCAAGAGAATTGAATGATTCTATTAAATCCTTCGAGGGAGAATACAGAAGCCTTGATGCCGAATTTGAAACCTCAGTCGAGGTTTCTGCAACTTGTTCGCAGATACACAGGAGTGGAATCTAATGAAGCCGAGACCGATGAGGTGATTAAATATAGAAAAGCTATTGATTTTTTTACGGTCTAAATAGATGATGAAACCTATTTAACGTTTCAAGGAGAGATTATGACAATTTATTCACATGGTTGTGCTGGGCACTATAGCAGGGTAAATCACTTTAATAATGTTGCTGTCCATCGTCATCAGACGCATAAACATTCAGTTAAGCCTTTAGCAGCTTCTTTCTGCCCTCCGCCCTTTCAAGCTCGAAGTGCAAGAAAAATAGCGAAAAAGGTGATGCGTTTAACTCCCCCTAAAGAAATTCATGCCAGCAAGGTGCCATCTACGAAAATAGAACCGAAATATGCCGGTCTTTCACTTCTTGTTCTGGATAATAATATCAGTTTAGATTCGTGGGTCTATACATTTGGTCAAAGAGGAGAAAAAGTCTGTATTTTAGGGCTCATTGTTCCGAATGAAATAGATCAACAGGATATAGATACTTCACCCTCATTAAAAGCCCTTCTACAAAAAATTGGATTCGTTCCGAGTCTATACCCAGAAATGTCAGCAACGCTTAATGGAATTACAGGAGTTGCAAAAAAATCTTTGCTTTCGATAAATCGCATAAAAGACGATGCATCACTTGTCACAGTTTTGAACTCCGTGGGAGAATTCATTGTGTGCTCTCAAGACAATCTTTCATTGGGGCGGACAGAGGGAATTTTTACCATCAAGACACCTCAGGGAAATTTTATTGCCGAAACGCTTTAAGATATACGTTCTTGATGTCACTTGTGCATATCTTTGACTATAATAGGCTAATCAACTGGATGAATCCAGGTTTTTTGAGCTCGCCAAGGATCTTGGGTCTCCAGTTTAGTCCAATCTGCTGGAGTCGCCTCTTCGATCCATTGATGGAGATTTTCTCGGAATGTTTGATACCATTTTGGATGTTGTTTAGCTTTTAGTTTGATCTCGTTAATCGCATCAGCGGAAAGATTATCAAGCTGACTGCCCGCATACCATACCGCTTTATTATCTTTAAAAAAAACAAGCATCCCTCTTTAGCCTCTTATGCTTTTTTCTTTTAAACTTTATGTTTGATCGTTTAGAATGAAAATATCTTGATGGAGTTCAAAATGAATAAGTCGCTTTTACCGATAGATGAAAAAAAATTGGAATCTTTTGTAAAAAAAATCATATTGTGACTTTGGCAATTTTTGGCTCAGTTTTAACTGCACAATTTACCCCTGCAAGCGATGTCGATGTTCTTGTCAAATTCGAAGTTGAGCATACTCCCACTTTATTCGAAATTATCGATATGGAGTCAGAGTTGAGCAATATTGTAGGACGACATGTTGACCTTAAAACTGCAGGTGATCTTAGTCCCTACTTTCGTAATGATGTATTAGCCAAAGCAAAGATCATTTATGGATAGTAAAGATCTCACTCGCCTCCGCCATATGTTAGATTCTGTGAATGCTATCCTTTCTTTTGTGGAAGGAAAAGACCGCTCAAGCCTAGATACTAATCGACTTTTACTTTCTGGAATTATTCGAGAGTTAGAAATTTTAGGGGAAGCTGCGGGTAAAGTTTCAAAGGAAACGCAAAATCGCTTTCCGCATATGCCATGGAAGCAAGTAATAGGCATGAGGAATCGACTCATACACGCCTATTTCGATGTTGATCATGACATCATTTGGAAAACAATTCAGAACTCTTTGCCAATTCTTTCTGAAGAACTAACTATCATAATCGCTGGTTGGTAATTTCAAATGCCACAATGCCAGGCCTGACCCCTTTTTCTTGTGCATACCTCTTTGAATGAAGAATCGTTAATGTCTTTGGTGTCATTTTTAAAATTTTTATTGTGTAGACTTTTTTTAAATAATGCCTGTATAGAGAAGGGAGATTACAAAGGTGGGTTCATGGCTGGCTTATATGCACTATTTTTTCTTGTTCTTCTTGCAGCTTTTTCAAGGCAGCGAACACTCGCATTGGCATTATGGGTCACTAGCCTTGTGTTATGCCTGTTCATGTTTTTGCATCATGCAAATGATATATTAATGATTAGATGGTAAGGGGGATGCGATGTTGATGTGGGAAAGAAATTTAAATGCCCTGATTATCTTTATTCTTTGCGGGATACTCCTAGCTGCTTTTGGTGTGCAATTTATTGAACATGAAGAACCTTGCCCGCTTTGCCTTTTACAGCGATTAGGAATGATTGCTGCGGGAACTTGTCTTCTATTTAATTTACTGTTTGGGATCCATCCTGCGCATTACGGCTTGGCTTTGCTAAGTTCTTTATTTGGAGGCACGGTTGCGTTGCGCCAAATTTCTTTGCACGTTTGTCCGGGATTTCCTGAATTTGGACTTCCAGTTTTAGGGATAAGCCTTTATACGTGGTCGTTTCTTATTTTCTTTTGCCTTGTTTTATCAATCGCATTTTTGTTGATTCTCTATAATCCGAAGAAAAGTCAAGAAATGGTGCCTTTAAATCCTGTTTTCAAAGTTGCTTGTGGGCTTCTTTTATTTGTGGTTGCTGCAAATATTGTAACGACCTACGCGCAGTGTGGATTTGGTCCCTGTACCGATTAGCCAAGTTTATTCATGCCTGATACAATGGATCAGGCGTGAATTTCTTTATTTATTTTGAATTTTGGAAACGGATATTAATGAGAAGTGGTAGGAAAGAATTTTTGTCTAAATGTGGTGGCAATGCCATCGCGTATCGAATCCGCAACAGCTTGAGACTTTTCTTCAGCCATCGAAAAAAGTGCAGTGTACCTTTCTACAAAACTTTGAACGACTTCTGCGTTGTCTACATTTTCTAAATAGCCTTCTGGGTCAGCACTAATCCCTTTTAGTATCGCATCAAGATCCAATTCTGTTAATTGTTTTTCTTGGCATTTAGAGTAAAGATCCATCCCAATTGCAGTGCGTGTACCTTTGATTTCCGGATTATTTTTGGTTGCTTCATGGTAGTCACAATGGCCTTTTAATTGTTCCTGGCTCAAATAGCTTTCAAGAAAACGTGCGAGCCATTCATTGATCTTATCTTGATTGTGATAGGTATTTACAGCAGTAGGAAGGAATGGTTTTGCTTGCTGTAGCATCGCAGGAACAAGTATTGTGACGACTCTGTCGTGAAGAGAAGAAGGCTCTTTGGATTGCATTTGTTCAAAAAATGCAGTCCTGATTATTTTGGACGGAGAAAGATCTTTCACTTTTTCTGCACGGTGAGCCAAAAAAGTATAACACTCTTCTCGATGACGGGGCTTAACATTTCCACTACTTAGGTTTTCATAGTTAGCCTTTAACAGTTTTGTCACTTCTTTTAATGACTTTTCATTTAGATCGGGACTAAATAAAATTGTAGCTGCAGGTCCAAAAACTCCTTGTTGATCAAATGTCACACATGTGGGGATCGTATTTCCTAATGCTGCGCTCATAATGCTTCTCCTATTTTCGATTGTGAATGCGATTACGACAGTACGGGATGTTTACTGTTGATTGCAAATAAAAATTTAAACAATATTTCCGCTAAACTTCAACTTGCGCGTCAGGGCATTAAAAAACTCTCTCGACCACAAATCTAGTGAGGTCGGATCCTTCACAAATGGCTGTACGTCTGCTTTTGCTTCACGAAAGTCAACGGTTGCAATTTTGTTTTCTAAGAGCTGTAACAGGTCGATTTTTTTTAGTTCTGCTTCCCCTTTATAGTGTCCACTCTGTCGCAAGCGCATCTCTAAATGTTTAATGTGGAGAGGAATTCCTTGTGCGACGTACCAGACAAAATCGTACCAGTCTCTTCCTTTTACACGATTTTTCCAGGAACGGCATAGCAGCGCATGGATTTTTCCTGCAAAGAGATCGGGTTCCGAGAATGTGCGCACAAAGAAAGGGATGGGCTGCAAAAGCATTTCTGTCGTCGTTTCGAAATGTTGCGGAGGGTCGGTATCAACTTCTAGCTTAATCTTAAGAGTAGAGTCGCGATGCTGGGATATAATCATCTTTTCAGGGACGCCGATTTCAATCAAATGCTCGATTGTGTTGCCTTTTAGGAATGCGGATTGGATTGCAGAATCTTTTCCTTTCACCTTTGAAGAGACGTCGACATGGAATCCAAAGGCTAGTAGTTCTTGCTGGATTGCATTCAGGTGAGGAGAAAGGTTAAAGGTAGCATTCGGAGCAAGCAGTGAAAAATCGAGGTCTTCGCTAAAGCGATCAAGATTGTACAAAATTCGTAGTGCGGTTCCTCCGTAAAATGCCGCTTCATCAAAAAATTTTGATCTCCATAGTCCGACCAAAGCAACCTCTTGAATGATTTCTTTTAGTGCGTTGGTATAGTCTTGAGGGGTGGTGCACTTGTATTTTTTTAACATAATTTGGATCGCGTCGTTCATGAGAGTCCTTTAATGGCGCTGTTGAGAAGTCGTATCACAGGGCTGTGGTATTTTTTGGTTATTGCGGAGAGGAGATCTTGATCAAAATTTTGGATGAGAGAGCGTTCAATGCGCAGATTATCTTCTAAATGCTCCACCATTTGATCGATGGTGGTAAGTTGGACCTCTCCATGGATGCTATCGGCTAAGGCTTTTTCTTTTGTTGCAAAGAAGACG
Organism: uncultured bacterium; assembly: GCA_964367715.1. Taxonomy (GTDB): domain Bacteria; phylum Chlamydiota; class Chlamydiia; order Chlamydiales; family Criblamydiaceae; genus CAYIYO01. The sequence continues at coordinate 43,277 of CAYIYO010000003.1, forward strand.
GAGCGTTCGTCATCGATAGGAATCAGAGTTAACCCCAGAGAATAGCGATTGATGCTCAAATGCTCATAGGTAAACATTCCAAGTGGGGTAGAAAAACTTTTTGTACGGCCCGTTGTCATTGAAGTGACTTGATAGACGCGCTCGGGGATGACTCCATAGTACGCCAGGGCATATTCCTTGGAAATATAGGAGGGACCATAGATAAGATTGGCAAGGACCTCGGACGAGATGGGGGTGCGTCGCCAGTCCTCGCCAAAGACATATAACCCCTTTTTTACGCGAATAATGTCGCCTGCAGCCAGCAGTTTAGTGATTTTATCCCGTGGTTTTTTGTATTCCTTGAGGAGATCCATCAGCAGCAGATAGTCAAATTCCTCGTAGGAAACGGCTTTTCTTATATGTTTCATCATTTTGCCATCCTATCATGATTGCGTCAGTATGTCCACTGAACATAGACATACTGGTTAAAAATATAGTCTAAGCCATTGAATTTCATTAACTTAAAAAATATTCTTACAGTCAAAAACAAAAAAAAGTAGAATCAGCCCTTAATTAAAGGAATGCGATGAGAGGAAAAAGTGTTTTAACTCTGCTAGTGCCACTAGTCTTTTCTATTAATCTTCTGATGGCGGCAGAATGGGATGTCGAGTATTGGCAGTATCTCACCTGGAAAAATTGGGAGCGGGGTCCTTATAAATTGTATACGGCAGGGGAGATTCGCGCGAACCACGATATTTCTACTTTGTACTTTTATCGGATCACAGAAGGGTTTGCTTACCGAGCATGTCCTTATTTAGATTTAGAAGCCCACTACACCTATATCTATGATAAACCGATCACTGCCACACATTTTCGCAATGTGCAGCGGTATGAGTTTGAAGTGAATCCATTTTATACACTTGCAAATGGCATTTCTTTGAAATGGAAGAATCGTTTTGAGTTAATTAAAGTTCAAAATGTTTCTCTGTTAGAAAAAGTGTTACGACATCAATTTAAAGTGAGTTTTCCCATTAAAAATCGAGGACGCTTGATTGAGATCAGTTGCTCCGATGAAGTTTTTTATAAGTTTAACACCTATACCTTCTATCAAAATCGTTTTATTCCACTAGAACTCATCTTTCAACTTACCCCAAAGTCAACGTTTGCACTGTTTACGATGATCCGCAATTTTAAATCCGGACCTTCATGGTACCGTAGTGTTGTTTTAGGCACGCGCATCGGATTTTAGGTAGTTTAAAGATAAAGAAAAAAAATACCACATAGTCCACAGAGGATAGAGAGAGAAATTAAGATTAAAAATTCAAATTCTCTGCGGGCTGTGTGGTAGAAATAACACTTTAAGCACTTTCAAGAAGTTGTTTATTTTGGAATAAAGAGAGTGTTGAATCCAAAATTTCTTTTCTTGCATCTTTAGATTGTTCGTCAAGATAGGTATTAACGGGGCTACTCAAAAAACGAATGGGCGTTAAATGCGATTTAACGGTGCTTATTCCGATAATATAGAGACTATTGTAGGCGATATTTATAATGGGCCGTTCTTTGATTATGCGATGAGCGTGCGTTGATAAATCAGACCAACTGTGGCGGATCCCATATAAATACTTTTCTACGTCTTTTTCATCTTCTCTTAAGTCGAGAATTTTTCTAGGGATAATTGTGTCGGTGCACGCATGCGCATAGAGGCAATGTTTTCCTAAAATAGATAACCCTAAATTATAACATTCGGTTATTTCAATGGAGTCCGCATCTAAGCTTCCCGCTCCCAGCTGCACTTGGCCTGTAATGGAAACGGCGTCCATTTGCACAAAATGATGACGTACTATCGTTAGAGGAGCTATTTTAGCAGCAGCTTGATAGCGCGCATTTGTTACAAGAGGAATCCCTGCCGGATTAAACGTGTGAATATTAATTGATCTAATTTTTGGAAGGAAGTATTGAAAATAGGTTTGATTAACGGTCTCGGAATATAGTTCCATTAAAAGTGCGGCTCCATTTTGTGCGTCGGCTCCTCCGAGACTATGGCCTGTGAATTCAATTGCAAAAGTCGTTTGTGGAAACACCTCTAGAAACGATACCATGACTTTTTTTAAGGCATCGAGGAACAAGGGTCCACCTTTTTCATCCCATAGCTTGTATCCCGGGCCCTTGGCATTTAGGTCACGTTTTTTGGAGAGGGAATTAGGGATGGTCCCTTGAAAGATCAGTTTTATTGGAATATTCATCGGAGGATTTTCGACGTCACCCGAAATGGAAACAGGAGCACAGATTTGGCAGACAAAGCCGGGCTCGTGAAGGACATCTGTCACTTCGTACAGAATGGTCTCTTCTTTTTCCGAAAGATGAAAAAGTGTTCCTTTGCGAAAGTCGCAGTGCGTGTGTTTTGTTATCAGACCTTGCGCGTCGATATAGGTAGGGTTTTTAAGGTAATACTCATTCCAATAACCCACTTTTCTTGCAAGAAATTCGGATGCCTGTACCTGTTGGTGGCTTCTGTAGAGTTCCTGTTTTCTCCCCTTAGAGAGGTGGGGATGGGCGGAGAGACTGCGGTAGTAGGGCATGCAGTCGAATAATGGATCTACTGTTGCTGCAGCGAGAGTGTTTTTTAGCTTGATCCATTTTTCGATGTATTTAGCCGTCTCTTTTTTGTACATGGTCGATCCATGCGTCTCAATGATAGTGTCGATCAGGGAGATGAGAGGAGAGATTTTATGTTTGATTGCTTCGGAATTATTATTGCAAGACTGTAAATAAGCCAAGCAGGTTGTAGCGACAGTTAAAAAGCTCAGGTATTTATCGCTGTGAAAGAGAGTCGCATTTGTGGGCGAGACAAAAAAAACGTGGAGCTGGTTAAGCAAGCGGAGCGGGGAGATGAAAAAATGAGTGGAAGGCTGCCAGCGTTCAGCGGATTCGATATCTGCCAGGACGCACATTTCGTTGATTAGCGTCTGCTCTTCGATTGTGCTTGAGGGAAAGGCATTGAGGTAGACGGGATCAATGCTAAACGTTTCTGGACAGAGGGGGATATCAAAAAAGTCGATAAGAGAGCGGCCGTCTGGAGCACGACGAAAATATTCAAAAGGGCGGTCTTTTGTCAGATCTTCTTTTTTGACATTTGATGCGAGGGCCATTAAGCAGCCTTGGATGGTTTCTCTTTTGATAGTAGGCGCATTGCGATCTGAAATGCAAAATTTTTTGATGAAAATGGCGAGTCGCTCTCCATAATCTTGTTCAATACGGTCTAAAAAGGGTTTCATCTGGCAACTTTCAAATCGTGTTGTAAAGAGATGGGGTAGAGTTGGTAGAGAGAGAGGATCAATCAAAGCTAGTTCAAAAAAAAATTCTTCACATTCTTCGCGAATGGCCATTAAAGAAGCAACAAAGGTGGGATAGGAGGCATAATCGTCGATTATGGTATTAAGCCCCTCTACCATTTTAGAGGCGAGACGAACAGCTTTCCAGTTATCTTTATTATTGCTGTTAAAAAAATCATTTAATTTTGTGACGCGAGAACGAATTGCAGCGACGACCTTTTTTTCGTTAAACCAGCCGCTTGTTTTCGCGTAGGAAAGATTTCCTTCGGCATCGGCATAGAGATAAGAATAGGTTGGTTTGTATGAAATCACTGGAGCAAGTTGCATTTCTAATACGGAAAATGATTCTAATTCTTCAACCAATGCGAAAAGTTCGCCGTAAATTTCGTCGCGGGCATTGTTAATGGATTCTTCTTTGAATTCTTTTTCAGAGACTGCGAAAACAGGAGGACCTTCTTCTTCAATCATCAGAAGTGTGGGAATGGGTGAGAGAGGGATTAAAGTAGAGGGGTGTAAATAACTAACCGGGGGGGTTCCCATCAAGATCTCCTTAATAAGTTTTTGCTTATTAAAATGGAGAGGGCAATTAGAAGCAAGAAAGGAAAATCCAGGACCTCGAAGGAGGTCCTGGAAAACGAATTATCGCACGTTGATTTGGTTAGTTACGCTAGTAACACCACTTACTTGTGCCATTGATTCAATTCTTGCTTTTTCTGCAGCATTCGCAACGTTACCGCTAAGGGTAACAACGCCATTGTTTACAGAAATTGTGATATTTTTTGCTGTTTCAGAAAGAGTACTGTCGTTTTTCAATGCAGTTTGGATGCTTTGCATAATCGAATCATCAGTTGTTCCAGCCATTGTTGGTTGAGCAAATGAACGATATTCACTTGTTGCTCTTGGATCAGCATACGCTACTTGGTTGCGTGATGGGCTTGTTGTGTTGGAATATTGGGCTTGGCCATTTCCATGGTAGCGTTGATTGTGTGCATCCATTGAGTAGGTTGTGTCGATGTAAGTTGTTCTGTATTCGCCGTTTCTTGCATAAGAATATCCCATGTGGTTACCGCCGCAATTGCAGCAAGCTTTTGGGCATTCCCAACGTGTTTGTGGGCCACAGCATTTTTTCACTGGAGCTGCGCATGGTTTTGCAGGAGCAGCACATGCTTTGTAAGGACGACAGCATGTTGCAGGTGTTGGTTGGCAGCAGCGTGGAGCTGGTTTGCATGTGTCGCATCCGCAGCCATCGTTGTTATTTGAACGTCCAGAGTAGTAGTTATTGTTATACCCTCTAGAATTATAGTTATCAGCAGATAATCCGCCTACGACAGCTAATGCGGCAAAAGCTGTGATGGCTAATGTTGTTGATAGTTTCATAATACCCTTCCTTTGTTTTTTATTACTGCCTGAAATAAATTCAGGGCTACTAACGAGAACTGATGGAATGATTAATTGGAACAGAGTGATGATAAAAAATCAGAATTCACATTTTGTGATATATTTGGTGTTTAATTGAAAGGTATATTAATTAAATAAATATTTCAAATCAATTGTTTTTAAATACTTAAGTTGTTGATGTTAAACAGTTAACTCTACTTTATATATCGAGGAGCGGCTGAAATTTTGAATCCATTCGAAGGTAGTTTTTAAAAGCGTTGAGTCTACGTTTACGCATTGAGGAGGTCTTCGATCGTTCAATAAAATAAAACGAGGAGTGTGATTGACCGATTTTTTATCTAAGGCCATCGCCACTATTAAATCGTCAAAAGAAAAAGAAGAGGGAAATTCTAACGGAATACTGTATCGATTAAAAATATTTTTTATGGATTCAAAAGAAAAGTGATCGATGGTTCCTTGTAAAAATGCAAGATGACTTTCAAATAAAATCCCCAATGCAACGGCTTCGCCGTGAGACAAGCGATAATCTGTTAACAGTTCTAACGCGTGGCCAACGGTGTGGCCAAAGTTGAGTAGATGGCGTCTTCCCGCCTCTCGCTCATCTTCTTCAACAATTGCCATTTTTATTTCGCAGCTTCCTTTGATGGCTTTTTTTATTGTATCTGGATCTAACGACAGAATTTTTTCTGCCTGGGTTTCCATGAACGCAAAATAGGGAGTGTCGGAAATGAGTCCATGTTTGATCATTTCAACGATCCCGTTCTTTAGCTCGCATAACGGGAGGGTAGCGAGAATATCAGGATCGATCCATATTGATTGAGGCTGGTAGAAGGTTCCGATCAAATTTTTTCCTTGGGAAACATTCACGCCATTTTTCCCTCCTAAGGAGGCATCTACCATTGCCAAAAGCGTTGTAGGGACCATGATTACGGGAACGCCTCGACAATACGTGGCAGCGAGGTATCCAGCGAGATCTGTCACGACGCCTCCGCCGAGTGCGAGGATGCAGCTGTCGCGTCCGTATCCTTTTTGCAGAAGCTGATCTTCGAGCTGCTGTTTTGTTTCTCTTGTTTTGAAGATTTCTCCTGTTGGAAAGGAAAAGAGATCTGTCGTCACTCCTGCTCCGCGTAAAATTTGGCAGAGAGATTCGCCATAAAGAGAAGCGACTATTTCGTCGGTGATCAATGCGCAGCGGCAGCCCAGAGAACGGATGTGGGAAATAAAAGCAGACGGATTTTTTAAAAGTCCGGATTGTAGATGAATCGTCTTTTTCATCATATTCATATCTGACTACACCTATTAAGGAGAAGCGCATCGGCGATGACCAGTGCTGCCATTGCTTCTACGACGGGAACCGCTCGAATGGCAACGCAGGGATCGTGTCGAGAACCTTGAGGTAGCTCAAATAAAGCGGATTCTTTCTCTACTGTGACCGTTGGTTGTGTTTTCTTAATACTCGACGTCGGTTTGAACGCCACGCTTCCGACAATCGGCATCCCGGTTGAAATGCCCGCTAAAATGCCGCCGGCATGATTAGATGCTGTTTGGATCGTTTCATTTTCAACAATAAAGCCATCATTATGTTCCGAGCCTTTCATCTGTACGCTGCTAAATCCTTCTCCAATTTCAAACCCTTTTGTTGCAGGCAATCCCATCATGGCGTGGGCGAGAGTTGCTTCAAGCTTTTGGTAGAGAGGTTCTCCGAGTCCGGCGGGAGCCCCGACAATTCGAAATTCGACGATACCTCCAAGAGAGTCGCCTTCTGCAATCGCTTCATCCAATAGGCGCATCATCGCTTTGGTTGTCGTTGGATCCGGACAAAAGAGGGGGCTGGCTAGCGTATGCGTGCGCAGTTGGTTGTTGTCGCCTTCATATGTGCAGGAGACAGGTCCGATTTGTTTAAGAAAAGCAGTGACTTCGATACCGTTCAACGCGAGAAATTTTTTGGCGACAGCTCCGGCAGCGACACGTACGGCAGTTTCCCGCGCAGAGGCACGTCCGCCGCCGCGATAATCAAAAATTCCATACTTTTCCAAATAAGTAAACGTGGCGTGTCCGGGGCGTAACAAATTTTTAATGGGGGCGTATTTACTTGAGTCTGGATCTTTGTTTGGAATGAGGATGCTAATAGGAGTTCCTGTGGTTTTTCCTTCAAAGATACCTGAATAAATGGTTGCGCGATCTTCTTCTAGACGCGGAGAAGTATAAGGGGATTTTCCTGGCGCGCGCCGCGCAAGGGCGGCATCGATTTCTTTTTCACTAATTTCAAGTCCGGCGGGACATCCATCGATGATGACACCGATGGCTTTTCCGTGGGATTCTCCCCATGTGGTGATTTTAAATAATGTGCCGAAAAAGTTACTCGCCATCTGTGACATTCCATTTGTTGATTACTGCCATGGCAACCTCTTCTTCGGCTTGTTGCTCTGTTTCAATCGTGTGGTGTGCTGCATTTTCATATACAGGAATTCGCTTTTCTATAAGAGCATTAAAAGACTCTCTCTCTTTTACATAAGGAGGGATCCCACGAAGACAAATTCTACTCCAAATAGTATCTGGCGATGCCTTAAGATAAATAATTGTTCCCCATTGACGCAGCAATTCGACACTATTTGTAGAAGTTAAAGTCCCCCCTCCTAGGGCAATGACCACACCTTTTTGATCGACTAAAGATTCAACCGCATCCTTTTCCATCTGTCGAAAATACTCTTCGCCTTCCTCTAAAAAAATTTCTCGACAAGAGTAACTTTTATTTTTTTTTTGTTTATACAAAAGGATGATGAGGTCATCGACGTCAATGAACTCCTTACCCAGTTTATTAGCCACATGTTTTCCGATCACTGTTTTTCCACTCATGGGTAGGCCGCATAAAATAATATTCACACGCTCACCTCAATGTTGGCTCCTAATGCACGAAAGTCGTCGACAAAAGTTGAAAATGTTTTGGCCACACATGCCACAGAAGAAATCACGGTTTCCCCACTAGCTGCCATTCCCGCCACAGCAAGTGCCATCGCAATGCGATGGTCCTCATGTGAATGCACAAGAGTGCCATGTAATATAGAGTTCTTTATGATCAATCCGTCCGAAGTCTCTACAATGTCCGCTCCCATTTTTTTAAGCTCCTTTGTCATACAAGAAAGGCGATCACTCTCTTTCCCACGCGCGACAGCCGCATTGTAAATATGTGTCTCTCCTTTTGCAAAGCATGCAACAACAGCAAGAATAGGAAGCGCATCAATACAAGAATTGAGATCCACACGGATTCCAGAAAGGATAGATCCTTCTTTTACATCGATTTTTTTTTCTTTTTCATCGATTTTAATAGAGGCGCCCATGCGTTGTAAAATATAAAATAACTCCTTGTCGCCTTGAGGATCATTAAGATCGATATTTGTGAGGGTCAATGCGGATCCCGTAATGAGCGCCGCCGCCAATGGAAAAGCGGCAGAACTACAATCTCCCGGAACATGATAAGTAAATCCTTCTATTTGTGCATTCCCCGTCAATTCATAAGAAGAATATGCATTATTTTGGTAAGGAATTCCCAAACGATCAAACCATTCTAACGTCAGCGCCACCCAAGGAATCTCTCCTGCATTTTGTACATTCAATTGAATAGGCGCTCCACAAAAAGCACCCGCAATTAATAACGCAGACACAGGCTGTGAGTCTGCTCCCTCAATCGTCGCGACTCCTCCACAAAGAGGGCCTTGGATTTCTATCGGAGCGTATCCATCATTTTTTAAACAACTGGTTTTTACTTTTAATTGCTTTAGTCCGAGCAGTAACGGCATCACTGAACGTTGGGTTTGAATGGAGTGGTCGCCAGTCACCGTAAAAGGGGCTGATCCTAACGCTCCTATCGCACTACAAAAGCGCAATACAATTCCTGAATTGCCAGCATCAATGGATTTGAAAGAGGAGGAGATGGTGCCATTCACTCCTTCGATTTCTATATAGTTTAAAAAAATGTTTATGCTTGCTCCAAAAAGACGACATGCCTTGACCATTGCTTCGGTATCTGGAGAAGAGAGGGGGGTGTAAATATGGCTTTTTCCCTTTGCTAGGGACCCAAATAGCAGTGCGCGCAGGGTCTGGGATTTAGAGGAGGGGCAGGAGATAGTTCCTTTCAGTGAGGAACGTCTAACGTTGTAAAAGGGGAGGGTGGTCATGGTTTCTATTCTATAATAGGAATGGAAATTTTTGCTCGTTGAAAATTTGGCATCTGAAAATCAAAATTTGAACCACGAACGGTATAATTGATTTGATTCAAGTTTTTGTTAAAATATATTTTAAAATTTAAGCTTTAGTTTATTTTTAATTTACAATTATTTAATATGTTTATTGTTTATTAAAAAAATAGGTGAAAAATGGTTAATCAAGTTCCATCAAGCAGCAAAAGAAGAGCAGATCAAGATCCAGCCGCAGCCCCCTCATCAAAACGCAGCAGAACAAAAAATTCTCAGTCGATATCCGGAGTAGAGCGTCGAATCACGCGTGCACTATCAAAAGAACAACAAAAAGAACGCTCTTATGAAGAATTAAGACAAATAGTAAGTGGGGAATATCGAGAAGAAGGTGCAATTTTTGGGGAGAGCTTTAAACGTAAAATAGAGGAAATTTTGAACTTAGGGGGAAGAAAAGAATCTGTTTCTGAGTGTATATTTGAAGGATTAATATCTCGAAAGGATTCGCTACTTTTATTAGCCCTAAGAAGCGGCGAATCTAGACAAGAGTGGGTTAAATTGTTAATCGATTTATTAAATAAAAATAAGTTTTCGTTTTCGACGCTTATTAATCAAGAGGGTGTTGATATAAATTCAGTAGAAGTCCAGGAACTAATCGAAGAAATTATTCAAGATGAGCCGGATCTTCTTTTTGATTTAGTTTTAACCTGTCACGAACAAAGCCAAGAATGGCAGCGTAGTCATTTCTCGTTTATTGATAAGTTATCGTTAGAGTTAAAGGAACTCCATGAAGATAAACAAATTAGTAATGTAAAAATTAATTTAATTAATGTGCGATCAATGGAATTGATAAATTCAAAAGAAATTGACGTTGAAAAAATCATATCAATGATTCAATTCTCCTCTCTTTTAAATATAAATTTTGAAGAAAAATTTGCAGATAAAGAAGTAACAAAAGAAAATATTTCTACCTTGATAGAGATTGCAGAAGAAGCCGACTCTCTTATTTTAATGAATAAAATTTTATTCTTTTTGCACGCTAGGAGTGGTGTCATTGTTAATTATAAAACAGAGGAAGGCTTTTATTTAAATGTGAAAAACATCGAACAAATGCGTTCCTTAGAAAAATATCTTGTTGATAAGCCGATAAACATTTCTTATATTCCAGACAAAGCAGAGGAAGTTGTTGCCTTTACTCGAGATTATGGTGTCTGCATTACCTCTCTAAATTTTAAAAATGTTAAAGGGAGTATAGAACAGGAAGATTTAGTTGAAATTTTAAAATATTGCGAAAATTTGCAAAAAATAATTATTTGCATTAACTTGTTCAGGGGAGAAAACACCTCCAACAGCTTTAAAAAAATTAAGACTCTTACGCACTTGGAATTTAGTAAAAAAATACTAATCACTGTTTTAGAAGATAGTATTGGTGATCTCCCGTCTCTTACCTCTTTAGTGTTATTTAATACTTCATTCTTGACCGAAATTCCTTTAACACTGATTCAATTAAAAAAGTTAGAGACTATTTTTTTAGGTAAAGCCTCTCTCTCAATTAAATTACAAATGCTATTTATCATTGGACTAATGGAAAATGAAAATAAAGAAAATTTAATTAAACAATTAGAATTGGATGAGTGTTTGATTTTCAAATACAAATTTTTAATGAAAAAGTTTTCAGAAGAAGAAGTTATAGATTTGATCCAAATTTTAAAAGTATTAAAAATTGAAAAAGAGTTGAAGTTTGTTATTGATTTATTTACTGTACTCCCATTAGAAGAATGCAATGCGTTATCTTCATTTTTTTTGAACACGCTTTTTCCTGGAGCAGAGTTTGAAACTGGTCAATATGATCTTTTTGAAGAAATTAATAAGTTGAGGTTTGTGCAGGAAGGTATTGAAAAAGTAATTAGAAATCCTTCCGCTTTAGAAGCCGTTACAATAAGACCGCTGCAGATCAATTCTAATTTTATCTCATCCAATCTTCAACGCTTCTTTGAAACAGCTTTAATGCCCTCTCCTTTTGGAGAAGAATATGTGGAGTATTTGAACGATCTCTATGAAATAGGGGATCAGAAATTTCATACTAAAATTGACCAGCAATTAAACACGGAGTTAGGACGCTCTTTTCTTATACGATTTCGCCAAAATATCGCCTCTTATTCGAATCTTTGTAGTTTTTTAGAAGAATATTTTCCTGCTAATGAGCCTGCAAATGCACATTTTTATACTTATTTTATTGAACGTAATATAATTAAGTGTGCCTTTGATCATCCGACTCAGGAACCCATAGAAGTGTTAGCTATGGTCGCTCAGGCCATTAAAAATAAAGAATATAATTTTAGGGGAATGGTAAAGTATCACATGCAAAATGGGATTGATGCGGGTGCCTTAACTAAAGATTTTTTTAGCCGTCTTTTTGGTGCGTTGTCTATAAAATTAAATTTAAAGCAAGGAATTCCAGATTGGAATCCTAAGCTAGACTCTGTTTTTAGTGATCTCGGAATAGTTTTAGATTTTCTCTATACCAACTCTATCGCTTTAGGAGAAGTTTTACACGACAGATTTTTTGTTGAAATAATAAAATTTAATTCAAGAATCATTTTATCTGAATTTGATACGATTAGCGAGAAGGAGTTTTTTCGATATTTTTTTGAGCTCCCTAAAAAAACGTCTCTTGAATATCAATATGCCTTAGGTCTTCAATGCTTCTTAAAAGGAGAGTACGAAGAGAATCTTCAAAGACAACAGGAATTTATGCAGCTGGCATGTGATATTTTTGAATTTGAGATGCCAAAAGGAAAGTTGACGACGACAAAATTACGATTATTTAAACAAAAATTAATTAATTGCTATTACGTCGAAAATAAAAAACAATTGCATACGATTCACGCTATTTTAAAAGGATTTATGCCGAGCAAAAATTTTTTAAATTGGATGGCAATAAAGAGCAGAGGGTTGAACTCTTTAAAACTCGCCATTCACGGGGCGTTTGATAAGAAAAAATTACTTTCTTTGATAGAAGTTGCGATAGAAGAAGTTGAGCAGGAGGAAGTTGAGCAGGAGGAAGAAAGCAGAAAAATTCACGACGCTATCTTACAAATATTGCATTCAAAAACCGAGCAGGAACTCAGAATTTTTCTACGCAATGTGACAGGCGGACCCTATCTCCCGCAAAAAAAGATTGAAATCGTAAGAAAAGGAGATATTATTGTAGCGACTACCCATGCATGCTTTGCTATTATAGACATCCCTTTGGCATTTGATGTCGAAGGCGTATCAACTCTATTTCATGATCTTTGCTCTATAGAATATCAAGGATTTAATGAGCGCTGATTTTTTTGAGGTTGTTCAATCTGTTACTATGCTATACTTTTCTTCTTCTAATCTGTTCCCAGGGTAGTCGCTTCGCGCCACACCTGGGCGCTATTGTTGCATTGCTGTCGCGATGAATGCATAAAAACAGTGCCCACGCCTTAAATGATGCTCCTGTGACCTGATATATAAATAATAGGAATGAGATGGAACAAAAAATAGTTGAGTTTATAAATAAAATTTTTGAAAACAAAAATTTTGTTTCCGCTACGCTCAGCGCTCCCAAGTCAAAAGAAGAGTGCTCCAAGCTAACAATCCGTCCCCTCCTTATCAAAGAAACTCTTCAATTTCAAGTCACAGAATTTAAGGGTGCCCAAGTATTTCATCAAAATTTGACATCTAAAGAATCGATAGAGCTCCTCCTTAGGCGTTTAAAAGGATTTGGACAATCGATTTTTACCTGTACCGACGCCGTCTACCATCTCTTAATTAGCAAAAAGTTAAAAATGACACTCATAAAAAAAATGACAACAACGGACCCTCTTCCTCTTCTGCATAATAGAAAGAAAGAATACCTTTTACAAGAGGGCATACCGCTTCCTTTTCTACTAAACTTGGGTATTATGAATGTCGAAGGAAAGGTCTATCCTGCAAAAAGAGATAAATTTCGTCAGATCAACCGCTTTCTAGAAATGGTGGATGACATTTTATCAGAGTTAGATTGCAAGCGTCCATTACAAATTGTCGACTTTGGATGTGGAAAAGCTTACCTAACATTTGCCATCTACCATTACCTGAAAAAGATAAAAGGGTTGAAAATTCGTGTGATCGGAATCGACAGAAAAGCCGAGGTTTTAGATAAATGCCGCGCATGGGTAGAAGAGTTAGGGGATGCCGCGGACTTTACGTTTATTAAAGGGGACATTCAAACATGTACAGTTGAAGGCGAAATCGATTTGGCTGTTTCTCTCCACGCCTGTGACGTCGCGACGGATTTCGCCATGGCAAAAGCAATCGAGCTAAAAGCCAAAGCACTACTTTTTGCTCCGTGCTGCCAACATGAACTATTTAAGCAAATCGACAACAAAACGCTGACACCACTCCTAAAGCACGGAATTCTAAAAGAGCGCATAGCGGTATTGGCGACGGATGCCGCACGTGGACAGCTATTAGAGATTGCAGGTTATCAGACGCAGATGATCGAATTTATCGATCCCGAGCACACGCCAAAAAATTTATTGATTCGTGCGGTCTACAAAGGCATTTCAGGGGAAAAGGAGCAGGTCCTTCGGCGGGAGTATGCTACATTTTGTAAAGAGTTGAATATTCGTCCGACATTAGAGTCTTTGCTGGAAACTAAGGCTTATACCGAGAAGCAGCTGAAATTTTGAATTTAGACGATTTCAGCTGCTCCTCGGTATAGAACCATCTTGTGTGATTTTTTTCCATCTAGGTTGCATCTTTTTATTAAGGACTTCCATTAAAGGATGGTAATTGATCGGCCATCGGTAGTAGATCTCTGTATCGACAAATCCAATTTTTCCATCTTCGCACCACGGAAGGTTATTTGCTCTCACACAGTCTCCTGCGCCGACGCGTCGTGTCACTTTATACAAGGAAGTGAGAATATTTTCTTTTTTTAAGCGGCGCCACTTCGCCCAGTTTTCTCTTCTACTTAATGGTTTTACATTTTCTACGATCAGGATAAAATTTTTCCGTCCACCTTGTTCGATAATGGTCGTGGGAGAAGGTTCGGCAGGGAGTGGGTAGATCCATTTGTTGGCGACTTTAAAAATTTTATCGCACTTATGTATTTTGAATGCCTGCTTCAATAGATTTGCACCGATGATACGATTTGTCCAGCTGACCCAGTCGACACGCGTTGGTTTGTCGTCTGGATAAAGTTTGATGACATATCCTTTAATTAAAGGGTGTTGCATGACGTACGCTTGGGTTCCTTGCACTTCGGTGAAGATAAAGCCTGCTTCTGCCAACGTTTGTTTGGACGCTATCACGCGGGTTCCATTAAAAATAGAGTCGAGAATAGGTTTTATAGCATGAGTGAGGGGAAGAAAATAGGGAGAAACTTTTTCCCAGATTTCATCAGAAACGTGTGGATTTCTCTGATAAGTTTCTGCTGCGAAGGCACTGGTTTGTAAAACAATTAAAAATAAAAGTAACAGTCGTGAACGTTTCAGCATATCGTAACCCTATTTGAAAGTTTTTTAGGTCGCGAATGCGACCAAAGGGTGTAGCCTTCGAGTCGGATGTCTTTCTTTTTCTCTCTGCGGCTCAGCGCCTCTGCGTTGATTTTTTTCTAATGGATACTATAAAAGGAATAAATCGTCCTGCAGAGCCGCGCCGGGATCAACGGCGTAGCCAGAAAAATCGCTGATTCCCTCTGCTCGCAACACTTCTTCGTCAACAAAGAAATTTCCGGTGACAGCCCTACTGTCTTTACTAAAAATGGAATAGGCGGCGTCGGCAACGATCGCTGGATGACGGCTATGTGTCATTGCTTTAGGAAAATTGACGGAGATCGCACTCGTCGCAATCGTTGTTTTAGGCCATAACGAATTCACTGCGATTCCCTCTTTAGCAAATTCCGCAGACATTCCTAGCGTACACATGCTCATCCCGTACTTGGACATGGTATATCCCAAATGGTTTTTAAACCATTTGGAGTCCATATTTAAAGGAGGGGAGAGATTTAAAATATGAGGATTCTCGCTTTTAATGAGATGCGGATAGCAGACTTGTGCACAAAGAAAAGATGCTCTTACATTGCATTCCATCATCAAATCGTATCGTTTCATCGGCAAAGAAGAGGTCGGCGACAAAAAGATTGCACTGGCATTATTGACGAGGATGTCAATTCCACCAAAAGTCATTACAGCAGTTTCCACTGCGCGTTTGACTTGCTCTTCGTCGCGCACATCGACCTGTAACGGCAGGGCGCGTCCACCCATTTTTTCCACTGCTTTGGCCGTGTCGTAAATGGTCCCAGGAAGGGTTGGATGAGGATCTACTGTCTTTGCTGCGATCACGATATTTGCCCCTTCGGCTGCACAACGCAAGGCGATTGCTTCGCCAATTCCGCGGCTAGCTCCTGTGATAAATACTGTTTTTCCTTTCAAGGTCATTTTGCTTTGTCCTCTAAAAATTGCCATCGTTCAAACAGGGCATCGTGCTCGCCTTGTTTGTCCGCAAGTTCCTGGTAGAGCGTTAACGTTTTTTGCGCATCTTTAATCACAGCGGGCTCTTCCAATTGCTTTTGCAAAGAAGCAATTTGTTGCTCGATCTTTAAAATCGTTCCTTCGATCGATTCCAATTCACGCTGTTCTTTGTACGATAGCTTTTTTGTTGTCTTTGGTGCAACTTCTTCTTTTATGGCCTTTGGAGCTTCTTTTTTTGCTGTTTTCTCTAAGGCGCGTGCGTTTTCCCACTGGCTGTAGTCGGCAAAAATGGTGTGCGCATTATTCATTCCCATTCCGATAATTTCGTTGCAGACGCGGTCCATCAGGCAGCGGTCGTGCGTAATTAATACGACGGCACCAGGGAATTCCATCAGACTTTTTTCCAAGACTTCAAGAGTCGGAATATCGAGATCGTTCGTCGGTTCATCCAAAAAGAGGACGTCGGCAGGTTCGAGCATCAGTTTTGCAATCTGAATGCGCGCACGTTCTCCTCCTGAGAGGCATCCAACGGGAAGCTGTAAACGGTCGGGCGAAAATAAAAACTTTTTCGCCCAGCCATTGACGTGGATGTCTTGTCCCCGATAATTGACCATTTCACTATTTGGAGAAAGAGCTTCGCGCAGCGAAATATTTGTCGGAATACTTTCTCGATGCTGATCAAAATAGACGAGGCGCAGATCCGTCGCATATTTTATTGTTCCCATATCAGGATCAAGCGTTTTACCTAAAATTTTGAGGAGAGTTGTCTTTCCCGTTCCATTTTTTCCGACAATGCCAAGGCGGGTTCCAGGTGAGAGCGTGACGTCGACACCTTTAAATAGCTCTTTGCCTCCCAATGTCTTTCCAAGGTTTTTTCCAACGATCAGCTTGCGCGTGGCGCGCTCCGATGCAGAAAAATCAATGGAAACGGTCTGAAAGGTATTGCGGGATTGTAGATCCGATAGTTCGTCCAACATGGCATAGGCGCGCTGAATGCGGGAAACGGATTTCGTTGTGCGCGCCTTCGGAGATTTTCGTAACCATTCGACTTCGTTGCGGACGGTGGAGGCAAGTCCTCGCTCCTGCTGTGCTTGTGCAGCAAGAAACGCATCTTTATGTGTCATATAATCGCTGAGAGTACCTTCTCCTTGTAGTAATCCTTCCGGAAAGCAGCGGTTGATTTCAATCACTTTGTTCGTGATTTTATCCAGAAAATAACGGTCGTGGCTCACGACGAGGTAACTGATTTTTTCTTTGATCAAAAACTTTTCGAGCCATTCGATCCCTTCCAAATCCAAGTGGTTTGTCGGTTCATCCAAAATCAGGATATCCGGCTCACACATCAACGCTTTCACAATATCAAGGCGCTTTTTCCATCCACCAGACAACGTCGTTGCAATTTGCGAAAAATCTTCAAACTGCGCCTTCCCCAAAAGAATTCCTGCGCGCGTCCGTGCATCGATGCTATCGCCTCCCACTGCCCCTTTTATTAACACTTCCTCTAACGGGAGAGAGGGAAAATCGGGAACCTGGCTGGCATAGCCTACGCGCAATCCGCGGCGACGGGAAATGTATCCATCGTCCGGGGACTCTTCTTCGGCGATAATTTTTAATAGTGTCGACTTGCCGGAACCATTAGGTCCGATCAAGCCAATGCGATCTCCTTGGGAGATAGTGAAAGTTAGGTCTTTAAAAAGAACCTGTGTACCAAATGATTTTGATAAGGAATGGATACCTAGTAATGCGCTCATGCAACGAGGATAACACAGATTTCCCACACGATGCAATCCTATTGACAGTCTAGGAGATGTTCATTAAACTTTCTCTTTTTGAAGTGGAGAAAAAGAGATGGAAAAAATGAATCGCTGGGCCCACAGAATACTATTTGCTCTTCCCGCCTTACTAATTTTATTTTTATATGGATCCACCCTTCACACGATCGGATTCCTATCGGACGATTGGGATCTCCTAGAAAGGGTGCGTGGTGCGCCTTTTTATATGCCAATAGAAAACCATCACTACAATCTTTTCATCAATTTCCTCTTCAAACAAGTAACTTTAGGAAACCTTTCTCCAGCAGGTATCCATTTGATTGCGATCGCAGGGCATTTCATTAACACCTACTTGGTTTTTCTGATCGCACGCAAAGGATTTTCTCAGAATTTCACTGTCGCATCGGGGACTTCTTTGCTTTTTGCGGTAAGTCCTGCAGGTGTCGAAGCCATCGTCTGGTGCTGCGCAATCGGCTACATCGCAACGACGTTCTGGATCCTATTGGCGGTCTACTTTTTTACGCAGCAACACCGCTATAATCCGTTGTATTATGTGCTCATTCAGCTATGCGCATTCGCATGTTGGGACTGGGGAATGCTTGTCTTTCCGGCTTTAGTGGTGATGACGATTTTTTATCAGACGTCGACGTCGCGAAAAGAGCGATTGATAGCGATCCTTCCTTTGGGTGTATGTTGGATAACCGTTCTTGTTTTAAAGAAAGTATTTGGTTTTTCGATGGGGTATGCAATCAATTCGCCACTAGTGTTTTTAAAAAACTTTTTTTCCGCTCCTTTCGTGACACTCCTCCCAGAGTTTTCGAAAGAGTTTTATCAGTCATCTATAGGAATTGGTGCGGCTCTTCTTCTATTGACAGCCCTACTTATTTATAGTCTTCGCAATCCCGTAGCGCGCGTGGCTCTTGCCTTATTTTTTGTTTGCCAGCTTCCTCAAGCCGCTTTAGGGCATCCACAGTCCCGATACGCCTACGTTGCTATTTTTCCCCTTTTCTTTGCTGTCATTTTGGTGGGAAAAGACCTATTTACGCAGTTCAAAATGAAGAGGGGGGCTGTCTTGACAATTCTTTGTCTAGGAGCGTTATATTCGATTTGGACCCATGACCGAGTCACTCTTTGGAAAGAAGGATTTATCCAAATGCATGCCCTTCGTAGCGAAATTGGGGCTCTCGCCGAAGGAAAGGAAGAGATCATCGTTCTTAATTTGCCTGATCGCTTTGGTCCTGAAAACAAAATTTGGCTGCCGCAAGGCTGGAGGAATGGCCGCATCCTTTTTCCACCCTCTATAACCTTCTATAATACTCCTGATAGCCCGTCCGGGCTCAAAATTATTGGGATTTCAGATCTAAGTCTAGAGAATACTAAGAGTTTATTATTAAAAAATAATGTTTACGAAGTAAAGATTATAAATGATGATGGAAAGTTAATTTATAGGATGTGTGATTTTACTTGTAAATAATTAAATTTAATTATATTATATGATATAAATAAAAAAGTAGATAACCCAAGTTGCGTATAATTATCACGGTGCTTTTGATAAGGTGTTCATCGCGGTAGCGATGCTGGAGTTTGGCATTTTTGGGAGTCCAAAGTAAGTAACGATTTGCATCAGGCTCAAAGAGC
>CAYIYO010000004.1:0-58788 GCA_964367715.1 uncultured bacterium
TTCAAAAATTGGCTTTTTGAGCTGCTCCTCGGTATAATGCTGCTAGATAAAAAAACTCCACATTCCACAGACTAGACTTGAGGATTTTTCAGGTCGCGGATGCGACCGAAGGATGTAGCCATAGGCGTGAGCCTGTGGTAAGGTTAAAAATAGATTACAGAGCCGCGAATGCGGCGACAGAAATTTTCTAAACCACCTTAATTTATCTGTCGCCGCATTCGCGGCTTAATTTGTTGTTTATCTTTACCACAGGCTCACGCCTGTGGCTACACGCTGCGGTCGCATCCGCGACCTATACCCTTCGTGAATGAAATTTTAATTCCTCAAAAATTTCATTCACGAAGGGTATAGGTATTTTTATAATAATTATTTACAGTTTAGTAAGGTTGGCAAACTTGGCAGCGAGGCGTCGAGGCTCGGTTTCTTTAGAAAACATGACCTTATAGGTGAGACCTGCTCCGCCCTGGTACACGTCTTGGATGACACCAATCCCATACTTTTCGTGATAGATAGCGTCGCCAAAGGCGAACTCTTGTTGGACGGCAGGAGCTTTCGCTTCCACTTTTATCGACAAATCTTCGTCGATAAAATCATCGAATTCTTTTTTCATCGGCTTAATCACCGCATGTGACAGGCGTATATTTTCTATGAATTCGCGAGGAATTTCTTTTAAAAAGCGGCTAGGATGTTGAAAGTGTTCTATTCCCCACATCCGTCTCAAACGCACGTTACAAAGATACAACAATTCTTTTGCGCGCGTCATTCCCACATAGCATAACCGACGCTCTTCTTCTAATGCTTCACTACTTTCTAATGAATTAACGTGTGGCAATAATTTTTCTTCCATTCCCACAAGGAAAATGACCTGAAACTCTAACCCTTTTCCGTTATGCAATGTCATTAGATTAAGACGGTCACTAGCGCCATCAACCTCGTCTAATGTCGATTTGAGGGCCATCTCTTCTAGAAAATTTGCCAGGGTAGCATTTTCTGCCTCTTTTTCCCATTCTTCGACTTTATACAAAAGTTCTTTAATGTTCGCATTTCGATCTTCGCTTGTTTCCGGATCTTCATCCAACACAGCAAGATATCCGCTGCGATCAATCGCTAGCTCCATCAAGCGGTGAAGAGGCAATCCTTCTTCTGCACTCTCGCGCATGGTACGAATGGTTTCGACATAATGCTTAAGGCCATCTTTTTGCTTACGATTGAGACGAACATCGGCGACTCCCTCTTCCCGCGCCAACCGTTCGCAGAAGTCGATAATTTCCATTCCCGATTCCGCTGAAGCCTGTCGAATCTTAGCAATCGTCGTGTCACCAATCCCGCGCTTAGGCAAGTTAATGGTCCGTTCAAAAGAGACGTAATCCGCTCCGGATAGCACCAGACGCAAAAATGCCATCATATCCTTGATTTCACGGCGATGGTAAAAGGAAATTCCACCTACAATGACGTAAGAAATACTGCGATTTAATAGCTGATCCTCAAAAGAACGCGACTGGAAGTTTGTGCGATATAAAATTGCCATTTCACTTAAAGGAACGCCATGATGTTCGTGGTGATAACGAATCTTATCTGCCACAAAACGGGCCTCTTCCCTATCGTCATTGCCAGTAAAATGTTTGATTTTTTCGCCCGGTCCTCGATCGCTCCACAGCTTTTTTTCGTAACGGCGGTCGTTGTGTGCAATCACAGCATTCGCTGCCTCCAAAATGTTGGTGCGGCTGCGATAATTTTGTTCGAGGCGCACGACTTTTGCATCTTGGAAGTCGGTTTCAAAATTCAAAATATTATTAATATTTGCTCCTCGCCACGAATAAATCGACTGATCGGGATCGCCCACGGCAAAGATGTTGTGAGTCTTTTGCACGAGGAGGCGAACGATTTCATATTGCGCCGCATTGGTATCTTGGTATTCATCGATCAACACATAGCGCCAGAGATTTTGGTAGCGTTCGAGAACTTCAGGATGCTCTCTAAAAAGGCGTACACAGAGAAAAAGGAGATCGTCAAAGTCGAGTCCGTTGTAGGCATGAAGGGATTCCTGATAGCGACGGTATACTTTTGGAAAAGAATCTCTAAGACGCGAGTTAACTGCATCCAAATCAATATTGTCCGGACCTTCCAATCGATTTTTGCAATTGGAGATCAAGCTACGATAGGGTTTGTGATCGGCTTTATCGAGTCCAAAGTCTTTTAAACACGCCTTAAGAAGCTTATCCACATCATCTTCATCATAAATCGTAAACGTTGCTTTATAGCCGAGATGGTGGATGGAGTCTCTTAAGATCCGGGCACCGAGACTATGGAAGGTAGAAATCAACACATTTTGCTGTGCAGTTTCCCTTACACGTTCACGCATTTCCGCGGCGGCCTTGTTCGTAAAGGTCACTCCCAAAATGGCATGGGCGGGAATATCTAATTGCAGGAGATGAAGGATACGAAAGGTCACACAACGCGTTTTTCCAGACCCCGCACCAGCAAGCACCAATAACGGACCATCAATATGACGTGCTGCCTGCACCTGCTCTGAATTTAATTTATCTTCAATCGACATCGTTACACTGCTCATATTTAATCACAAGAATTCGAACAATAAGGATCCGGCATGGACAGCGGTTGCCGCTGCTCTCCCTCACGTTCACCGAGGTTGCCGTAACGATGGTAGTCAATACTGACACTCACTTCGCGCAGATAGTTTAACAGTTCGAGCCTCCCATTTGCAAGCACTGCTCCACAAAGAAGTGAAATTCCTTTTTCCGCTGCTAACAAAAGAAAATTTTTATTTGGATGTGAAAGCATACGCACAAATACCCCTTCTTCTAGTCGACTGAAAAGTTCTTCTACACTTTCTTCTTTTACATGAGGGAAATTAATTCCACTCATTCCTTTCTCAATACTGATTTCAAGCGGCGTGCGACAAATGCGGCAGGCGGCGATAACGCGCGCGATCGACTTTCTACAATCCTGCTCTGTCACGCGCAAGACAATCGCTTTTCTTGGAACATATTTTAAAAAATTATCTTGTCCAATCAATAAAGAAGGATCGTGTTTTTTACTAAAATATTCGTCCCAATAAAATTGGTAACTTTCCACCGCATCCATCTGATCAGATCCTTCTAACTGCTGGGCATGCATGAGCTGCGTCAAATAATTCGGACCTCCCGCCTTTGCTCCGCGTCCAAAACTACTTGCCTTGCAGCCTCCAAATGGCTGCCGCTGTACAATTGCTCCGGTGATCGTTCGATTGATGTACAAATTTCCTGCTTCGATTTCCTGTTCCCATCGCACGGCTTCGCGTGGATCCAATGTCTCTATTCCACTCGTTAACCCATATTTGGTTCCGTTTGCAAGTTGAAGAGCGTGCGTGAGATCGCGTGCGCGCATGAGGCATAGGACCGGACCAAACAGTTCCGTCGTATGCATAAAACTTCCTTCGACAACTCCCAGGCGTATTCCTGGGGTCCATAAGTTTGAATCAACATCATCCTGCTGCGGCTGTAACAACCACTCCTCGCCAGAATCTAGCTCTGTCAGTCCACGTATTAACGTGCGTTCAGGGAGGCGGATGAGTGGATTGACCTTTGTGGCAAGGTTCCACGAGGAACCGACAGTTAAGCTTGCTGCCGCATCGCGCAGTTGCTTTCGAAAATGAGGATCGTCATACACTTCACTTTCTAAAATGGCAATGCTGCACGCGCTGCATTTTTGTCCTGCATGGCCGAAGGCGGAGTGGACGATATCTTTGATCGCAAGATCCCTGTCCGCCATTTTTGTGACGATGATGCTATTTTTTCCGCCTGTCTCTGCATAGAGATGCGCAAATGGATTCATCTTAAGGAACAAACGTGCGGTATCGGTCGCTCCGGTCAAGAGAATGACAGCGATGCGTGGATCCTTCACCAGACGCGTTCCAACCGGATCATCCTCACAGCAAAAAAATTGTAATATTTTTTTGTCGACACCTGCTTCAAAAAAAATTTCTGCAATAATTTTTCCGATTTCTCTCGTCTCTGGAGCTGGCTTAAAAATGACCGCATTTCCTGTCGCTAGCGCAGCGGCAATGCCTCCCGTCGGAATGGAGCAGGGAAAGTTCCAAGGAGGGGCTACGAGAACGATCCCTTTTGGTCTCCATGCAATGTCGTTAAAGGAGTGGAGTTCGAGGAGAACGCGTCGATAATATTCGAGGAAGTCGATCGCTTCAGAGATTTCCGCATCGGCTTCTGTAACGATTTTTTTTCCTTCCACCATCATGACACCTATTAGATTGCCTCTTTGCTCTCGCATCTTTTGTGCGACTTTCGACAAGAGAAATGCCCGCTCTTCGACAGAACTATTTTTCCATTCAGAAAAAGCAGTTGTTGCTGTTTTTAATAGCGGCTCTACATCATCAGCATTTGTAGAAATAGAAACCGTTTTTCCTTCAAAATTTTTCCATTTTTCAGTGATTTTTTTTGCCCAGAGACGGTTTTTTTCTAGAGAGAAATCCGTGTCGGGTTCATTAGAAAAAGGGGCGCAAAAGCAGGGCAAGGAAGGATACTGCTGACGATTTTGGGTTCTTCTTGCTTTATTATCTACATGGTTAATGCTATCGCATGACTCCCGAAAGCGCTCTTCTTGATCCTTCCAAGACGGGGACCCCGGTTCTAACTGAAAAGAAGAGCGTAGAAAATTTTCTGGCGCCGTATTTTCGTCGAGGCGCCGCATCAGATATGCCACTGCACTTACAAAGTCCTCCTTCGTTGCGACAGGACAATAGAGAAGGATATCGCCTGCCAACTGTTGAACCACGCGTCGCATCGGATCGGCCATTCCTTCCAACATCTCAAAGCAGCTCTCTTTTTCCAACTGGTATTCCATTCGCAATAGAAGTGCATATGCAATATCAAATACGTTGTGGCTAGCGATGCCAATCCACGCCGCTTTTACGTGCGATGGATTTAATCCGTAAAGAATCATCTGCTTATAATTGGCATCGACTTCCATTTTGTTGGGATAAGGTGCTTGCGGCCAGCCGTGCAAGGAGGCTTCTAACGCCTCCATCGCCAAATTTGCGCCTTTGACCAAACGAATCTTTATCGGCGCTCCCCCGTCTGCCACGCGCGCCCTCGCCCATGTCGTCAACTGTTGTTGGATGGCATAGGAGTCGGGAAGATAGCTTTGTAACACAATTCCCGCTGAGTAGTGCTTGAATTCCTTTTCATCAAGAACTTTTTTAAATAAAGCGACCGTTAACTCAACGTCACGGTACTCCTCCATGTCGAGATTCACAAATTTTTCTACTTGCTCTCCATTTTGTCGCGTAAAACGATGTGCAGACGCCACACGATACAAGATACGTAAACGCTCGGCCAAAATCTCAAGAGTATGATCCCACGACAATAAATTAAGCTGACTGCAGATGGTCGATATCTTAACAGAAATGTATTCAATATTGTCTTTTGTTAAATCTTCTTCATAGACGCGAAGGCGCTTTAACGCCTCCGCTTCCCCAAGAATTGCCTCGCCTAAATGATTTAAATTTAAGCGAACGTCCTCTCCATATCGCCGCTGGAGATGCTTCACTAACTCCTCAGCCTCCCCTGGAATAATCACGCTATTTGTTTCTTGCCGCAGCGCCTGTTTCACAAGTGGAACAAGAAAACGGGGAAATTTTTTTCCAAAATATTTGAAGAATGTTAACTTTAATCGCTCCTGCCACGAAAAAAAGTCGGGTATTCCATAGGTATCGATCAGGTAGACAAGCTGGTCCGCCACGCGAACCTCTTCTTTGCTGCGAAAGCATTGATCCGTCACAGCAGTCACAAAAGTTTTTCCGGCCGGATCCTTCATTAAAGAGCCAAGCTGGCGTTGGAGACGCTTTTCTTCGGGACGAATTTCCTGATTCGCTGCATGAACCATCAAGGCTGCGAGCTGAATGGCCTTTTCTTTGCGCTCTTCGCTCGTCAATACCTTATTTCTCGTCTGTTCCAACAACTGTCTTGCTTTTTCAATAGGTGACATCGCCTTCCTTTGGTTCTCTAGAGTCTTTATAGCAAAAGAAGCATCTTTACAAAAAGGGGTTTTCACGTTAATTTAAAAGGATGATTTTACCTCGTCTTTCCTTACTTTTTCTCTGTTCGATTTTTTTCTTCTCACACGCGCATGCTGCTCTTTCTCCAAAAGTCAATGTGGGAATCGACCTTCTTTTTCTGGAAGAAAATATCGAAAAATTGAAAGGAAAGCGGATTGGTATTATCACCAACCAGACATCAGTCAGCAGCAAAGTCCAACCTTCTGTTGACATCCTCCGTTCCCACGCAACGAAAGGCCAATACACCATTGCTGCGCTCTTCTCTCCGGAACATGGACTGACAGGCACGGCCTACGCGTCAGAAAGTGTCGATGATAGCAAAACACTCGATGGCATCCCGATCTTTAGCCTCCATGGAAAGACGCGCCGTCCCACTAGTGATATGCTAAAAAATATCGACCTGATCGTTTACGATATTCAAGACCTCGGTACGCGCTCCTACACCTATTGCACCACTCTCTTCTACGTCATGGAAGAAGCAGCAAAACATAACATCGAAGTCCTCGTATTGGATCGTCCCAACCCCATCAACGGATTGACCATCGACGGTCCTATGTTAGACGAATCGCTACGCTCTATGGTGGGGTACATCAATGTTCCTTATTGTCATGGAATGACCATTGCCGAACTCGCTCGCTTCTTCAACAGTGAATATAAAATTGGATGCAACTTGTCCTTCATTCCAATGAAGGGGTGGAACCGCAAAATGTCGTTTGCTGACACGGGCCTTCCTTGGGTTCCTACAAGTCCGCACATTCCGGAATCCTCCACACCGCTCTACTATCCTACGACGGGAATCCTTGGGGAGCTCTCTTTCGTTAGCATCGGTATCGGCTATACACTTCCGTTTAAAGTTGTTGGCGCGCCGTGGATCGATGCCTCGCTCTTTGCAAAACACCTGAATGCACAAAAATTTCCCGGCGTCCATTTCGAACCGTTTCACTACCGTCCTTTTTACGGAAAATTCATGCAGGAAGACTGCCACGGCATTTTGATCATGGTGACGAATCCTCTGACTTTCAAACCGGTCTCCACCCAGTACCTGATCATCGGTATCCTAAAAAGTCTCTATCCAGAAAAATTCAAAGAGGCATTCGATGTCTCAGGCTCGCAAAAAGAGATGTTTCATAAAGTCAATGGTACAAAAGAAATTTATCACCTCCTGCGCTCGACCCCTTTCGTCGTCTGGGCCCTCCGCGCCTTTCACGAAAAAGAGCGTGAAGCATTTCGTCAACAGAGAAAAAAATATTTAATTGACACCTACCTCCAGTAAACTAGCACTCTCCCGTCTCTTCTGCTAAAAAATAGATGCTTTTGCTTGACAACAATCTTTTTCCTTCGTACGATAGCGAATAAACTTAACACACCCAAGGAGTAATGACGATGAACCACATAAAACCTCTAGGAAATCGCGTACTAATTAAACGTTCTAAAGCCGTTCAAACAAAAGGGGGAATCCTCCTACCCGAAAGCGCAAAAGAAAAACCACGCGAAGGCAGCGTCATCGCCGTCGGTCCAGGAAAACGCAATGAAAACGGAACTGTCGAAACACTCAACGTAAAAATCGGCGACCTCGTTCTTTTCAGCTCCTACGCAGGAACAGAAGTAAAAGACTCGTCCACTTCCGAAGATGAAGAGTTCCTCATCATGTCAGAAGAAGATATCCTCGGCATCCTAACAGAAAAATAATCGTCCAACCTCTAGGAGCAACTCATGTCTAAACTACTAAAATTCAACGAAGATGCACTAAAATCTGTACTAGCAGGTGTCAAAACATTGGCAAAAGCCGTAAAGGTCACTCTAGGACCAAAAGGCCGCAATGTCGTCATCAATAAAGGATTCGGATCCCCCCTCTCCACAAAAGACGGCGTCACTGTCGCAAAAGAAATTGTCCTCAAAGATAAATTCGAAAACATGGGCGCACAACTCGTAAAAGAAGTCGCATCAAAAACTTCTGATATCGCCGGCGACGGAACCACCACAGCGATCGTTCTAGCAGAAGCACTCTTCACCGCTGGAGCAAAAAGCGTGACGGCAGGGGCAAATCCGATGAGTCTAAAACGCGGAATGGACAAAGCAGCAGAAGTGCTATGCGAAGCCCTCACTGCTCTAGCAAAACCAGTGAAAGGAACGGAAGAAATCAAACAAATTGCAACGATCTCTGCAAATAACGATGCAGAAATTGGCGGCATCATCGCCGAAGCAATGGAAAAAGTTGGAAAAGATGGCATCATCTCCGTCGCAGAAGCAAAGGGTATCGATACAACGCTAGAAGTAAAAGAAGGAATGCAATTCGACAAAGGATTCCTCTCTCCTTACTTCATCACCAATCCCGAAAACATGAGCGTTGAACTAGATAATCCTCTTATCTTGATCTCCGACAAAAAACTTTCTGCCGCGAAAGATTTGGTCCCCATCCTAGAAAAGACAATGGCAAAAGGCGCACGTCCTCTGCTCATCATCGCAGAAGATATCGATGGAGAAGCACTGGCAACTCTGGTGATCAACAAGCTTCGCGGCGGCATGCCAGTCTGCGCTGTTAAGGCTCCAGGCTTCGGTGATAAGAGAAAAGCAATGCTTCACGACATTGCCGCCCTCACCGGCGCAACAGTCGTCACCGAAGAGCTAGGAATGAAGATCGAAGAGATTGATCTCAACGTTCTAGGCAAAGCAAAAACAATCAAAGTGACGAAAGAAGAGACAACAATCGTCGACGGCTTAGGAAATAAAGCCGCCATCGAAGAGCGCATCGGACAAATAAAATCAGAACGCGCAAAAAGCTCTTCCGAATACGAAACACAACAACTGGACCAGCGTCTTGCAAAGATGACGGGTGGCGTTGCCGTCCTCAATATCGGCGCCGCAACAGAAACTGAACTAAAAGAGAAAAAAGCACGCATCGAAGATGCGCTACATGCTACACGAGCAGCCGTTACAGGCGGAATTGTTCCCGGCGGCGGCGTTGCGTTGCTACGCGTTGTAAAAGCTTTAGATGCTCTTAAACTCGAAGGCGACGAAGCCATCGGGGTCGACATCGTCCGCAAAGGCGCTTTTGCTCCGGCAATCGCAATCGCAAACAACTGCGGAAAGGAAGGAAACATGATCGCGGAAAAGATCTTCGAAGGCAAAGACAACTTTGGCTATAATGGTCTAACAGATGAATTCTGCGACATGCTCAAAGCAGGGGTGATCGATCCCGCTCTGGTCACAAAAAGTGCACTCACTCACGCAACCTCCATCGCTGGTCTCTTGCTGACAACAGCAGCAATGATCACCGATAAGCCTCAACCAAAATCCGCACAAGCTCCTGACATGGCAGGCATGGGTGGTATGGGTGGTATGGGAGGAATGGGTGGATTCGGCGGAATGGGCGGAATGATGTAAGCACCTTATTTTTTACCACAGAGAAAAGAGAGAGACGGTAACATTAGATAGCTATCGGCTCTCTCTGTGTTCTCTGTGATAATTTTTTAGGCAATTTGAAAGACGAACCCTAACCAATCTTCCTCTTCGCGCTCTTCTTGCAATTTCCATCCCCATTGTGCGGCTTGCGCAAGATACTCTTCACGCTCTTCAACACGCACTCCCGATGTGATCGCTATGGTTGGATTAATCAGCGAACATTTTGTCATCTGCCACGCCACTTCCTGCTCGGAACGAATCATATTGATCAACACGACAGCATTTTCCGGAAACGACTCTTGCGCAAAAGCTTCTGGCAAAAAGAATTCGACCCTTTCTTCCATCTCATTGCGCTGAGCATTGTTTGTTGCATGAACAACAGCAGCCTCGTCTATATCAATTCCCACAACGACAGAAGCTCCCATCGCCACACTCGCCAACGACAACACTCCACTGCCACTTCCTACATCAATAATAGGCGCATCTTCCACATTTCCTTTCATTAACTCCAGCATTAGCCGTGTTGTCGGATGCGACAAATCGCCAAATCCAGGTCCAGGCACTAAAAAAACAGAAGGAAATCCAGGAAGCTCCACTTCCACAACACCTTCATGGTAATTCAACGCATGGTTTTCCCATTGTTCTGTCCAATCGATTTCTGGATATTCCACTGCTTCAACGCTTTCTAAAAATGAAAATTTTTCTTTCCACGGACCATCCTCAGCAATTCCAAATAATTCCTTTACACCATCTACTTCTTCAACACACGCATGCAAGAGAGCTCCCGCATTTTCAAGTGCTTCCCATGCCGCATCCTCATCGGTATCTGCCTTTAATCGAAATTTTCTTAGATTTTCCATATTCCTCCGTGATAATTTATAAATTATACACGATCAACGATTTAAGATAAATCTATGCCTTTATCGCCCAATGTCTCGAATTGCGGAAAAAGCCTTCTTCTACTAACGTTATTTTTACATGTTGAATAGGGGCCTGCCATGCACATAAAAGTAAAAAAAGGATTAGACGTTCCCATCAAAGGAAAGCCTGAAGGCGCTATCCTCTCTTTTTCTTCTCGCCCCACACAACTCTCTCTCAACCTTTCTTCGTTTGAAACTGTACGTTTTAGCCTCTTTAAAAAGGTAGGCGATACCGTAAAAATTGGCGAACCACTCTGCGAAGATAAATCGACCCCAGGCCGCTTTTTTGTAAGTCCCGCAGCAGGAACAATTACAGAAATTCGTCGCGGCCTCAAACGTCGTCTGATGGATATCGTTATCAACGTCGCCGACAAAGAAGAACACTTCACTTTCCCTAAACGCAATCCTTTGGATGTCTCTAGAGAAGAACTTATTCAGCATCTAATGGAAGGCGGAATATTCTCAAAAATTACACAACGTCCTTTTGGATTCTTAGCAAATCCAAATCAGACTCCACGCAGCATCTTTGTCAAAGCTCTCGAATCCGCCCCTTTTTTTCCTCCTGCAGAAATGCAGGTGGAAGGATATGAAAAAGAATTTCAAACAGGTCTCGATGTTTTAAAAAAGCTAACCGATGGAAATGTCCACCTCATCTACCGCCATGACACCACCTGTGCCGCTTTTTTTAATGCCGAACACGCAAAAGGTCACACAGCAGAAGGTCCGCATCCCGTCGCAAACGCCTCTCTACATATTCAGGAAATCGATCCTATCCAAACATCAGACGACGTGGTATGGACCCTCAACGCCCATGATGTAGTCAGCATCGGAACACTTTTATTACGCGGCCACACGCACACTGAACGTGTTGTCTCCATCGCCGGACCCGGCATCATCGAAGGCCAGACAGGATTTTTCCGCTTACGCGAAGGCTTTCCCATCGCTCCACTCATCGCCAGCCGCATTCCAAAAAATCCTTGCCGACTCATCAGCGGCGATCCTTTGATGGGAACAACAACATCCGCAGAAGGATTTCTCGGTCCTAACGACTTCGTCTTCACAGTCGTTCCAGAAAATACACACCGAGAGATGCTACACTTTTTCCGTCTCGGCGTTAATAAATATTCTTTCAGCCGTGCCTACGTGTCAGGTCACCTCGACAACAGCACACGCGAATACGACTTTACGACAAGTATGCACGGCGAACACCGCGCGTATGTCGATGCCTCGCTCTACAATAAAGTCATGCCTCTAAAGGTTCCAACGATGCATTTAGTGAAATCTGTTCTTGCAGAAGACTACGACCTCGCAGAACAGTTAGGCCTCTTAGAGGTGGCCCCAGAGGACTTTGCTCTTCCCACTTTTGTCGATCCTTCAAAAACAGAAATGGTCGACATCATTCGTCAAGGTCTTCGCGCCCACGCAAAAGAATTATTAGAATAATTTCTTTGCATAGTTATCGCTTGATTTTTCCCTTCGAGCCACGTATTCTTCACGATTAACTATTTATCAATCGATACCGATCAGCGCATTGACACCTCATGAAATTTAAGCATTTCGCCCTACTTCTGGTCGTCTTCTCTTTTTTTGCGCCAGCGAAAAGCTCTGCTCATCTTTTTGAACGGGAAGGGGATCTTATGGAAGATCTTCTCATCGTCGATTATTGGAATCAGCGCATCAACGAAAAAATGCCGATCTTCTACAACAACACCCTTCAAGGGGGCTACATCAACATGCCCTCCGCAAGGATGGGTCGGGAAGGAGAACTCTCTATCGGCGGATCCTGGGTGCCTCCCTACCACAATTGGAACGCACGCTGCCAATTGATCGACCGCTTAGAAGTCACAGCAAATTATAGAGTTTTCCGCGGTGTGGACGATCCAGTCCTAAGTCAATTTGGGTTCGGAGACTTCTCCGACAAAGGAGCAAACCTAAAATTCGCCTTGTTTCATCCCGAAGACTCCGAATACAAAATTCCTGGCGTCGCAGTAGGAATAGACGACTTTTTGGGCACCCGCGCCTTTAAAGCCCGCTACATCGTCCTTACACAAGTACTTCTTAAACAAAATCTAGAATTTAGCTTAGGATATGGCGAATGGCGAATTCGCGGATTCTTCGGTGGGGTCCAATGGATGCCTTTTCGCCAATCTTGCAATCCTTTCTTAGAAAATTTAGCCCTTGTCGCCGAATACGATGCCATCCCCTATAAAAGCAAAAAAAGAGAACCCCATCCCGATGGTCGTGTAAAAAAATGGGACTTCAATCTTGGCGTCAAATACCGGATTGCAGAATACTTCGACTTTGCTGCTAGTTACGTCCGCGGCGACGCCTTTGCCTTCTCTGCTTCCACCTACTATAATCTCGGTGAATCCAAAGGATTTGTTCCAAAAATTGACAATCCTCTTCCTTACGTCTCACCAAAAAATACTGAACCGCTAGGACCTCTCCGACCAGAAAATGTGATGATCCAGGACCTCAACTATGCCTTTCTCAATCAAGGAATAGAAATCCTCAAAGCCTCCCTTTCCTACGACTGCGAAAAAAGAAAACTGCTTCGTCTTGCCATCTACAACGACACCTATCGCACCGAACTCGATCTGCGCAATCGTATCAACCACCTTCTTGCTGCACTGATTCCCAACGACATCGACACTGTCATTGTTGTCATTGAATCCGATGGATTTCCCATTCAAGAATATGTTTATCGTATGGAATTCGTTCGCCTGTACGCTGACCAACAAATGGGAACCCACGAGCTCGCCATCATCAGTCCCATCAGAGAAGTTTCAAGGGAATGCCCCTACACCGCCTGCACTCTGTTCAAAAAAAATCGGGAATGGACAAATTTTTTCGTGCTACCGGACTTTAACTCTTTCTTTGGCTCCTCAACAGGAAAATTCAAATATGCAGTAGGGCTAACAGCAGGATCGGAAGCCTATCTCTGGAATGACTATTACTATTCGGCACGTCTCGGCTACCTCATCTATTCCGATATTCAAAACCTTGGTGACAGTGACCGCCTCAACCCTTCCCAACTCATCAACGTACGCACCGACCTCATCAACTACCTAAAACAACCCGGACTAACCTTTCCCGAATTGTACATTCAACGCGCGTGGAACATGAAAAATGGATGGTACGCGCGCCTTTCCTTAGGATGGTTTGAATGCCAATACGGGGGAATAGGAACAGAATTTCTTTACTATCCAACGAATAGCAATTGGGCAGCAGGTTTTGAAGGCGCCGTCTTAAAAAAACGTACGACAAATGGGTTAGGATTTACCGATAAAATTAGAAAGCTTCACGGATTCACCCCGACTTATCAATATTTCCTCGGTACGCAATGGTTCTTTAACTACTACTACGACTGGAAAGAAATATGTTTGGAATTCAAACTTAAGTTTGGACAATTCCTTGCACGCGACATTGGTGCCCGCTATGAAATTTCTCGCTATTTCAAAAGCGGTCTTAAAGTCACTTTTTGGTACACACAGACAAATGGTAACGATATCATCAACGGCGAAGTTTACTATGATAAAGGCATCATGCTTTCGATGCCTCTCGACGTCTTCTACACACACTCCTCACGCGAACGGTGGGAATATGGAATGTCCGCATGGCTACGCGATGTCGGCTTCTCGGCCTACAATGGACGCGACCTCTACAATCTCATCAACGAGCAGCGACAGTAACCAAGGCTTATGAGCGAAAATCGTCTGAGCTGTTACTAAAATTTGAAGAAAAGGAGGATAACAAAAAAAGTTATCATAACACATAAACTGTGTCACCACGACGCTGAAAGGTCGAAAGAGGTTTTCCAGTAGAATCTGTCGGTGAAAATTTATTCCATTTATTGATAAGAGCATTTATTGCGATTATTCCGATATTTATCGCCAAAACAAGCAAATCAATCACCATAAATGGCAGGCCTAACTGGCAAGTAGACAAGACACTTCTCACAACCAGCATCCCCCAGTCAAAGGGATGGTCAGCGTAATACTCATTATTTCTCGCATTGATCGCATAAATGGTGGTCATAATTCCGGAAACAATCGAAATAAAGGGAATACTATTCGCAAATTTAAGCATATTCATCTCATTAATACCCACTCCACCCGTCTTAACATTTGCAATTTTACTATCAGGCGAATAAAAAAACTGGTAGCCCAGGCTCATTTGCAACGGCAATAACGAAAAGTAGGGATTAGTATTTACGCACATTCAATAACATCCATTGCTTGTTTTTTTACATTCCAACTTAACACCCCATTTAAAATAGACATAAGGGGATCGATAACAAGGAATATAGAGCCCAATTGACAAGTTGCCATGATTCCCCGCCCTAAAAGAATTACCGCATCCGCACGATCTAAGTGAGAAAGGTCCTTCCAATTGGCAAGATTGGTTGCAGCCAAGGCAATTTTAAATATTCCAGAAATTACTGATAGGATAGGAATATAATCCATTACCTTTAAAATATTGGCAGCAAGAGGGTAACTATCTTCGTCACACTCTCTAGTCAGAGGAGGCTTATCATTAATTTCTATTAATGAAGCTTGCCCGACCCAATTATAACCTAGGCTTTCAGAACAAATAGCCATAAAAAAGCATCTTTTTTTTAACATATACCGTTCGTGGTTCAAAATTTGATTTTTGGGCCACGGGGCTTTGACGCAGCCGAAAAACCAAATTTTGAATCACGAGCGGTATAAATCATCTTAATATATTAATATTAAGAAAATATTAACATTAATATATTAAAAAAACAACATTAATATTTTTATTATAATTATTTTTTAATATTAAAAATAAATACATTAAAAAGAGTCACTATAACGTCTATGACAAGAAAGATGGATCCTAACTGGAAAGTAGCAAGCACACCTCTTCCAATAAGAACCCAGCTGTTTACTTTGTCACTAAAAGAAAGATAGGGGTTAGTAACTAATACATAGGAACCAATGGCGATTTTGAAAACACCAGAAATAATAGAAATAAGGGGAATATAGTCCGCTATTTTGTATGCATTTAAAAAGATGGCTCCGCTACGGTCCATCAGGTTGTCTTTAACGCCCTGGCCAAAAACACTATTATATGGTTGCCCTGACCAATTATAGCCAAAGGTTGAAGAGCACACAAACATTTAATTCCTCTATTAAAAGGAAAATTATATCGAAACATTAATTAAAAATCAAGCGTTTTTAAATCAGATAAAAACCTTCATTTTTACTCCCTATAATTTATTAATCATTTGAATTACGCGTAAAGCCGCATAAGTAAAAATAAAATCTGCTCCGGCTCGTTTAATCGATAATAAAGACTCATAAAAAACTTTATCCGCATCCACCCAACCTCTCTCTGCCGCTGCAATCACCATGCTATATTCCCCACTAACATGGTACGCACAGATAGGCAACTGGCTCTGCTCCTTGACTTTCGCGATGACATCCAAATACAATAATGCCGGCTTTACCATGAGCATATCCGCTCCCTCCGCCTCATCCAATGCACATTCCCGCAACGCCTCTTTGACATTCGCCGGATTCATCTGATAGGTCTTTTTATCGCCAAACTTCGGCGCAGAATGCAATGCATCACGAAAAGGCCCATATAATGCCGATGCATACTTAGCGGCGTAAGAACAAATTCCAACATGCGAATAGCCCGCCTCGTCAAGAGCGACACGAATACCGCATACACGCCCATCCATCATATCACTCGGCGCCACAAGATCCGCCCCCGCTTCCGCAGCGCGAAGGGACATCTCCTTCAACACATCAACGGTCTCATCGTTTAAAATCGTTCCATTATGGTCGATAAGTCCATCATGTCCATGGTCCGTAAAAGGATCTAATGCGATATCCACCATGACGCAAAGCGAGGGAAAATAGGACTTTAAAGCATGTACACTTTGTTGCAGCAAATTCCCTTCCCTCAATGCTTCACTTCCTGTCGCATTTTTTCGATCGGACGGACAAACCACAAAAATATTCACTGCCTGCACTCCAGCAGTAACCAGCTCCTCAACATTTTTTAGCATTAGATCGATGGACAATCGGTAAACTCCGGGCATGCTACTAATTTCTTCACGCTGTCCTTCTCCTTCCAATACAAAAAGTGGGACGACAAAGTCGCTAGGATGAAGTCGCGTTTCTTGAACCAGTGCACGGATGGCGGGACTATTTCTATTTCGGCGGGGACGGCTCACTTGCTCTTTGTCATTGCATAAAGTTGTCTGCATCAGTAACCTCTAATTGAGTAAATTATTCGGGATAGTCTTTTATGATCACAGTGACGATACTAACAAAAAACAGCGAAAAATACCTAGATGAAGTTCTCTGCGCATTAAGATGCTTTAATGAAGTCCTTATCTTTGATAATGGATCCACCGATAATACGTTAACAATCGCAGAAAAATATCCGAATGTACGTATAGAAAAAGGTCCTTTTAAAGGCTTTGGAAAGACGCATAATCACGCTTCCTGGCTTGCGCATAACGACTGGATTCTATCCATTGACAGTGATGAAGTCATCACCCCTTCTCTTTGTGAAGAAATTAAGGGACTACAGTTAGATGACAGCTTTGTCTATTCTATTCCGCGCCATAACGAATTCAATGGAAAATTCATTCGTTGGTGTGGATGGTATCCGGACCGTGTTTACCGTCTCTACAATCGTAAAAAAACACAGTTTACCGAGGCAGAAGTGCATGAACAAGTTATCATAGAGAATATGACACACATTGCTCTAAAAGGTGCCCTAAAGCATTATTCTTACGATACTATTTCTGATTTCCTAACTAAGATGCAGTTTTATTCGACACTATTCGCGACCCAGTATCAGGGAAAGAAAAAGTCCTCGCCTTGTAAAGCAGTTTTACACGGCGTTGGCGCTTTTTTAAAAAGTTATTTGATAAAAAGAGGGATCCTAGGAGGCTACGAAGGTTTTGTTATCTCGGCTTATAACGGGCATACTGCATTTTACAAGTACCTCAAACTATACGAAGCAAATACTCGTATTAAAAAGTAATCAACCCAAGAATCGGTTTTTGAATTCACTTGTGTATAACTTCCTCCCATCCAAATCTTACCGCAACGGCCTATGAAAGCAGTGACTTATCGATGCCATATATTGAATTTTTCAAGGTCGCGGATGCGACCAAAGCATGTAGCCATAGGCGTAAGCCTATGGTTAAGTTGAACAAACAATCAAGCCGCGAATGCGGCGACAGGAAAAAAAAGAGAATTGCTTCGGCCATTTCTGTCGCCGCATTCGCGGCTCTGTTATCAATTTAACTTTACCACAGGCTTACGCCTGTGGCTACATGCTTTGGTCGCATCCGCGACCTTAATTTTTTTTTCAATCTCAATATATTTTTCTTTCTTATCCAGGCCTTCACTCCGCTGCGCTGCGTTCCGACCTTCGCTGTAAGATGCCGGCTCTTTGAGCCTGATGCAAATCGCTATCTACTTGATCAAAAACGCCAAACTCCAGGATCGCGGTATCGATGAATGCATAAAAACAATGCCCACACCTTAAGTGATATCCTGACGGTTACTCATCTGAGGGATTGAGCCAATAAGTGGTGCATGACGCGTCGATGTCCCGAGGAAAACGGAAGTTGCGTTAGCTCCTTCAAGGGGTGCCAAAGGTATCCTTGCGGGGCCTCTGCCATGCCTTTTGTATTAAAAACAAACGATTCGAGTTGTACACGGTACCTTGTAAAGCCGTGAGTTTCCTTAGGCAACACTTCTTGAAAAACGGGCGAAAAAGAAAACTTCTCTGTAATCCATTGTTCCATCATCGCTGTCGTCAGCATTTTTTCTTGATGTTGATAATAAGGAAACTCATACAAATCTTGCATCACCTCTCCTTCTACACCTTTTCGAAGAAGGACCCGATCTTCCTTAATAAGGATTGTTACTGCTCGCAATAACTCTTCTACTTTCACTTTTTTCGATTTGACTGGCAGCGTGATTGCCCTTCCGGTAGCAAATCCTTTGCAAGTATACTTTAAAGGGCACTCCAAACATTTTGGCTGGCGACCACAAATGGTTGCTCCCAACTCAATAAGCGCTTCTGCAACAACCCATGGTTCTTTTTCGGGAAGCTGCTCTTGCGCTAGAGTTCGAATCGCTTTTACTGTTTTTTGCTTAGAGATGTCATCTTCAATCAAAAAATAACGCGAAAGCACACGCAACACATTGCCATCGACTGCTGCTGCTTTTTTGTGAAAAGCAAAGCTGAGAATCGCTCCAACGGTATAATCGCCAAGTCCTTTGATTTTACGTAGCTCTTCTTCTGTGGAAGGTAGCTCTCCATCATGCTCGGCAAGGATGTGCTGGGCCCCTTGGTGCAGATAACGTGCGCGCGAATAATAGCCAAGGCCTTCCCATTCCTTTATGACAGCATCCAAAGGGGCTTCTGCAAGGGCTTTGACTGTAGGGAAGCGTTGCATCCATCGTTCAAAATAAGGGACAACAACCACTGCCTGCGTCTGTTGAAGCATAATCTCTGACACCCATACGGCGTAAGGGGAGGGCTCTTCACGCCAAGGAAATTCGCGTTTTGCATCCAAAAACCAGCGTGCGAGCGTATCTGTCTCTAATTGATCTGTCATAAAAAAATGAAATTATAGTTTAGATAGTATTCTAGGAGGAGAAAGAGTAATTTTTTTTGCAATTAGTGCTTTAATTTTTTGAGTGAGTTCTTCTTCATTTAAATATCGAAATTCACCTCGAGAACCTAAATAAAGATAGAGTTCACCCAGATCTATTCTTTGTATTTTATAATTCTGATCGGTAGCTTTTAGAAAAACATGTTTTCTGAAGCTCGAAGAACCTTTAAATTCAATTTTACATCTCAAGAAGGTAGAGTTTTCTTCTACGAACTCTTGCACTTTTTTGGCAACTTCTAATAAATAACTTTCTAGATAAGGTGTCATACGAGAGGAATGTTCACTAAAAATAGAGGCGATTCCCCTTTCGTAAGTCGACGGAGAATTTAAAATAAGAAAAGTAGGGATCATTAGGTTAACTACAAATTAAATTTTTTAAATAACTCATTCACACGAGAATCCCAGGTATGTGCCTGCATCACTTCTGCGCGTCCTTTTTCAACAATTGTTTTTGTAAGTTTTTCGTTCGCAAGGATTTTATTAATTTTTCCGTTTATCCTATCATAAGCATTCGGCTGATAAAAGAGAATACTCTCTTCGTCGATAAAATGTTCGGCTAAATAGCATGTTTGTGTCGTTAGAGGAAGCGCCCCTGTCGCCAAAGTCGAAAATACGCGCTCGCTTGCTCCTTCTTTATTTTTAATGCTGCTATTCAACACAATCTTTGATTTCTTCATGATCTCTAACGTTTCTTCATAGGAAACAGAAGGGTGAAAATGCACGTTATCCATTCCAGCAAGCGCCTGTGTCCACCCGGTATTCACTCCGCCAATCACATGAACCTCTGCATCTGTCACGGCTTTCACCAGCTGCACACGATCCCACCCTTTGAGATACAGTTCGAGGTCAATCAAAATACGGACAAGATCAATCTCGACCCCTTCCATCTCTCCCCTAACAATCCGCACATTAAGAGCGTTCATCAATGCTGCAATAAACGATAAGCCCTGTTCCTGAATCGTCGCCACCACCGCTTCTTCCATTGCCTCAACAAGGGGTGGTGCATACTTAGAGGGCCACAAGGCTTTATTTGCTTGGTAATCGATGTAGCTCGCAATCATCGTCACATCAAAAGGACGTTCATTGTTAGCGGAAGGAGAAAGCTCCGGCTCGACTCCATAAGGAAAAAAACAGGTACGCGCAAAGCCATTCGAGCGCAGCACTTCGCAGTTAAAACGATCGTCGCAGGCAATCGCAATGTGTGGGCTACGCAATAACTCTAAAAAGCGAAAGGGCGGATCCACAATAAAGCACAAGTGAGGAATGTGGATGAGATCACAAAGAAGATTGCCCTCTGGATCGTGAGGCACGCCATTCACAGCAAACGTCATATCAGGGGGATCTGCCATAGGCACAGAAAAGTGCTCTTCTGGGTTCAGCAAGCGACAAGTGAGACCTCGCCTAACAAATGCTTCGTAGATTTTTTTAGTAAAATGATGCAACGCCCCGTACTGGCTCGATATAGGCAGAAGAAAATCGACACGTTTAATCATATAATTTTACGCGCCCGTATTTGTGGCGATATCCTGTAGTAAAGGTTCCAGCTCTTTTACTAAGGCTTTTGCACGATGATCCCATGTATGTCCACGAATAATCGCTTTTCTGCCTTCGTCAACCACCTGCTTCCACAGCTTCTTATTCGACAAATATTCATTGATTAAATCGTTGATCTGTCCTGGCTCTTCATTCTTAAACAGGACCAGCTCTTTTCCATTTTTGAATTGTGAATTCAAATATTCATTTTCATTTGTCAACACAACAGTTCCAACCGCCATCGCAGAAAAAATACGCTCATGGCCTCCCTTTTTTGACCAAGGAGAGGTATTCAGCAAAATCTTACTTTGACGCATGATGTCCAATGCCTGTTCGAAGGGGACGGGATCATGGATGACGATATTTTTTGCATCGCCAAGATACTCTTTCCACGTTGCCGTCTCGGTTTCTGCACCAAAAACATGAACCTCCGCATCTTTAACTGCGCGAATACTCTCGATGCGACTTCTGCCTTTTAAATAGATTTCTAGGTCGTCCAAAATCGAAACAAAATCGACTTTGCGTGGATCCAACGCTCCGGTGATAGAGACCTGTTTGTCTAGAGCCCCGACAAATGCCTGGACGTAAGAGGTGGACGGATCGGATAAGGTCATTTCCACCGCATCATCCATTGCTTTGCATACGAGCGGATGGTACTGTCCTTCCCATTCTTGTCGCAGCCGTTGGTAGTCGATGAGCGACGACATCACGACCACATCGTAGACTCTCTCTTCAATCAAAGGGAGGGAAGTCAGGGTGATATCCGCCGCATGCGGCATAAAAAGGGTGTGATGGCAATGCAGTCCACGAAAAAATTCGCATCCTGACTCATCCGCACAAGCAATGATGGTCTTGGGACTTTTGATCATCGAAAAAAACTGAGTCGGAGCATCGACAAGGCACGCGACGTGAGGAATATTGATCATGTCGCAAAAGAAATGTCCTTCATCATCTGGGAGGAGTCCATTAAACGACAAGGTGCAGTCGGGACGATCGCTAAAGAGTTGATCGAGAAAAGGACGTGGATTTTCATGTTCAGCTTCAAGGGTGCGACTTTTAACGCCGATGCGGTCCAATGCCTCTGCTAGCTTAACAGTAAAATAATGCAGCACACCATACTGACTGCGGGGTGGCATAAAAAGATCAATTCGCTTTACCATTTTCTACTCCTTATAACCCGGTTACGGATAGTCCTATGCCGAACGTGATTCAAAATTTAGTATATTTCTCTCTGTGGCCTCTGTGGTAATTTTCTACTCAGCATACCATTCTCTCGCGTCTTACTCCATCCGCAACCAGTTCTTTCGTTCACGTATCTTGGACGACTTTTGTCCCTGCTTCTTCTCTTTCTTTTCTTTTTTGGGTCCGGTAACAGCACTAAAAGAACCGCCCAATATTCCGCCGACCTTTTGCTCGAGCTCTTCTTGGCTCTTCATCAACTTAGCAACATGTTGTTCATCTACTGTTTCTGGATTCTCTAAAATTTCTTTTAAATTTTTCGGCAAATAGCTGGTTTGATTCTCAATATCACTCAACTTTCCTTCAATGTCTTTTCGCATCTTATCGATGCGATCGAGCATCTCACGCATCTCGTTGGCGTTGTCGCCTTTTTCGCTTTTTTCGAGAGGCGTGACATTCGCAGAGGAGTCGGCCACTACGTGTCGCTTCTTTTTTCCCAGCTTTTTACCCTGTGGTTTATTCGCATGCCGCGCAAATTCATCGAACATGTTGGGTAGATCTTCCGCCATAATTTACACATTACCGACCAAAAACATATATATACACTCAAAATTCAAATTTGACCTTCTCCCGAGGGCGGATATATTAGTGGCTCCTAGGAATGATTGATTGAAATTAATGCTCTCCAAGAGTATATTTCTTTGTACAACTATAAAAATTTTATGATCACATTATACACAAAAAATTTTAAAAATCGATAATTGCGCGCTTTTCTCCCGTCATTTCAGAAGGAAGAACAGCCACCAATATTTTCTCGATTTTAGCATTTTTTGTGTATAGCAATTTTAGGGTAAGGATAATGGGTTATTTAAAAGATATTGAAACGCAAATTCACAAAAAAAATTTTACAAAGCTACTCGAACTCTGGGAAGAGTACTGCAAAAATGACGTCGCCGATGTCGCTGAATTTGTAGAAATCTTTGAA
Organism: uncultured bacterium; assembly: GCA_964367715.1. Lineage (GTDB taxonomy): Bacteria > Chlamydiota > Chlamydiia > Chlamydiales > Criblamydiaceae > CAYIYO01. The sequence continues at coordinate 22,770 of CAYIYO010000004.1, forward strand.
CTCATAAAAAAATCAGATCTCGCCCCACGCTTCGGAAAAGTGGTCGAAATGGCTCTTCCTTTGTGGGAAACCATCAGCGACGAAAAAGAGTCGTATAAAATTCTAAAACTCATCATCGATCTCCAAACAACAAACAACGCCAACCTAGCAGAACTCACATTCAACGCCCTAAATAAACGCTACGGCGACACACCCGAGTTTGCAGAACGCCTACGCCTTGTCGGCATGAAAACAAGGGAAAATTTCCAAGGCGCCCTCGCAAACTACGAAATTTTAGTCCATCTACAAGTAGCAAAATGTGTGTACCATGGTGGTGGCTGGGGAACAGGCGAAGTCGTCGAAGCCTCTCCTATCCGCGAACAAGCAACGATCGAATTTGAAAACCTATCCGGACGCAAAACAGTCACTTACACGCACGCGTTCAAAAGCCTTATCCCTCTCGCCGATGACGACTTCCGTTCCCGTCGCTTCCTTGACGCCGACCAACTAGAAAAAGAAGCAAAAGAAAATCCTGTCGAAATCATCAAAATTTTGCTCAGAGATCTCGGTCCCAAAACAGCAGCAGAGATTAAAAATGAACTCTGCGAACTAGTCATCCCTGAAGCGGAATGGACACGCTGGTGGCAAGCGGCACGTAGCAAATTGAAAAAAGACACCTTCATCGAAACACCGGACTCCTTACGCGATCCGTTTCGTCTTTTGAACACGTCACTTAGCCATGAAGACCGTTTCCAAAAAGAAATTGTCAAAATAAAAACACCGGCAGGAATTATCCAAGCTTCTTACAACTTCATTCGCGACTTTCCGCAAACACTAAAAAATAAAGCACTCGTCGACGAGCTCGCAGAAAAGATGGAAGGCCTTCTCAAAGAAGACTCTCTCACACTCTCCCAAGAACTTGAGATCTACATGTTTTTGGAATTGCTTCCTAACGCCCCAAAAAGAGAAAAGTCTGTTGCGTCGATCATCCTCGCCCTAAGAAATGTGGTTGAAGTGGTCAACAACATCGAAATTCTTGCCTTCAAAAAGCGCGCCCTCACCGCAATAAAAGAAAACCGTGGCGAATGGCCACAGCTGTTCTTAAGCTTACTGAGCCCGATCCAACAAAGCCAGCTACGCGACTATATCATCAAAGAACTGGTAGAAGAAAACACGACTCTTCTCCAAGCCCATCTAGAAAAGATGCTCGCGCATCCAGAATTGGATCCGGAAACATTTGTTTGGTATTTTCAAAAGTTGATTGAATCCAACGAAAAAGGTCTTCCTTTCGAAGATAAAGAAGGAAAAGGCGTATTCTTCGAAGCATTTTTGGTCTTGATGCATAAAATCGAAAGCCAACCACAACATCGCGATCTAACGAAAAAGATGTATGTGATGCTAACAAACCAACGCTATGCACTCATCCGTTCGATGATCGAAGGAAAATCTCTCGACTTTGTGAAAGAATTCCTTCTCCTCGCCTCTAAGTGCCAAGCGTTTACACAACAAGACATCAAAATCCTTCACTCGCTCGCACAAGTCGTTCACACATCTCTCACACCAGAGAAAAAAACGAAAGAACGTCTTGAGCTCGATGGCCGCTACATCTGGACAACAGAAGATGGTCTCATGCGTACACAAGATAAGATCCGTCACATCGGAACAATCGAAGTTGTCGAAAATGCACGCGAAGTCGAAGCCGCACGCGCTCTAGGCGATCTCCGCGAAAACTCGGAATACAAATTTGCGTGCGAACGCCGCCGCCACCTTCAAGGTGAGCTCCGCCGTCTTAGCGAAGATCTCAGCCGCGCACGCGTCATCAACGCACACGATATCGACCTCAACGAAATCGGCATCGGCAACGTTGTCGAAATCAGTAACGAAAAAGGCGAAAAACAAACCTATACAATCTTAGGCCCTTGGGACGCAATCGCAGAGAATAACATCCTCTCCTTCCAATCAAAGCTGGCACAAGCTATGTTAGGACGAAAAGTGAATGACAAGTTTTCCTTTAAAGATGAGGAATTCGTCATCACAAAAATTGATAGCTACCTCAAGGGATAAAAAGGGATATGGAGATTGTACTTGCGACACAGAATGTACATAAAATAAGAGAGTTTCGTGAGATGCTAAAAAATCTCACAAAGTGCGATCTCCTTTCCCTCTATAACTTCCCCACCTACACCTGCCCCGAAGAGACGGGCGCCACTTTCGAAGAAAATGCTTCCCTAAAAGCTCTTCATGCCGCAAAGACGCTTAATAAAATTGTCATCGCCGATGACAGCGGTCTGGTCGTTCCCGCCCTCAACAATGAGCCCGGCGTGCGTTCCCGCCGCTATGCTGGCGATGATGCTACAGATGCAGAAAATAGAAAAAAATTACTGGACGCCCTAGAAGGAAAGTCAGAACTACACCGTGCTGCCTACTTCGAATGCTGCCTCGTCCTGGCCACTCCAGAAGGGATAAAGAAAACCGTTCGCAGCACGTGCGAAGGTTACATCATCGAAGAAGAACGCGGACGCAACGGCTTCGGGTACGATCCAATTTTCGTTAAACACGACTACGACAAAACCTTTGCCGAACTCGACGAATCCACAAAAAATCGCATCTCCCACCGCCACAAAGCGGTAGAAAAAATGCTCTCTTCGATCGAATCCATAAAAAAACAATCATGCACTAAAAAATGAAACATCTGATCATTGACGGCTACAACCTTCTTTTTTTAGTAGGATTTCCCGGCACTGATCTGCATGAACAACGCTCAACCTTACTGAAAGCCCTCTCCGATTACGCAACGTTACTCAATTTAAATGCCCTCATCGTCTTTGACTCCCATTACCAAAAAGGCGAATGCACGCACACTACCCAACGCGATATCAGCATCCTCTACACAAATGAGGGGGAAACGGCGGACGACCACATCCTCTCTCTCATAAAATCGACTGACAAACCTGAAGCACTCACAGTCGTCACCTCCGATAAACGTCTCGCCTGCAAAGTGCGCGCCCTTCACGCAAAGACACAGGAAGTAAAATCATTTTTTGAAGAGTTAAAACACCGCACAGCAAAGAAAATTCATCCTCCATCCCAAAAGCCTCTACTCCCTAATATCACTGCCCCGAAACCAAAACAAAAAGAAACGGCCAACGACTACTATTATCGTCAATTCATGGATGCATATGAGGAACAAGAAGAAAAAATCGTGGAACGCGCCTTGAAAAAGAATAAAATCGCTAAACCCGCAAAGCCGGCAATCGTCGAATCGGACATGGCACGCTGGCTTCGCCTCTTCGAAAACCCCAACTCGTAAGGTAGAGACGCAGCTACAAAGAAATAAAAAAGGAAGGGGAATGGAGCGTAACGGAGTCGAACCGTTCACCTCAACAATGCCATTGTTGCGCTCTACCAGCTGAGCTAACGCCCCCTATCATATAGAGCAAAATCATACCCATCTTTTTGCTTTTCAGCAAGTCATTTTTCATTGCATGGAAGAGGGAGGATCCCTATGATCAACATTTCATGGAGGACATATTATGCCCATCTTCGCTTCGCTCGATTTATTGCCAGAAGACCCCATTTTAAGCATTACAGGTCATTTTAATGCCGACCCGCGTCCGCAAAAGGTCAATCTTGGCGTCGGTACCTATAAGGATGAGGATGGAAATCCTTATCCCTTTTCCTCTGTGCGAAAAGCGGAAGCACTGATTTTGAAAGAAAATTTAAATAAAGAATATCTCCCTATCGATGGCGATACGGACTATTGCAACGAGTCGTTAAAACTTGTTTTTGGAGAGGATCTCGTCGCATCAGACAAGGGAACCCTCTATGGCATCCAAGGAGTGGGGGGAGCAGGAGCGTTGCGCATTGGAGCCGATCTTCTAAAAAAAAGTGGAGTTTCCACGATATGGATTTCTGATCCCACATGGCCGAATCATAAAGGAATCTTTGAACGGGCTGGTTTAAGGACGGTCTTTTATCCTTATTACAACTTCGAAAAGCATCAAATTCTCTTTTCAGAGCTGTGCGAGATAATAAAAAATATTCCAACGGGAGATGCAATATGCCTTCATGGGTGCTGCCATAATCCGACGGGAACGGATTTTTCAATGGAACAATGGAAAATCCTTTCTGATCTCATAAAAAAACGAGGGATCATTCCTTTCTTTGACCTTGCGTATCAAGGGTTTAAAAAGGGAATCGAAGAAGATGCCGCCCCTATACGCCTATTTTATGAACAGGGCCATGAGATGCTGGTAGCGAGCTCCTACTCAAAAAATTTTGGCCTCTACGGAGAGCGGGCCGGATTCCTTGCTATTGTCATCCATGAAAAGGAATCAATGCAAAAAGTCATTAGCCAAGTCCGTTCGCTTATTAGAACGACCTATTCAAACCCTCCAATTCATCCCGCCAGAATTGTAAAGACACTCCTTAAAAGCCCTTCTCTTAAACAAGAGTGGTTGGAAGAGCTCGCGACCATTCGCGCGCGTATCAAAGAAATGCGGCATGCACTTTTTGTCGGACTTTCTGCGAATGGCAATGAACGACGGTTTGCTTTCCTCAATGAGCAGTCGGGAATTTTCTCTTTTATCGGATTGGATGCCCGTCAGGTTGAGATTCTTCGACAAGAAAATGGCATTTATATGCCCGCTAATGGCAGAATTAATGTTGCAGGTCTCAACACGCATAATATTAATTATGTCGTTGAGGCGCTACTCGCTTGTAACATTAGACAATAGAAAATGCCATGCGTCGTCAACAACCTCTTCTTCCCTATTGCCTCGTCTTTTTTGTCTCCATTCTATTTTTAAGCCTTCCAAAGCAGTCGGTCGAACGTCTACACGGACGCAGTGTGGCGATGATGGCGCCTGCATGGCATCAAATTGCCAGTATAAAATCGTTTTTGAGCGCCCCCTTCCACTACTTTAGCAAGGACGATGAAACATCGGTCTCCGCACAGCGTCTCCAAGAACTCGAATTCGAAAATGCGTTATTAAAATCGGACATCAATCGGTTAACCGAACTTTTTCAGCATGAGCTCCGCCTTCTCGCACAATTTTCTACGGCTTCGACATACCAACAGCACGAAAAAGAGGCGCTGGACTTTCTCTCTCAACAGCTGACCGCCATCCCCGCACAAGTGGTTTACCGCTCTCCCTCTTCATGGAACAGCTGCTTGTGGATAAATGTCGGTGAAGAGAATAATAAAGAACTCACGATTCCTATCATCATAAAAAATAGTCCGGTCATTGTAGGAAGCTCTGTCGTGGGAGTCATCGACTACGTAGGAAAGCATCAAAGCCGCATTCGCCTCATCACGGACTCTGGGCTAACACCTTCGGTACGCATTGCGCGCGGAGCACCTCAGCGCAAAAAAATCGTCGAAGATTTACAAACACTGATCAGCACTCTAGCCACGCAAAATGAGATTAAAACCGATACGAATGACAAAAACACGCTGCTAGCGCTACTAGAAAAAATGCGAAAAGCACTCGCAAAAAATGACGACGCATGGTTTTTGGCAAAAGGCGAAATTCAAGGGAGTAGTGCTCCTCTCTGGCGTCTACCTGGACAAACCCTTAAAGGCAGCGGCTTCAATTACGACTTCGCCGACGACGAGGGTCCCGCACGCGATCTGCTCACCGGAAAACCCATCAATAGCCCGACATCCATCCCTACGATGCCTCTAATGCAAGAAGGCGATCTTCTGGTCACGACGGGATTCGACGGGGTTTTTCCTGCCGGACTTCACGTTGGCATCATCAATAAAGTCTTTCCGCTAAAAGAAGGCGAGTACACGTATAGCCTAGAAGCTACCCCTACAGCAGGGAATCTCAATGACCTCTCATTCGTTTATGTGATCTCTCCGGTAAGAAATCAGGAATAATCTCTAGCAAAAAAAAGGAAAGAGGCGAGATAATCGACTCCAACAAATGGAGAAAAAAATGGAAAAAATCGCTAACACTCCGGTATTCATTCTTTGTGGAGGCCTAGGAACACGTATTAAAGAAGAAACAGAATTTCGTCCAAAGCCTATGGTTCCCGTCGGCAAGCATCCGGTCCTATGGCATATCATGCATATCTACCGTCGCTTTGGATTTCGTCGCTTCATTTTGTGCACAGGATTTAAGTCGGAAGTCATCAAAAGCTATTTCCTCAACTACTCATCGATGCACAGCGACTTCACCGTCGATCTAAAATCGGACAACTTGGTTGTGCATTCGATCCATCACGAAGAGGACTGGGAAGTCACTGTGGCCTACACCGGAGAAGAGACAATGACCGGCGCACGCATTGCCATCGCCGCAGAAAAATACTTAGGCAATGCAGAACATGCAGCAGTCACCTATGGGGATGGTCTTTGCAACGTCAACCTCGAAACAGAATTCCGCTTTCACCAGGAACACAATAAAATTGGAACGGTCCTCGGCGTCAATCCTCCTTCCCGCTTTGGCGAAATTTTACTCGATGGTGACAACGTTCTCGAATTCCAAGAAAAACCAGAATTCAAAGAAAATTGGATCAATGGTGGCTTCTTCTTTTTCAAACGCGACTTCTTTGCTAAGTACCTTTCAAAAGATCCTGCATGCATTCTCGAGCGCACGCCGTTAGTCGATCTCGCGCGCGATGGCCAACTCAACCTCTTTAAACATAGAGGATTCTGGTCATGCATGGACACGCAACGCGACCGCGATGAGCTCTGCCGTCTCTGGGAATCCGGCAAAGCACCTTGGGCGCCGGGTTTTCCATTCGTTGATATGGAACATGCGATCTACGAAAAAGCGAGAAAGGAAGCGGTGAAATGAAAAAAACATTTAACAACACCTTCGAAAACAAAAAAATTCTAGTGACGGGTCACACCGGATTCAAAGGCTCATGGCTAACGATCTGGTTACAACTGCTGGGCGCCAAAATCATCGGATATAGCATCGATCCGCCCACCTCTCCGAGCAACTTTTCGGTTTGCGGTCTAGAATCGTCTCTTACACACATTTACGGCGACATCCGCGACTACGACGCTCTAGCAAAAGCAATCGAAATCCATGAACCGGAAGTAATCTTTCACTTAGCCGCACAGCCTCTGGTGCTACGCTCGTACGAAGAACCAAAAGAAACATTTGATGTCAATGTCGCCGGCACGGTCAACCTCCTCGAAGCCGTCCGCCAATCAAAGAATCCCGCTCGCGCAGTGGTCATCGTCACCACGGACAAGGTCTACGAAAACAAAGAATGGCTGTGGGGATACCGCGAATCGGATCCCCTTGGAGGCAACGATCCTTACAGCGCTAGCAAAAGCATGGCCGAACTCGCTGTCAGCTCCTACAGGAAATCCTTTTTCGATAAAAAGAGTCCGACAGCAATCGCCTCAGTACGCGCCGGTAATGTGATTGGAGGAGGAGATTTTGCCGACTTTCGTCTCATCCCCGACGCCATGCGCGCCCTGATGGACAACGCACCGATCGATGTGCGGAATCCCCAAAGTGTCCGCCCCTGGATGCATGTACTAGATCCACTAAGCGGCTACTTAGCAGTGGCAGAAAAGTTACTGGAAAATGGTCACGCCTATGCGGATGCATGGAACTTTGGTCCAAAAGAGCACAAGGGCATCTCCTGCAAAAAAATAATCGAAAAAACGATTCACTTTTGGAAAGATGGCACCTGGAACGACACCAGCAATCCGTCGGCAAAAGCAGAAATGCAGCAGCTACGATTGAATTGGGAAAAATCCGCACACACGCTACACTGGCATCCCGTTTACGGATGGGAAGATGCTCTCAAAGAAACGGTGGCGTGGTTTAAAGACTTTGAAAAATATGAGAAAAATCCAGAAGCACTCCAGATGAAAGACACCTGCATCACACACATCAACCGCTATGTCGACAGTGCAAAAAATCAAGCATTACCCTGGGCAACGACATGATCTTCCACAAAACTCCTCTTAAAGATGCATTTACAATTGATTTACAGCCAACAGGCGATGAACGTGGATTTTTTTCACGTCTCTTCTGTGCAAAAGAGTTTACCCAGCACGGTTTGGAATCCTGCGTTTTTCAAGCCAACGACTCCCACAGCGCATACAAAGGCACTCTCCGCGGTCTTCACTACCAACTCTCCCCAATGGAAGAAACAAAGCTTGTACGCTGCATCAACGGGAGCATTTTCGATGTGATCGTTGACTTGCGTCCAAATTCCCCAACGTTTAAACAATGGTTTGGTGCGGAGCTCTCTGCAACAAATCGTCGTATGCTCTTTGTTCCAAGAGGATTTGCTCACGGATTCATGACGCTAACCGACGACACAGAAGTGCTCTATTTCGTTTCTCAATACTATTCAAAAGAATTAGAACGTGGACTACGCTGGGACGATCCTGCATTTAATATTCAATGGCCAATGGCACCGACAGTGATCTCAGAGCGTGATCGTACGCATCCCGACTTCACACCTGCCCACCACCTTCTTGTGGGGATTTCATGAAAATACTTTTCACTGGCGCCAGCTCTTTCACTGGAATGTGGTTTGTCGAAGCACTCATAGACGCAGGCCACACTGTCGTCGCTCCGCTTCTTCATCCGCAGTCTCACTACGAAGGAACCCGCCACGAACGCATCGCGCGCATCGCCCCCAAATGCCAATTGATTTATGACTGTCCATTCGGATCAGAAAAATTTCTTTCTGTGATCGGACAAGAGGTCCATTGGGATCTCTTTTGCCACCATGCCGCCGATGTCACTAACTATAAAAGCCCACAATTCGACTACGCAAAAGCTCTCACCAGCAACACCTACAATCTCGATGCAGTGCTAGAAGAATTTCTTGATCGCGGCTGCCACCGCATGGTATTGACAGGCAGTGTCTTCGAACCGGGAGAAGGAAAAGGCAGCGATCACCTCCGCGCGGTCTCTCCTTACGGCCTATCCAAAGGTCTCACTTCCGAAGCCTTTAAATTTGTTTGTACCTTAAAAAATCTTCATCTCGGAAAATTTGTCATCCCCAACCCCTTCGGTCCCTACGAAGAAGAACGCTTCACTTCCTTCCTCGCCCGCACATGGCTTGAAGGAAAATGCGCTCCTGTGACTTTTCCGGACTACTTACGCGATAACATTCATGTCTCTCTCTTAGCAAAAGCGTATTGTTTGTTTGCAGAAACACTTCCGCCAACTCCCGGATTTTCGAAGATTAATCCGAGTGAATACGTGGAAACACAAGGAACATTCACTGCACGCTTTGCAGAAGCACTGCGTCCGCGCCTAAATGTTCCCTGTGAATACCAGTTACACACACAAACAGAATTCACAGAACCGCGCGAACGAGTGAATACCGATCCTATTGATCCAAATGCATTGAATTGGAATGAATCTGCAGCCTGGGATGCCCTAGCTACCTATTACAAGAGGAAGTATTCATCATGCCTGAATCCACAATAACACCCTCCATCGGCGTGGTCTTCATCACGCACAACGCGGTCCACCATCTCCGCCGGTCTCTTCCTCCTTTCCTAAACTCTCCTCTCAAACCGCGTGTCCTGGTCGTCAACTCCACTTCAAACGACGGAACGGTCGAACTTGCACAAGAGCTCGGAGCCGAAGTATTGGTTGTTCCTCGCCGCACATTCAACCATGGCAGCACACGTGAAAAAGCAAGAAAATATTTGAATACGGATATTGTCGTGATGGTCACCCCAGATGCTTATGCCGACGACCCCTTATTACTAGAAAAACTTGTCGCACCCCTAATAAAAAAAGAAGCCTCCATCACCTACGCACGCCAACTCCCCCACGATGGAGCAGGCATTTTTGAAGCTTTCCCTCGCTCCTACAACTATCCAGACAAAAGCCACCACCGCACGATCGACTCAATTAACACCTACGGGGCCTATACATTTTTCTGTTCGGACTCCTGCGCTGCATACCTTAACAGCGCTCTCGATGAAGTGGAAGGATTCCCGACAGTGCTTTTAGGAGAGGATACTGTGGTCGTCGCAAAATTACTAAGAAAAGGTCATACCATCGCCTACGTCGCCGATGCCACTATCAAACACTCGCACGGATACTCTCTAAAACAAGAGTTTCAACGGCATTTTGACACAGGTCTCGCAAGAAAAGGCTACCAAGAATTGCTCGCCTGCTCCGATACAAAGCGCGGAATGGGATACGTGAAGGCGTTAATGACACATCTTGTAAAAGAAAAGCCTGCTCTCGTCCCCTATGCACTTCTTCAAACAACAGTAAAATTTATCGGATACCACACAGGGCGTCTATGCACCAACGCCCCTCTCGCTATCAAAAAAATATTTACCAGCCAAGACTTCTACTGGGAATCCGACGCCTACACGAAAGGATAGGATAGAGTTGGTATTTTATCAACGCTGAGACGCAGAGAGAAAAAAGAAAGTTAAAAGAGAAACGCATCAATAAAGATCCTAATCCTAACGCTACAGATCCTTAGGACCAATCCATACAATTCCCTGCTCCAACCAGCGACAATCCCCATTCAACACACGATCTGCCACTTTATTTCCCGAGCGATCATCGTTATCCGATAATGCGTCAAAATGCCCGGCAATGCGTCGACGCGAGAGCAAACAAAAATGCTTTGCCAATTCGATCGCAGACTGGTCATCTTTATTATTATTCCACAAGGAATGTGCATATGAACACGTTGCTGCCATCGCAAACAACTCGGTTCCAATCTCCATCAAATGTCCAACCAACAGCTGTCGTTTTTCCAATCCTTGCTGGTACACGGCCATATAATAAAAAATACTGCCCGCTAGCTGATGACTGGTCTTTTCGATGAACTTAAACTGCGCAGCGAGAGGTCCAAGCTCTGAATAGGAAGAAGAAAACAACGATTTCACCAGCTGCGCTGGATACCACCAGCTGTAATGCCCGACCAATCCCAATGCCGTTTTTATCTTTGCTCCAACAGAAGCCTTTTTACTTAAGAGGCCACTGAGACGCTGAAGATGGGGATCCATCGCTTCCCGCGCAAGGAAAAGGCGCATGATTTCAGAAGATCCTTCCAAAATGGTATTGATGCGCACATCGCGCATTGCTCTTTCAACAGGATACGGAGGCTCTCCACGCGCCTTCAACGAACGCGCGCTTTCATACCCCCGTCCTCCACGCAACTGCATGGTCATATCGGTAATTTTCCATGTTGCTTCCGTACAAAAAAGCTTTCCCATTGCCGCTTCAATACGAATATCGACGCGCTTTTCATCCGCCCAGCGACATGTCAACCACGTGATCGCTTCGATCGCTAATGTAGTCGCCGCAATATAAGAAATTTTGTCTTTTCCTGCTTCATGTCTGCCAACAGGCATTCCCCACTGGACGCGCTCATTGCCCCAGCGGCGCGCAATCGATAAACATTGCTTGCCAACACCTGCACAGGCAGCAGGAAGGGTCAATCGACCGACATTGATCGTTCCAAGCGCCATCGCAAGGCCACGGCCCTCTTCCCACAATAGATTTTCTTTTGGAATTTTAACATTCGTAAATTTAATGACACCATTGTAGATGCCGTGAAGACCCATAAATTCGCAGCGATGCAGCACTTCCACGCCAGGTGTCTTCATGTCGACAATAAACGCGGAGATCTGCTTGCGCTCTTTGCCCCTCACGGTCTTCGCTGCAGTCTGCGCCATCACAACAATCACATTCGCAATCGTTCCATTGGTGCACCACAACTTCGTTCCTGTTAGGATATAATGGCTACCGTCGTCAGACAAAACAGCTTTTGAACTCATCTGTGCCGGATCCGATCCCGCATCCACCTCTGTCAATGCAAAGGCTGAAATCTCTCCATTACGAAAACGAGGAAAAAATCTTTCTTTCTGCTCTTTCGTCCCATACATCAACAACGGCTGCGGCACGCCAATCGACTGGTGCGCAGAAATCAACACTGCGGTCGCTCCACAATACGAAGCGACTTTCATCACTGCACGGCAATAATTTGTCTGGGAAAATCCTAATCCGCCATATTCCTTAGGAATCTTCATCGCAAAGACGCCCATCTTCCCCAATCCCTGGATCACTTTATCAGGAATAGTATACGTTTTATCCACTTCATCAGGATCGAGGTTCTCAACTAAAAACGCTTCCAGCTGTGCAATAAAGACATCGCCAACTTTTTTGTCTTCAGCACTCTGTGTAGGAAAAGGAAAGAGAAGGGAAGAATCGAAATCTCCCATGAAAAGCTTCGCACCAAAGCTAGGCTGGCGATACTCTTTATCGCGTGCATCTTCAGTTACCTGCAGCGCATCTTGCTGCCCCTGGCTTCCTCCCTGCGTCGACGCCAACACAACGTTTTCTTCTTCAAGCCCTTGGGGATCTTTTGTTTGAATGGCCATAAAACCTCTCCTTCTTCTACTTACTTAAGTATTAGAAGGTGAGGTCTTGTTTGTAAAGAATAATTTTACGTTAAGCTAATAGTACACCCTTTAGGGGAGCTCTTAGACTATTCATCAGAGGAATAATCGGAATCAATAGAGGGATCAATGAAAGCACTAAGAAACTTTTTAAATTCCTCATAAATTCCGTCTTGAGTAAAAGGAAGCTCTTTCAAAACAAACACTCCAATTTTTTGTTTTTTGACGTGAGCATTCTCTCCCACCCCCTCTATATTCAAAGCAATTTCTTTTTTTTGGGTGTTAGGCACATAAGATAAGGTAAGTTCGAAATCTTTTTTATAATGTTCATTCAATTGTGTTTTAATACCTAGAATAATCGGTAATTTAACTATTTTGCTAACCGATGAAAGGACGAAACCAACTAGTTCATTACTAGAAGGAATAATATCAAATTCTAAATAAAAAGGTGATTTTGATAGTATTTTATCTGTAGAACGTTCGGTATTCAATAAATTAAATGTAAGGGCAATCTTTTCAGAAGTAAGAAAATGTTTATTTAATAAATATCCAATTTGATAAATATGATTTGGATGATCTCCACTAATTATTTGATTTACTTCCGACACAGCATTCTCTATATGTCTCCTTAATTCGATTCTTTCAGATCTAATGTTCATATGATCATTAAATAATTTAATAATTTTATCTGTTAACTCATCCAAGCTAAGATTCAAATTACCTATTTTTCCAAGCAATACCGGACGTTGTGCATAATAGGGTGAAATATCAAACAAAGTAACTTCTACTAATTGTTCTTCTACTTTTTCTTCTACTGCTTTTCCTTCTACTACTCGTTTTACTACTTTTTTTTCAAATCCCCATGAAGTGGTTATTTCGTAACTCGTAACCTTTTTATCCGCTTTAATTGCTTCGTTGGCTAATCGAGTCGCTTCGTCTAATTTATCCTGAGTCGACCATCCTTTATCGATCGACGATGAAAGAGAACTTGCTGGAGCTGCTTGATCGTCATCAAATTCAAAATCAAATACGGAATCTGGTATCCGATTATATTCCGAACCAAAATTGATACTCGTAGAACTTCTTCCTATTCCTGAACTAGACATAATTACCTCTATTTTTAAGTATTAATATAATTTAGTTTATTATAACGTAATATTATACAATAAAACCTATAATAACACAAGAGAATCCATGCCAATCACCTTGACACAAATGCAAACTCTAGTTAAAGAACTCGATCCTTTTGTGCTAAATCAAAAAATTGAGGGGATTGAAGAACTCTCCCCTGGCACCTTTATACTAGCCCTCTTTAGTGCACGAGTACTTATCTCATTGAAGGATCCCTTCTTACGCTTTCATCTCTCCCAACGAAAGGGGGGGATTTCCTCCTCATCTTTTCTTCGTAAATTAAAAGAAAATATTGTCGAAAAGACTCTGATAAAAGTAGAGATTTTGAATGAAGACCGCATCCTAGAGCTTTCATTTATTGCAAAAAACAAGGAAAAGCAGACCCTTGTGATCGAATTCTTTCCTCGGCGTCCTAATGCATTTCTTCTCAATAATAATCGCGAAATTATCGATACGTTTCATCCAGTCGAAGCAACACACTATACACTCCCACCAAAACCGCTTCCTCCTCATCACCTTCAAGAACCTCTACTTTCAAGCGCAGAGATGGAAGAGTTGTATGAAGAAAAAGAACGAGATGCCCATTTTCTGGCACGGAAAAATGTTCTCGTTCAATTATCAATAAAAAATTATAAAAAATCCATTAAAAGACGAGAAGAACGGGTCGAACAGCTACAGAATTGCTTAGAGTGGAAAGTGCTTCAATACGAAGGCATCCTTTTGCAATCGAATCTTTTCCGTATTAAGCGTGGAATGGAAGAAGTGATTGTCGAAGATTGGGAGAATGAGGGAAAGCTCACAATTCTTACGTTAGATCCCAAGCTGCCGCCCCACGAATGCATTAAAGAACGTTTCAAAAAGAGTAAAAAGCTGAGGGATGGAATTCCTCATTTGACGCGACTAGTCGAAAAAGCGGAGAGTGAGGAGGCGGAATGGAAAATATACGCCGAGACGATTAAATCATTGTCCACTCCGCAAGAATTGGAGCAATTTTTAAAGAAAAACAAAGCATTTGAAGCCCCGACAAAAAGAGAGCCACGACAAAAAACTCCGGAAGCGCTGACTCTTCCTTATCGAGAATTTCTGAGTGCCAGTGGACTTAAGATTTGGGTAGGAAAAAATGCAGAAGGCAATGAAGAGCTTACGTTTCGCCATGCCCATGGGAATGATTGGTGGTTGCATGTCAGTGGCTATGCCGGATCCCACATCGTCATCAAAACAGACCACGGAAAAGATCCTGATGAAGAAGCGGTTTTAGATGCGGTCCAACTTGCCATTGCATACAGCAAAGGAAAAGACAAAGGCCGGGTGCGGGTAACGGTAACGCAGAGAAAATTTGTGACGCGTGCCCCGCGTGGACGAAAAGGGCAGGTTCAGGTTTCCAAACACAAAGAGCGGAATGCTGTGGGCGATCAAGAACGATTACATGCCATCAAGGCAAGAAAAGTTATTCCTCTTCTTTGAAGCGGTAACCGACACCGCGAACGGTCTCGACCCAATCAAAGTTAGGACCCAACTTTTTTCGTAGCGCAGCAATATGCACATCGATATTGCGGTCGACGATGAAAGCATCATCATTTTGAACATCGTCGAGCAATTGATTTCTTGTAAGAACTTTTCCTTTATTCAACACAAGGCGGCGAATGATTCCAAACTCCGAAAGTGTTAAAGGAATCTGTTCTTCTCCGCGACGGACGACATAGCGATCGATCTCGATGATAAAATCTCCAAAGTTCACAACTTTTGGAGGTTTCGCCTTTTCTATTCCACGGCGCATCACAGCGCGGACGCGGGAAAAGAGGACTTTTGGAGAAAAAGGCTTTGTCACATAGTCATCGGCGCCTAATTCTAATCCAAGAACAACATCGATTTCTTCGCTTTTTGCAGAGATCATGATGACGGGAATGTCTTTCAATTCGTCATCATTCTTCATTTTTCGGCACACATCAAGACCGCTCTGGCCCGGAAGCATCAAATCGAGGAGGACAAGATCGGGTTTTTCTCTTTTGACTCCTGTTAGTCCATTCAATCCATCTGTTTCCACGTGGAGTCTATATCCAGACATCTCAGCTTGAAGCTTAATGAGCGCGGCAATATCTTCTTCGTCTTCGATCAATAGAATTAATGGCTTGTGCATAGGAACCTTCTTGTTTCTCCTCCTCGTAACACATACTCAATATTATTTCATCAATTTTTTTATTGTTTTAAAATTCATTCTTTACGAAAGAGGGGGGAATCTTGTAGGATCTATTCCGCGGCCCATACGCCCGAAGCTAAGGCTTCCTCCCTTCTAAATTTTAAATCACGTTCGGTATAACTTAAGGCTACCCTACTCCATGTCATTTATCAAAGCAGCAATCATCACGATCAGCGTCCTTCTCTTGGCGTTAATGGGCTACATTTTTTATTCCTTCGGCGATGACTATCAATTTAATCGCGCCTTCGAATCGTTTTCCAAAGGAGAATATGCCGAAGCCCACGCATTTCTTAAAGGAATTCCCTCAGAAAAAGCTAAGGCGACGCTCTATCAAGGCTATATCGTTAGAGAGAATGGCAACCTACTTTCTTCTTCTCTCCTTTTTGAACAGGCACTCTCTACCGAAGGTGCAACCCAAGAAATAAAAGAGGAATCACTTTTTAACAACGCTCTTAATCGCTACCTCCTTCATGATCCAGAAAAACTACACCAAGAATTAGAAGCACTTCGCACTCACAACAAAGACAGTCCATGGATCCCTCTCTTTACTTCCCTCCATCAAACACTACTCAATACCATTCCCGACAAAACATTCTCCTCCCAAGAAATTAACGAATGGACCACCTTCTCTCCATGGATGAAAAAAACAATTAAGCAGCAGTTCACCCCGTTTTGGCAACTGACCATCCAAGGAAGAATCGCCATCGCAAACGGCAACTACGCCCAAGCCAAGCATCAGTTTGAAGAGGCACTGCCGATAGCAAACGATGCCGAACGGGAGGAATTAGATCTTTTGCTGGCCACTACTTACATCAAAGAAGGGGAACAAAAACCTGTAGACACAGCAACGGCTTATTACAAGCTCGCCCTTCCCCACCTGTCTCGTTTACCACTGGATCACCAACGCTTTAATCACGTGCGCCAACAGTCTGCCCAAACGTATGCCATGGCGGGGCTCGCTTTAATGCAGCAAGGTCTCTATAATGATCTTTCTTTTTTTGCCTATGCGGTTGATAAATTCCACGACCCTTCCAGCTCTCTTCTCTTTAGCAGGGGCGTCTCGGACTATCTTCTTTCTTTAACAAAAACCGCTCCGACAAAAAACATCGACCGTCTAGCCCTGGCATTAAGCCGTATGCCGGGAACAGAAAAGATGCGTCATGCACTCTCGACAGAGCTGCTTGTTCTAGTAGAACACTCCCTACAAAACAAAGACCCTTCCCGCGCAAGCGCTTACTGGAATGCCGCTAAAATATTAGCGGAGGATCCGTCTGATCTCTCCCTTTCATTTTCAAAAAAAATTAAAGCATTAGCACTAAAAAAGATTGTGACAGACGATGACTCTCTCTTCTTAACGACGCCTTATCTGACTTTATACCTAGAGCTCCCGGAGCTCCCGGCAGATAAAGAAGAATGACTCCACTGATTTTATACACAAGTGAAATCAAGAATCGGTTTTTAAGCTATATGAAAGCTAATTTTTGAATTCACTTGTGTATAAAACCATACTTCCTCCCCCCTAAACCTCGCCCCAAGGAATAACGATTTGCATCACCCTCTTCAGACCTCAATTTTTTGTATTACTTTCCTAGGCCTCCGCTACGCTTCGACCTAGGCTGTAAGATGCCGGCTCTTTGAGCCTGATGCAAATCGGTATCTAATTGATCAAAAAAATATTTAAACTGTCTTTAATCTTTATCTTTAATTCTTATCGTTTTAATATGGTATGACCAATAATTTAATAGTAGCGATTACCCATGTACCTAGTCTTTGTTTTATATGCCCTCTTTGCCAGCGTCTTCATCATCGCCAAAACAGGCCTCGAGTATTCCCAACCTCTCTTTCTAATGGGCAGCCGTATGGTCCTTGCGGGAATTATCATGCTGGGCTATGAAATCTACAAAAATCCAAAAAAGTTCAACTTCAATAAAACAATCTTATTCCGCCTCTTTGCACTCGCAACTTTCAACATCTACTTAACCAATGCACTTGAATTATGGGGGCTACAATACCTTACTGCATTTAAAACATGCTTCATTTACAGCTTATCCCCTTTCCTCGCTGCCCTTCTCTCCTATTTTGTTTTCTCTGAAGCACTCTCACAAAAAAAGTGGTTAGGACTATTTATTGGAATCATCGGTATCACACCCGCTCTGCTTTCACAAAGTTCAGCCGAAGAGGGAACGAGCCTCCTCTTCATCTCATGGCCGGAAATCGCCCTTATCGTTGCAACACTTTCTAGTGCCTACGGATGGATCCTACTCAAGCAAATTGTTCAGGAAAACAACTACTCTCCGTTTATGGCAAACAGCCTTAGTATGCTAATTGGGGGAACAATGGCACTTGTTCATTCTTCACTCGTTGAAGAGTGGAATCCTATTCCTGTTACAGAGTTTGTTCCTTATTTTGAATGTACAATTGCATTATTAGTCATTTCTAATCTTATTTGTTATAATTTATATGGATCTCTTCTTAAACGCTTCAGCGCGACATTCATGTCTTTTGCAGGATTTACGACCCCGGTCTTCACTGCGATATTAGGATGGATCTTTCTTGGAGAGTCGGTTTCATGGATTTCTATCTTTTCTGGAGTCATTGTATTTGCTGGATTAACAGTTTTCTATCAGGACGAGCTTCTTCCTCAAACAAGAGAACAATCCGTTGCACAGTCGCAATAAAATAAAAAATTCGTTTTTCAATATTCAAAAATATGTAAATTTATAAAATTTTTCTTGGACGATAATTCAAAAGCCAGTATAAGAAAAATTGTTAACACATATGATGTAAAACATATTTTTTTGTAATAGTAATAAGTGACTGATCGTGGTCCAGGTGCGCTATGGCAACATCTAAAATTGAAGGGGAAGGCTATTTCCAAATTGATAACGATTTCTTTAACGAGGAAACAAATAAAGTTATCAATTCGATTATTCCTCATTTAGAAAAATCTCTTAAGACCTACCTCCACTTCAACCTGTTTTTCATCACCTTAATTATTGTCGAAGCCCTCTCTTTAATTACCCTCTTCTCTTTACTTCTTCATTCTTCCATTTTAGCAATCTCCCTCGCTTTTTTCTTTTTAACGCTTTTTTCTTACGTCATTTTACGTCTCTACTTTAAAACAAAAAAGCCCGAACAGTTTGAAGATTTCAAAGAACGCTACACGCGCGCATGCAAAAGCATCCTCAAATACCGAGAAGGAATCCCTGAACACCACATTGCTCTCGCCAATGGGTATACACGTCTAGCAATGCAACTCCAAGGAAAAGAACACGCACTGATCAAGCTTCCCAAATTTCTCGATTCCATTAAACCTTTTGCAGAAAAACTCAGCTGCCGCCTCTTCTGGTACGACTTTCATAAAATTAAAGAACTTCTCCTTGAATCCGCCGTTGACGAACACATCAAACTCGTCAAATGCGAACCCACCAGCCTCGACGTCCACGCCGCCCTCGCCAATGCCTATGTCACCCTCTCTGGCCTCTACGTTAATCCACGCAAGCTTGAAGGCGGCGAAGACGAAGACCGCTGGACCCCACACGAGAAATTCACTGAGGAATTCGAAACGACCTTCCGCGAAACCGCACAAAAAGCCATTGAAGAATTTAAAATCCTCAACGACTACGCTCCCAACGATCCATGGGTCCGGACTCAGCTTGCCTACAGCTATCACGACCTCCAGATGCCGATGGAGGAGATAAAAGAGTTTGAAATGATCCTGAAACTACGTCCCGATGACAAGGAGACATTATTTAAATTGGGCTGTCTGTATTTTCAACAAGGAAATAACTCTCAAGGACTTAAGATTTACGAATCGTTACGCTGCTCTAACTATAAAAAGGCGGAGCAATTAATTACGCACTATGGCCACCACCAGCGCCAATAACATTTTTTATTGCAAAATTATTTTTTAATACTCATTGTCCAAATTATACCGTTCGCGGTTCAAAATTTGGTTTTTGAGCCACGAACGGTATATACAAAATAGATGCCTTTCCCCTGATTTTTTTGAAGGAATTTTATTATGATTTGCAAACGTTGCCACTCCTCCGTCGACGAACAATTAAACTACTGTCCTGTTTGTGGAGAAAAGCTACGCCTTCACCCGGAAAATGAAAAGACTGCCCCTCCCGCACATCGTAGCCGCCTTTGGATGTATTTATTGATTTTGTTCGCGATAGGAGCTACGGGATATGGCTTTTTGAATGTCGAAAAATCGTATGAAAATTTGAGTGTTGTTGCACAAAATCAACTGACTGCCATCCATAATAATCGCCAGGGAGAAGCCTATTACGAATACACCTCCAACGATTTTCAGCAAAGCACCTCTTTTGAAAACTTTAAAAAATTTATTAATGAAAATACCTTTTTAACGAAATACAAATCCGTTCAATTTGATACGATCGACGTCACAGGAAATAACGCCGTCTTAAAAGGAAACATCATCGACGAAAACGATGCTGTCATCCCCATTAAGTATGTGCTCGTAGAAGAAGATAGTGACTGGAAAGTACTCAATATCGAATTAGGAGAAAAGCTGGCGCCGCCGACAGCGGAAGAAGAAAATTCACTCGAACTCATCATCAAAAAACAACTTAAAGCTTTTCAAGACAAAGATTTGCAGAAAGCCTACGACGAAACGTCTAACGATTTCAAAAAGGCAACACCATTCGATAAGTTCAAAGAATTCATCGACCATTACACTGCTCTCAGCAATAATAACAACGTGTTGTTTAAAAACACTGTTCTAAACAGTGCTGACAGAGCAACGATCACGGTCCAGCTCTCAACAAAAGAAGGGGAAGTTCCGGCGGAATATACCTTGGTAAAAGAAGATGGACAGTGGAAAATATGGAATATTCGTCTTTTGATCCTTCCTCTCAACGAGAATGCAAAAGTCAAAGATGATCCCGCCCTACTCCTTCCCCCTATTCAAGGCCAGCTAAAGGCGCTGCAAAGCAAGGATATCGAAAAAGCTTACCAGATGACATCCGAAGGATTTCGTGCGGCGACTCCATTAAAAGAGTTCAAACAGTTCATCGAACAATATCCCGCCTTAACAGAAAAAAATAGCGAAGTCAAAGAACACATTTTTTACAAAGGTGCGGGAAAAGTCCATGCAATTGTTCATCAGAACAACAAAACCTACCATATCGACTATACACTCTCCAAAGAGAATGGAAAGTGGCAGATTTGGGGAATGCAAATTTCTGATACTGCTCCACTTGCTGTGGCAGCTCCAGTCGCAGTCACCGACTTCGATGCCAGTTCAATTCTAGATCCAGTCAAGGAGCAGTTAGAGGAAATTAAAAAAGGGGATATAAAAAAGGCATACGAGACCTACACATCTCCTGACTTTAAAAAATTTACGTCCCAAGAACAGTTTTCTGTGTTCCTCAAAAACTATGCCATTTTTTCCAACAATGCGTCAGCAACATTTGCCGATCCTACGTTTGAAAATAACATGGCCATCATCGTTGCAAGCTTCACAGCCACCAACGGGGAAGCTAATCAGGTTGAATACAATCTAAACAAAGAAAACGACGCATGGAAAATTGTCGCCATTCGTGTCTTTAGCTCCACCGCTCCAGGAACGGATGAATCAACCCCTCCTGCATCCTAGTCATACGTTTTTTATTGAGATATAGCAGGGACAGCCACCTTCTCTCAAAGTATACACAAGTGAATAACTATTTTAAAATAATAACGTGTTGCTTAAGATGATCAAAACTTTTGACATTGAGCATACGCATGAACAAAACATTATTTTTTCTTTTAGCAAGTCTCATTCCCTTCTTAAATCCTTTCAGCCTCTATGCCTTTGACAACATTGGCCTCATGGATACTGTGCACAATCATGTCGCAGCAATTCGCGATCACGAACTTCCCAAAGCTTACTATCAATTTACCTCCGAAGAATACCGCGACAACACCTCCTTAAAAGACTTTGAAAAATTTGTGAAAGCGTTTCCCTCCTTGTCCCACAACTGTAGCATCACGCTAGGGACGATCATGTTTGAAGAGCATGTCGGAATCTATAAAGGGGTATTAACAGGAGAAGATGGAAAAGACGCCTATATCGAATATTACCTGATCAAAGATGGATCAAAATGGAAAATTATCGCATTTAAAATCATCCCTGAGTGACAGCTCCCTCAGATGAATCAGAGGGCTTCCCGATTAAGGGTTCTCTGACTCATTGCCTGACTTATTCAGGCGAGGTCTTCTAGGGATTGGTTACCCAAGCTCTACTGACCTAGAGCTAAACTGATTTGACGATTTTTTTAGGAGAACTTATTCCATCCAGCTTCGTCAACTGTGCTAGGAACTATAACACAAAGGCGCAATTCATCCAAATCCTAAACGACTTGGTTTTCTTGCGTCCAAGGGATAAAAAATAATAAATAAGAAATGAAAAAGAAAACCTTTCCCTTATTTTTCTTAGGCCTTTTATGGTTTTCTCCTCTGCTGGCCGAGTATTCGATAGAAGAAAAGCGGCACGCACGTCGCATTCTTGAGTTCTGGAAAGATAAGGAATTCACTCTTGTAAAAAGCCAAATCAACGCCTTTCTCTCAAGCTATCCGACAAGTGCCTCAAAGGACTATTTTTACGCCTTACTAGGCGACATCTATTGTTCGGAAGAAAAATATAACGACGCAATTTCTGCTTACAATAAAATTAGTTCAGAAGGACTGTCGCAAACAGTTTTTACTGCACTCGTCATGTGCCATTACCACCTTAAAAACTATTCGACAATCATTCAACAGGTCGAACCCCTTGCCCTTTCCTCAAAAGAACGTTCTTTATCCAAAGAAGAGCAGCGCTCTCTTTTGTATTATGGCGAAGCACTTCTTCAGCTGGCGCAAACAGAAAAAAAATTAAAAAATACCGCGTCGTTTGATGCAGCTCAAGCCGCATTCGAGCGCCTTATTGATTCTAACGAAAGCGTTTCGGCACACCTCGGCCTTGCCGCTATCCATATTGCTAAAGGGGAAGTAAAAAATGCGGTGGCGTATCTTCTAGCGCAGGCAACCAGCGATTCGATTCATCAAGAAATACTTTTATATGAGGCTGGAAAACTTCAAATAAAAAATGATCCGCAACATGCGCTTTTGATTCTCTCTTCTCTGCAACAAATGCAGGGTAAAAAGCAGGAAGAAGCGGCCCTCCTTAAAACGGCACTTCTTTTTGAGCTCAAAGAATTTCAGCAGCTTATCAATGAAAAAGAAACGTTACGAATAGCGATAAAAGAAAAAAATAGTCCTACATTAAGCCTTTTTATTGGACGCAGTCAATTTTCTTTGCATCAATATAATGACGCTCTAAATACCCTGGAGCCTCTTCTATCGTCCTCTTTTCTTACAAAAAAAGACCACCCCCTTCTTCTTCTAACATTGGCTGCCACACACTATCATCTCGGTAACCATCAAGAAGTTGACACTTTCTTTCACGCATTCAAAAGCTCTTTTGCGAACGATCCTCTTTTTCCTCATCTCCTGTACATTAAATCTCTAAATGAAAAGGAAAAGGGAAATATCGCCACTGCTCAAGAATGTCTAGAAAAAATTATAGATAACTATCCCGACTTTATCCTTGCCGAAGAGGTCCATTTTGCCTACAACCGCTTCCTTTTTTCGCAACGGCAATGGGAAAAATCCCATGACGGTTTTGCGACATTAATAAAAAAATATCCAAATCATTCCTCAAAAAAAGAAGCACTCTCTCTACTTTTAGCTGCAGGGGATCAGCTACTGAAGGAAAGCGTTGCCGAAGAAAGAGAAAAGTATAAACAATTATTTATTAATGATTTAAGAATCCTCATCGAAACAAACGCTTTTCCTATTTCCGATCTTATTCGCTACAAACTGAGGCTTGCTTCCTTGCTGCATGAAAGTCAGCACTATGAGGAGGCCGCTTCTCTTTTAGCCTCTTTTGTCGGCGAGGAAACAATCGATCCAAAGTACCGCGCGCAAGCCCACATTTTATTAGGAAAGAGAGAGAGTGAAACGCAAAATTTCTCCGGCTCCATTTCAAACTTTGAAGCAGCTCTCACATTAGATCCATCCCTTCCTCAACAGCTTTCGGTGCATCTCAATCTTTTCAATGGCTATGTCCAATTAAAAAATGAGGAGCAGGCAGCAAAATATCTTAACCAGGTCTATCAGAGCGCCCCCTCTTTCGTTAGCAAAGACAATAAAAATTGGCTCGCTTCCTACTATTTCAACGCTCTTAACGCCCTTTATGATGAAACCTTGCCTATCTTCTTAGAAAATCCTAAAGAAATCGTGCGGGCAGAAACAGCCCTTTCATTAATGGAAGAACTCACCGATAACGGCTCGTCACCCGATTCGATTGCTGCAGAGGAACGTTTATATCAACGCGCCTCCCTATATGGCTGGTTAGGAAAATTTCCAAAGCAACTCGCACTGTTGGAAATCCTTCACTCCGCTCAAAAAAATAGGTCGACTATAAAATGGGCACTTTCCCCGCGCACGCAGCTAGCGCTAGCAAACGCCAAGGCGAAGGGTCAACAAATAGAAGAAGCGCTTGCTCTTTACACCGCACTTATCGCTACTCCTCGCCTCGATCCTTTCATCGCCGCTTCCGCACGTTTACAATTTTCCCGCCTTACTTTTAGCCTTTTTTCGGACGAAAAGCGCTCTTTAAGCAATCCACAGATGGTAACAATTCTTTCCCTTTTAAAAGATCTTTTTCTACAAAAGCAATTACAGCAAGAGCCCATACACTTAGAAGCGGCAATCGAATATGCACGCATCCGCACTTTATTAGAGCCACCTGCAGAGCGGTTACTTCAACAACTCTCTCTCTACCATCGCATCAAAGAAGAATACACCTCTAAAGACGATATTCTTTCAAAAGACTACCATGAAAATCGCCTTCTGATGCCTGAAAAAAATCATTTGTACGAAACCTATCTCACCTGGATCGACGCCCACATCGCAACATTAGAAGCACGGAAAGCAGAGGAAAAAGGAAATAATAGTGAGAGGGACTGGAAAATAGAAGCGGCGCGCACTCTTTACTCCTCATTATTAAATAAAAAAGAGACACTGACTCCTTATCTAAAGGAGCGCACTGAAAACGCACTTTCTAGTACACAGTAAAGTTTTTATTGATAGTTTATGGCTGATTATTTTTTCGTCTATTGCCTCTTCATCTTTTTTGACATACATGTTTGTAGGCTCGAAAGACGAAGAGGTGAGAGGCGGAAAAAGAACAGCCATAAACTATCAATAAAAGCTTTACTCTGTACTAGGTTATCTTTAATCTCAAAAGGAGAGATGTGATTCAATGGCGACATATTCGGAAAAACCCTCCTCAAATGTGACGATAATTGTTCTAACAATGGTCTTTGCAGTTACCTTTCATGCGGCCGCCCTCTTCACTTTTCACGGCACTGCCATCAACTTCTATTCCCCCCAACTGGCGCTCGTAGAGAATCAAATGCACGCCCTCGAAGAGTTGGAAAAAGATACCACACAACAACTGCAACAAAAAGAACGGACACTACAAATAACCGAAGCCTTTCACGCTCTAACACAAGATGACTCCCAAGAAAAAATCGTCACCGAAAAAGTAGAAGAAGAGCACTACCCTATTCCCGAATTCGAATCGATCGCCTACGAAGAAATCATTCAAAGCGAATTAGAAAATCCCGCAACGGACGGAAAACTTAACGGAAACGAAGACTCTCTCGCGCTTGTGCTCGCCGACACCACAGATGCTCCCCTGCTTTCATTAAATGCAGGCACCGCTTCCTCACTACTCCCCGATGCCAAACAGCTGCTATTCGAAAAAGATGCGCACCTTGTGAAAGAGATCACCCAGGCAACAGAAGGAATGCGGGGAGAAATTGCGGATGAAAAAATTATGCTTTACACCTCCAATCCAACCATCCAAATCGGTTCTGTTTCCGCCACACTGGAATTAGCAAATAGCTTCCATGACCATTCTGGAATTTTGGAGGAGCCCGCCGATTCCCCTTCATTAGACATTCCTTCCGGACTGGTTGGGACAAGTGCAATTCTTAATGCCGACGAACTCTCTTTACATGCGGGTGAAAACAAATTTTTTACATTTAATCCGGAAGCCAACCTAAAAGAATTTTTTGATCCTTCTCATAACGGAAAAAAAGGAGTCATCGCCTGCAGCAACGATTTCCATGTCGGTGTCGAATTTTCTAAAAATCAAAAAGAAAAGGGCTACCTTTTCAAAGTGACGATCAATCCGAAGCAAGGCACTCAATTTAGGCGGATCACGCAAAATATCTCTTTTCTCATCGACCGCTCCCATTCGATTCCAAAAGGGCGTTTTGAATTAACAAAAAAAGCCGTCAGTGCTGTCCTTCCTCTTCTCTCTTCCGAAGACACGTTTAATATCCTAGTCTTTGACAAAAATGTCGTCACCCTTTCCTCTACTAACTTAAAAAATACACCCGAAAATATTGCCTTAGCACGTAATTTTTTGGAGAAGCAGGAGTATGGTGGCCTATTCGCAACAACGGATTTGTATGCTTCTCTAGGGGCCATCATCCCGCAAGCTGTCGCGGAAAATGAGGTCAATCTCGCCATCCTTCTCTCCGACGGGGATACTTATCTTAAGCCAAGTAAACAACGGAAAATGATCAAGCGATGGTCCACAGCCAATCAAGGCAAGGTGTCACTCTTTTGCGTCGCAGCAGGAGTCGGCAACAACGTTCCGATGCTAGACATGATCAGTACTTTCAACAAAGGAACCGTTCACATTGCCCCTAACGACACATCGCTCACGGCTCTGCTTAGTGAGTTGATGCATGCCATACAAAATCCCATCGGCAAAGAAATGGCTGTCTCCTCTGTCTCCATCAACGAATCCAGTGCGATTCATTTGCTTCCTGTTAACGAACGGCTGCCAAACCTATACGAACACATACCTTACGTCATTTATGGCAACACAGAGACGTTAAATGATTTTTATCTTTTCCTCCAAGGACGCTACTATGACAAATGGGTCAACATCAAACAACTAATAACCTTTGACAATGCGCAGGTAATTAACGATAATCGTTTGGAAAAAATGTGGGCAATTCAGCAGGCATATGAAAGCTACGATCGTTTTCTCAACGATGGTAATGGCCGCCATCTTCATCATGCGAAGGAATTGCTAGAGCCTTTTAAAATCCAAACCCCTTTTTACTGATTATGCTGCGCATCTCCGCTGGAAAATTCAAGAATCGTTTATTAAAAGCTCCTGAAACAACAGAGACACGTCCCACCTCAGGAAGAATTCGTGAAATGCTATTCAATATCGTTCAAAATGAAATCGAAGGCGCCACTTTTTTAGACCTCTTTGCTGGATCCGGCGCGATGGGCATCGAAGCAATCAGCCACGGTGCTGCGCATTCCACATTCGTTGACAGCAGCCGCATCTGCTACGACTGTATCAAAGAAAATATCAACACATTAGGCATTTCTGCCCAGACAACGGTCTTATGTACCGATGTTTTCGATGCACTAGAAAAGCTAGTGAATCAACAGGCCCAATTTGATGTAATTTATATCGACCCTCCTTATAACACAGAGACAACGTTCAATGGAGAAACTGTTTCCTTGGGAATTCGTCTGTTGTTAGAAATCGATCGTCTGGCTTTGCTCAAGCCTTCAGGCACCCTTTTCATAGAAGAAGGAAAAAAGGCGTTGGACAACCGTGCCCTAGAAACATTAGTCCTCAAAAAAGCGCGTAAAGCGGGCCGCACCACCCTCTGGCAATTCATCCCAAAATAAGATAGCCCCAACGGTTTATCCACTGCGGCGGCTTGACTCTTTCTCTCTTCTCTGCGCCTCAGCGTGATTAATTCAGAGCGTATACTTGCAGAGGCCTAGCATTTAACCCAGAGAGAGATTTTTTTAATCAAAGAGGGAGTCGAGACTTCTTTTAGGGGAGGGAGGATTCTCATCGCCGAATAGAGTAGAAGAGGCGTCGGCGATGCTTTTTTTCTTTTCAGGGCCCTTTCCTTTTAGCGAAAATTCCTCACAAAAATTAAAAGATTCTCGATCCGAGATAGGATCCGTTCCAGGAATCAAACAATCATTCGGCATGCCTACCTTGTAATTGTTGCAATTTTTACAACAATGCAAATAATGGTCGCACTTTTCGCAGACGGCACGAAAACCAATTCTATATGCCGTTGAAGATAGTTCCTGCTCTGCCCCACAATGCCAACATTGCGCCATTATGCTTTCCATTTTTCAATCAATTGATCATTCTCGTAACGTTGCTTCAATTTTGGAGTGCCATCTTCGTTGTATTTATTGAATTTCCCGTGACGCTTTCCCTCTTGGTATTCTGCTTCGACAATAAGCACACCTTTCGCATTCCATTCCTGAAGCAGGCCATGCAGTTTTCCATGTTGATAATGTTGAACAGAAAGGATCTGTCCATTTTGATAAAAAGATGTTTCTGGCCCTTCTTTTTGATCTTCCACAAACAATGCCTGCTTCATAATGGCTCCGGAAGGAAAATATTCGTATGCCATTCCGTTTTGATTATCATGTTTAAACTCGGCAGCGATGCGCACTCTTCCTTCATTATCAAAAACGGAAGCTATTCCTTCCTTAAGTCCTGCCCTATAGTAAGTGCTGACGACCTTTGTTCCGGCCTCATTGTACTCAGAAATTTCGCCTTCCACTTTTCCGTCTACAAAATACCCTTCCAATGCTTTCACGCGACCAAAAAGTTCGCTGAGAGGATGGTACACTTGATGCAGTCCATTTAAAACATTTTCTTTATAGTGATAAATCACTTCGCTCTCATTCGGCTGACGCAACATGTACTTTCCATCCAACACTCCGTTAGAATAGGAAGCCTCTTCCAAGAAGTCGCCATTGGAACGTAAAAGTGCTTTTTTCCCATGGAGTTTTCCATTTTCGTAGGTCAGAAGGGCTTGCAGCTTTCCGTCTGGATAAAAGCTTTTTTGCTCCCCATGCAATTCCCCTTGTTCATTATAACGGACAACTTTCGCTTCTATGACATTTTCTTCGTTTTCATTTCGTGGAAAATAATCGTAATGGATGCCGACTGGAACTCCATTTTTATAGGTGTAGCGTTTATGAAAGTTGCCATCTTCGTAGTAGGTACGATATTCCCCGTCCAGCTCTCCGTCGACATAATGTGCAACGAGAGAGAGCTGTCCGCTTGGATAATACTCTTGCACAGCGCCATGGTACTTGCCATTACTGTAGTGAGAGATAACTTTGGGATTATTCGCTGCGTACCATTCTCTGTAAAATCCTTCTGGCATGCCCTTCTCATATTTTACTTCAAAAAGCAGTGATCCTTCCTCATTCCAGCTGCGATGCCACCCTTCTTTTTTTCCTTCAACGAACATGAAGCGGTCTTTTGGTGTCCCATTTTCATGCCACGCACGCCATTCGCCATGCACCTGACCATGGGTGTACGGAACCTGCAAAACAAGCTGTCCTGCTTCATTCCATTGTTCATATGGACCATGCTTATTTCCCTCGACATAGACAGCTTTCACTTTAGGTTTGCCGGAAGAAAAATATTCGAGCTGCTCTCCAACAAAATCATCCTTTTCATAATTGAACTGGCGCTTAAGCTGCCCATTTCCATACCATTCGAGGAAAGGACCTTCATATTTGTTATCGACCAAGAAAAATGAAGAACGTTTTATTCCTTGATCGTCGTATTCAACAATAGGACCTTTTAACCTACCCGATTCATCGTATTCCGCCGCATAGGCAATCTGTCCATTTGCGTATTTGCGATAATGGGATCCTACAGGAACTCCATTTTTATACTCGCCCTCTCCTTTGATCAGTCCATTTTCGAAAAACCAGCGCTCAATTCCAATTTTTTTCCCATTTTCGTACGCCACCAGATAGCTTTCTTTTCCATTGGAAGCGTAACGTTTGTGTAGCCCATGCGCCAGCCCGAAACGAAAATTCTGTTCGTTCACAATCATTTCATTGGCACCGTAGTTAGAAACGGCAGGAGCATCTTTCGAATTGTGAAGGAGGCCATTGGCATAGTGTTGACGAGACAACAGATTTCCTTCTGTATTCCACTCTTTTTTTTCACCTTCTAAATGGCCGTTCACATATTTTTCTGTACTTAGTAGGTGATCATTCTGATCGTAACGCTCAAGGAATCCGGAAAGAACCCCTTTGTCATAGTTACGTTTTTCTTTGACATGTCCATTTTCATGATGCTCTTCAACAGAACCATGCTTCAAATTGTTTTTATAAAATGCATACGTCTTCAAAATCCCGTTGGGATAGTACACTTTATAAGGACCTTCCAATGAACCTTTATCATAAAAGGCAATGGACTTGATGGTTCCTTGTGGAAAATAATCGACGCTGGGTCCGTGTGCGACGACGCCGTCTTTCGTTGTAAAGAGGTCGGTCTCATTGAGGACCATTCCATTTTCAAGGTAGTGGTACATTTTAACAGGAAGACGAACGTTTGTCGATTCCGACTGTGGCTCGTACATCACCACCGTCTCGGTCATTCCGTTAGGATAACTGCTGACGACCTCTAATTGCCAATTTGGTAACCGTTTTTTTAACTTTGAAATTTCCGGCGGCTCTTCCCCTGCAGAGACACAATACAAGGTTAAAAGAGAGAAGAGGAATGCATACTGTCTAACAATTTTCATTATCATTTCCGTTTCTAAACTGATGTTACTCAAATTCTTTTTCTAGCACGAGGGAAGGAAGCTGGGAAGCCGCCCCTACCGCAACTAAAAGGAACAATCCCAATACCGATAGCGCCTTCGCTGCCGCATCGCCTTCAAAATACGTACTCAAAATTCCACCGCCCCCTTGCCCCATCGCTTCGGACACACACCACGCCAATCCCATTAAAGTCGCACTTACGAGACCTGGATTATTAGGGAGCATACGATTCCCCAACGCAATCGACACCGGACTAATCAACCCCATGCTCGCTCCTGTTAAAAACAACAGGCTTAATAAAATTGCAGGAGGCAGTGAGGGCGAAAACAAAAATACATACAATAAGACTAATGCTGAAGAAGAGCTAATAAAAATAACATTTCGAGACGAATACTTATCTGCAAGATATCCTGCCGGAACCATCATCAAGGCACTTCCCAATATCAGAAACAGATGGCCTCCGCCAAAACTTATCCAATGGTCATACTGGCGACTACTTAATACATCGGGCAAAAGAAAGACAAATGCCCAAATCACCGTCTGATTGGCCACTTGCAAAAAGTACAAGTTAAGAAGGTCTCTATTAGAGAAAAATTTCTTTAACATAGGAAAAGTAATCCGCTTGGATTGTTTGTTTGCGCTATTGGTTCCCGCAATATGCGTCACCACCAACACCATAGCCAAAAGCGCAGCGGGAATCATTAAAAATAATGTATTTCCTTCCAAGTATTCATATGAATTCGAAAAAACAATTTGACTAGCCGCCATTCCAAGAGATCCACCGGAAGCAAAAATTGTCATGAACAATCCTTTTCTATTCGAAGACAGCATCGCGGCAATACTTGCTGCTGCAGGATGAAACGCTCCGGATCCCAAGCAAACAGTGAGCAACAAAATGAAAAGCACTTGATAATCAATGAAGTACGAATAAAAAGCGCCACAACAGGTAAGAACAATCCCCCCAATTAACACATGCTTGCGGTACCCACTATCGGAAAGCGATCCGAACACAAGCTGCATCCCTTCCCCAATAACAACAGCTACGGCTGTCATGATACCAACTTTTGCAAGGTCTAGTCCCATCATCGTCTTGTACACAGGCCAGATGCCAATCATAAAATCGACTAAAAAATGCCCTAACCAAATATATAGCAACGCGAGAAAAATATTTTTTTTATCCATACAACTACTTTTTAACTGAATTTATACAATAATTTTACAGAAATTCCTCATTTTTTCAAAGAAATAACATCATTTTTTATTTAAATAACTTATATAATATAAAAAGATCAATTCTAAAAAAAAATCGATTAAATTAAAAAAAGACTTGCAACAAGGAAACACTATTTGTTAAATATGTGTTTGAATCAGGATACTGATCTAAACATCACCTTCGTCTCCAAGAAGCATTACATGCTCCCCTAAAAAGGCTAAGTTCTTCTTTTTGGAACGAAACAATATTTACAAGGAGACTCATCATGAAAAAATGTGACTTTAAAAAATTAGTTGTAACAGGAATTGCTAGCGGAGCCTTGTTAGCGACACAAGCAGGAAATGCAGACAACGCACAAGAAAACAAAGACGAAAAAACAAGCTCTTACCTATTAGCAGCAGGAAGCTGTGGCGCTGGAAGCTGCTCAGGCACACCAAACACAAATCCACCAAAACCAGAAGCACCAACAAAGCCTACAACTCCAAATACAACTCCAAACACAACTGATGATGGCATGGATGATGATGTGTCCGACAACAGCACAAAAACTCAAAATCGTGGATCTTGCGCAGCGAAAAGCAACAGCTGCTCAGGAAAAAATAACGTAAACAACATGCCAAGAGGCAGCAGCTGTTCAGCAAAAAGCAACGGCAGATAAGATTTTTTAAGAATCACTGTTATCACAAAAGGTCCGAAAGAGCGCGATAAACGCTCTTTCGGCATTTAAACGTAAAAGGGAGAAAAGAGAATGAAAAATAATAATTTTAAAAAAATGGCTCTTTTAGGACTTGCAAGCGGATGCCTTCTCTCTCACGAACAAATAAATGCTGAGGACAAACCGGCAACGGAACTTACAGATAATGGAAATATAGGATATCATCTCCTATCAGAAGATGAACTCACATTAGAACTTAACGACGAAGGACTAGCCACCTACGAAGGAATGTCCGAAGAAGGAAAAGCTCTAGCAAGAAAAATTGGTAGCCAACGTTGCAACGGAACAAACGACTGCAAAGGCCAAAACGCATGCCGCACAGACAAAAATGACTGCGCAGGAAAAGGCGCATGCAAAGGCCAAGGAAAATGCAGCATCTCCGACAAAAATCTTGCGGTGAAGCTTGCTTCCGACTTGATGAAACAAAAACGAGAAAATGCTTCTGCAAAATAAGCGCACACGTTACTCTCGATTTCTAATCTCTGTAGATATAACATAGGACCGCTTATTTTCTATGAATCGAGTTTTAAGGCCATGAACGAAACCCCCATTCATAAACATCATTGCCCAAACCTCGGCATCGGCGTCGGATTACGTCCGGTCCATTTTCAAGAAATCTTCGATCACAAACCCGATATCGATTGGTTTGAAATCATCAGCGAAAACTTCATGGTCGACGGAGGGATGCCCCTCCAAAATTTGTACAAAATCCTAGAGCGCTATCCGGTAGTCCAACATGGTGTTTCATTAGCGATCGGCAGCCCCGACCCACTAGACTTCGACTATCTGCGCCGACTTAAAGCCCTGACCAAAATTACGAAAACTCCGTGGGTGTCCGATCACCTCTGCTGGGGGCACCGTCCTGGAGCGCACTACCACGACCTCCTTCCCCTTCCTTACACAGAAGAAACAATCGACTACGTTGCCGAACGCGCGCGCATCGTCCAAGACTATTTAGAGCTTCCTTTTGCCCTAGAAAATCTTTCTTCTTACGTCGCATTCAAAGACGACCAAATGTCAGAATGGGAATTCTATAGTCGCATCGTCGAAAAAGCGAATATTCAGATGATGCTAGATGTGAATAATATCTACGTCTCGAGCCGGAACCATGGATTCGACCCGAAAACCTATTTAGATAATATTCCTCTAGAACGCATCATACAGGTCCATATCGCAGGACACACTGACCACGGTAATTACGTGCTCGACACACACGACAACCCTGTCCGCGACGAAGTATGGGAGCTCTACGGCTATCTTTATCCTAAGTTAGGAGGAGTGTCCACCTTACTCGAATGGGATGATAACTTTGTCAGTTTCGAAGAGACATGGAAAGAGGCTCTAAAAGCCAAAAAGTACCAACTATTTCTCGACAGCACTCTTCTAGAAACGGTTGAGGCAGCCCAATGACCTCTCTGTACGACAAAAAAGTTCCGAAAACACTCCTGAAAATGCAGGAATGGTTCGCCTCAATCATCACTCAACCTATCGACGACGAAAGCAAAATCAATCCGATCGCCCCCTCAGGAGCATCCATCGTCAACGAAGCCACACGCTACATCATCCCTAGCCCAACAATGGCTCCTGACAAACGCATCGAAATCTACAATCAACAGTACTGGTGGCGTCTTCTAGGGACAATGCACGACAGCTTTCCACTAGTTACACGTCTTTTTGGTTATTACGAATTTAATCAAACAATCGCCACCCCCTTTTTAAAAAAATATCCGCCTGATCACTGGTCACTCAATCACTTAGGAAGCCGCCTCCCTCAATGGGCACAAGAAGAATACAAAGAAAAAGACCGGTCATTAATCCTTGAAGCGATCGAAGTCGAATGGGCATTCAACGACAGTTTTTTTTCTGGCGAACTCAATACTAAGGACTTCCTCAAAGCAACAAAAGAAGGTGAAAACTCCTCTCTCCTCGAAGAAAAGGTCTATCTACAGCCACACGTCCACCTCTTCGAACTCAAACACGACCTCTTCTCTTTTCGCGATAAAATGCTACAAGAGGACGTTGAATACTGGGGAAACAACGACTTTCCCCCAATGAAAAAAAATAAACTCTTCCACTTTGTCCTCTACAGAAAACAAAATGGACACGTTGTTTGGAAAGAAATTTCACGCAATGCTTTTCGACTCTTAAACCACTTCAAAACGGGATGCTCCCTCATCGATGCCTGCCAATGGCTAGAAGAACAGGACGACGATCTCATCACCGAAGCAACAGAACATCTTCATCTATGGTTCCAAGAATGGACCATGCACCGCTGGTTAGGAACGCACTAATGTCTCACTCTCAAATTTCTGCGCGGGAAGCCGCTTTTCATGCACTCCTCGCTGCCCTCCGCGAAGAAGGGTTTATGGCCGACTATTTACATCAATGGCAACAGGAAGCTAATCCCTCTTCAAAAGACTTTCATCTCGCTCAACAAATTGCCTACGGCGCATGCCGCATGCGGCTTGCTCTCGACGAAATTGCCTGTCAGCTTGCACAACGATCTAATCTGCAAATTAAACGCAAAGAAAGAGCTCTTCTGCACACAGCACTTTTCCAATGTTTTTTCATGGACCGTATCCCTCTCTACGCTGTCGTAAACGAAACCGTTGCTCTGGCAAAACGTCTATGCAAAGGCCCCTTCCACGGATTCCTCAATGCTCTCTTGAGAAATGTTGAACGAATAAAAGTGGAATTGCCTCAAGGAGATGATATCAAAAGCCTCTCTACGCGCTACTCTTTTCCGCTTTTTCTTGTAGAGCAGTTTCACAATGAATTTGGCCTCGCACAAACAAAAACAATTTTAGAGGCATTAAATGCACCCGGAATGACGATGGCACGCTGCCGAACAGGATTGTCTGATTATCCAAAGATCGAAGGCACACCAGACTCTTTACTGATGTGCCTTGTGGAAGATCCAGCGACAGTCTCTTCCTCAAAAAACTACTACATTCAAAATGCGACTCCCGCAACATTGATGCATCACTTATCTGAGGGAATAGTTCCGCCTAACATCATTGTCGACCTCTGTGCTGCCCCAGGAGGAAAACTACTCGCCGCCCACGATCTCTTTCCCTCTGCCACACTATTAGCAAACGACATTATCGAATCAAAACTCGGTCGCCTACGCGAAAACCTAAGCAAATATGAGGTGGAAGCGACCATCACCTGCGGTCCAGGAGAAGAATACAAGGCGGTAGACAACGTCGACCTGATCATCATCGATGCTCCTTGCAGCAACAGCGGAGTCCTAAATAAACGTCCCGAAGCGCGCTGGCGCCTCACAAAAGAATCTGTCAAACAACAAGAACAGCAACAACATGCTTTACTTGCCCATGCGCGCTCTCTTCTGTCGCCGACAGGTGAAATATGGTACATGACCTGCAGTATCCTTAAAGAGGAAAATAGGGCCCTTGCGGACGCTTTTGCTAAGGACAATGGAATGACCCTACGGATAGAGAAAACAATCCTTCCCACCACAGACGGCTGGGATGGCGGCTATGGCTGCGCCCTCACCTTAATTTAAATTATTTAATTTACAAGAAACTTTTAAAATTTTAAATATATTTAATTATATCCAAGGCAATTAATTTCTAAAAATTAAAAATTGCAATAAAAACTGAAAAATTGTTATAATTTGTTTAAAGTTTTTATAAAATTAAGGAGATTTAAAATGTCAGCTGTTACCTCTTCAACTTCTTCCACTTCTTTTGT
>CAYIYO010000005.1:0-57486 GCA_964367715.1 uncultured bacterium
AGGCCTGGATAAGAAAGAAAAATATATTGAGGTCTGAAAGACCGACATAATTATACCGAACGTGATTCAAAATTTATTTTACAACTTGACGTATATGCGCTGCCGCGATGAAAAACTTATGATCGACCCCGTGACTGATTACTCAAAGTTTCACATGGAAGCGCTATATACGCAACCTGGGTTATACCATCACATATTAAAAGTCAGCATTACCAGGATAGCGAGGAAAGGCGATCACATCGCGGATATTCTCCATTCCGGTCACAAATTGGACCAGACGCTCGAATCCGACGCCGTAGCCCGCATGAGGGACGGATCCGTATTTACGGAGCTCTAAGTACCACCAATAGTCTTCTTTATTAAGACCCATGGCCTTAATTTTACCTTCGAGGAGATCGAGACGCTCTTCCCTTTGACTGCCGCCGACGATTTCGCCGATTTTAGGGACGATGACATCCATTGCGGCGACCGTTTTTCCGTCTTCATTTTCGCGCATGTAGAACGATTTTATTTCTTTTGGGTAGTCGGTGATGATCACCGGTTTTGTAAAGAACTCTTCTGCGAGATAGCGTTCGTGTTCGGTTTGGAGGTCCATTCCCCATTTGACAGGAAATTGAAAGTTTTTGCCTGACTTTTCTAAGATACGCACCGCGTAGGTGTAAGTGGCGCGTTCAAAAGGGGTGTCGACGACATGTTGAAGACGCTCTAGCAGTCCTGGAGAGATGTATTTATCGAAGAAAAGCATGTCTTCTTGGCAGTGCTTCATGGCGTAGTCGAGGACATATTTTAGGTAGGCCTCGACATTCGTCATGTTATCATTAAGATCGGCGAAGGCCATCTCGGGTTCGATCATCCAGAATTCGGCTAAGTGGCGAGAAGTGTTCGAATTTTCTGCGCGGAAGGTAGGGCCGAACGTGTAGACATCGGACATTGCGCTAGCGTATATTTCGCCTTCTAGCTGACCGGAGACAGTGAGGAAAGAGGGTTTTCCAAAAAAGTCTTTTGCATAGTCGACTTTTCCTTTTTCATCACGTGGAAGCTTTTCATTATCGAGAGTGCTGACGCGGAACATTTGTCCGGCCCCTTCGCAGTCGGAAGCGGTGATGATCGGAGTATGGATATAGAGGAAACCTTGTTCTTGGAAGAAGCGGTGCGTGGCAAAGGCAAGTGCATTGCGGACGCGTGTCACTGCGCCAAGAGTATTGGTGCGAGGGCGGAGGTGTGCGATGGTGCGTAGGAATTCGAAGGAGTGCCGTTTTTTCTGTAGCGGGTATGTTTCCGGATCGCAGACACCGATAATTTCTAGGTGTGTGACCTGCATTTCTAGGGATTGTTTTTCGCCTGGGCTTTCTGTGATTTTTCCTGTGGCGGCGAGGGAGACTCCAGTAGAGAGTTGTGCCATGACTTTTTGGTAGTTGGGAAAGTTGACATCGATGACAAGTTGGAGATTCGTCAAGGTGGAGCCGTCATTGAGTTCGACAAACGAGAATGTTTTTTGTTCGCGTACCGTGCGGACCCATCCTTTGACAGTGATTTCTTTATCGAGAAAAGAGGGAGTTCCGGGAGCAGGAAATTTTAATTGTTTAATTTTTATTCTCATGAGACACCTTAAAATTATTATTTACCAAATTGACGGAGTAGAGCGATTTCTTTTGTCCATAACGGAGGACCACCCGGCGTTTCGAGGTATTTTGGCAGCGTGCGCGTGCGGGGATCTTGCATCAGTGCTTTGAAGCAGTCGATACCGATCATCCCCTCGCCTAGGGCGGCGTGACGGTCGACGCGGGATCCGAGACCTTTTAAAGAGTCGTTGATGTGAAAAGCGTAGAGATGGGAAAGGCCCACGACACGATCGAATTCTTTAAGAAAAGTATCGAGTGTTTCTTGTGTGCGCAGGTCGTATCCGGCAACGAAGCTGTGACAGGTGTCGATGCAGACACCGATAGGAAGATCGCCTTTCACTTTATTTATTATGTATGCTAGCTCTTCGAAGCGCCATCCGATGGCAGAACCTTGGCCTGCCGTCGACTCCAGCAAGAGACGTGTCGGACTATTTTCCATCTGCGGCACCATCAGAAGTAGGCTTTCACAGATAAGATCGAGACACATTTGTGGATCCTCTTTCAGTGCGGCGCCTGGATGAAAGTTGAGATAGGTGATGCCTAGCTGGGTGCAGCGTTGGATTTCTTGCTTAAAGGATTCGCGACTTTTTTCTAAATTGATTGGATCGGGGGCTCCCATATTGATGAGGTAGCTGTCGTGACTCATGATCTGGCGCAGCCCGGTTTCTTCGAGAGCTTGCTTCCAGAGAGCGATCTCTTCATCTTTAAGTTCGCGCCCTTTCCACTGCCGTTGATTTGCGGTAAAGAGTTGGATTGTTGTGGCGCCGATGGATTTTCCTTCGAGGAGGGCGTTGTGGAGCCCCCCTGCACCGGAGGTGTGGGCGCCAATGAGTAATTCATCTGCTGAGATTGTCATAATAAACACTTCTTTTTAATCGAACTTCCCTAATAGGGTAACGAGGTGCGGATTAATCCTGCAACAGAAAAAGGAAATCTGTATAATAACGACCATGAGCGATAGCACAAAATCAATTTTTCAATCTGCATCTCGTTTTTTTTCTGGGACGATGATCAGCCGTGTGACAGGGATGGTGCGGGATGTGGCGATGGCGGCTGCGTTTGGAACGCAGGGGTCTGTTGCGGCATTTATGGTTGCGTTTCGTTTTTCGCATCTGCTCCGTAGAATTCTGGGGGAGGGGGCGTTGCAGACCGCATTTGTTCCTTTTTTTGAGGGATTGCGCAAGGATAGTCCTCTGCGTGCGTACGGATTTTTTCGTAGCTTGTTGAGTGCGCTTACGTTGCTGTTGATGGGAATCGTCGGCCTAAGTTCTATCGGACTTCTTTTGTATTTAGGGTGGGGGGATCCTAGTCCGGGCAACCGTGAGATTGCACAGCTTACCCTGATCATGATGCCTAGCTTAATTTTTATTTGTTTGTATGGCGTCAATGCCGCATTGCTTCAATGCGAAAAAAGTTATTTTACGCCTAGTGTGGCGCCTGTTGCGTTTAATTGCATCTGGATTGCAGGGGTGTTGTTGCTGTGGAATGTGCCGTCGGCTGAGGCGATGAGGTGGCTGGGAGGGTTCATTATCGTCGCTTGTGCTGCGCAGTGGATCGTCACTCTACCCAAAACGCGCCTATTGATGAGAGACCATCCCCTTCCTTCTGTATGGAAGAGATGGGGGGAAGGAACAAAAGAGTTACGCCAGCTGATGATTCCCCTTTCCCTCAGCATTTTAGGCATTGCGTCGTCTCAGATCAATAATGCCTTAGACGCTGTCTTTGCGCGTGTGGCGGATGAATCGGGGCCTGCATATCTGTGGTATGCGATGCGTGTGCAGCAGCTGCCTTTAGGACTTATTGGAGTGGCTTTTTCTGGAGCGTTATTGCCTCCCCTCTCGCGTGCGTATCATTCTGGCAACCTCACCCGTTATTCAAATTTTATTTTAACATCAATCCAGCGCTGCGCCCTTCTTTTGATTCCTTTTGCCTTTGCCCTTTTTATTACTGGCGACACATGCATTAACCTCCTCTATGGTCGGGGCGATTTTACTGATGAATCGACCCTTGCCACCACTTATTGCCTGTGGGCATATAGTTGTGGACTTGTTCCGATGGGATTGATCTTAACGATGGCTCCTGCATTTTATGCGCGTGAGGATTACCGTACCCCGACCATTGCATCTGCTCTTGCTGTGGGAATGAACATCGGATTAAATGCTGTATTGATTTTTGGATGGGAAATGGGGGCAGCGAGTGTGGCGTTAGCGACAAGTTTGAGCAGTTGGTTTAATGTGCTGTATTTGGGAGTGGCATTAGAGAAAAAACAACCCAACCTTTGGAAGGATTCGAAAATTTGGAAAAAGATCGCCGGCACCGTAGGGGTTGCGTTATTCTCCTGTGTTGCTGTTGTTGCTGTTGATGCCGCCTTTTTTAGCGAAAATAATTTATTGTTACTTATCCAAGAGAAAGCTCCACAGTTGCCTCATGGTTTTTCTGCGCAAGCGCTCCGCTTTGGCGCCGAGGCCGTCGCCTTTGGGTGTCCGGTCCTTCTCTGGTGGTGGAAGGAGTTCGCCACGGCAAATAAAAGTGAAAGTCGAAAAATAGCTCTTTAGGATGGTAGGGAGGGCAGCTTTAGGACGCCGTCCTTAGTGCTTGTTGGAATAGATGCTCTGCAAATTTGAAAATTTCTTCTCGGCATAAAAAAACCCGAAGGAGCGAGCTCTTTCGGGTTTTACATGAGGGTTTGCGACAGAGAGCAGCTTAGTTGCTGTGTTCTAAGAAGTCGCAAATCTCTGGGAAGTTAATTTCGAGAGGGAACGAAAGTTGGCTGATCATTGGCATTGCCAAGAGTTGACCAGAAAAGTTCGCTGCTTCTGCTGACATGTATTCCGGTACTTTTTGTGAAGCGCCATCAAGAGATTCCACAATGCACTTCATTTTGCGTGAGGCTTCTTTGATCGAGATCACCATTCCAGGTTTCACTTGGAAAGAGCGGCGGTCAACTTTTTTGCCATCGACAAGGATATGGCCGTGGGAGACGAGCTGCTGCGCACCAAAAATGGTACGTGCAAAGCGTAGACGGTAGACCATGTTGTCGAGACGGCACTCAAGCGTTTCTGCGAGGTGCTGTGAGGTATTCCCTTTTTTCATGACAGCTTTTTTATAGCTGTTGACGAGTTGTTTTTCGCTGATCATTCCGTAGACAGCTTTCAACTTTTGCTTCTCTTCTAACTGCACCCCATAATCCGACTTTTTCTTGCGGCGGGCACCGTGAACGCCCGGTGGGTTTGGTTTGTGCAGGAGAGGATTGCGAACACGGCCGAAAATGTTGACCCCGAAGCGACGTGCGATACGGTTTCTATTCCCTGTATAACGAGCCATTGATTCTCCTTAAAGTAATGCAATACAACGGCAGATTATCACACAGTCATTCTTTTTTAGCAATAGAGTCCCCTTACTTTTATTCTTTTTATTCCATTTAGGCAAACTGCACACAATACAAATCAAATCTTTATTTAACATTTATGATTCCTGTGGTAGTTTAGGTGAAGGAGACCAATAAATAATGGGTGAAAATTCCACAGAAAGCGGGTCGACATTGGACGCCTTTCGCCGTGCGGCGGCGAAGATGGCGGAGAGTGGAACGACCAGCGATAAAATCAATTCGTTGAATGGGGCGTTGGAGAGCTTTAGCCATGAGGCGGATCGACTGACGGGGGCATATAATTCGTTAAAAGACGAGTTCACCTTGATCCACAGGGAGTTAGAAGAGACCAACCATCGATTGATGCGTAAAGTGGCTGAGTTGGATATTTTGACTGCGTATTTAGAGAGTATTTTGAGCAATATTTCGCAGGGAATTTTGTTTATTGATTTGAATGGGGATGTGACCACTTATAATGTTGTGGCGATGAAGATGATGGGGATTGATTCTGATAAAGTGTTGTACAGTAGTTTTTGGCATTATTTTAGCGACAACTATTTTGGATTTTCGATGCGGGAGGCGTTGGGGAGTAAGTTGCCGCCGCCGTTGACACATACGACAGTGAAGGGACCTGGGGGAGAGGATAAGGTTTTTGAGGTGATGACGACTTTTGTGTCGGAGGATGAGAAGCCTGGGAAGGGCTATTATCAAGAAATTACTGTAAAAAAGATGGAAGGCATCATTGTCATGGTGCGGGATATCACGGAGATTCGCCAATTGCAGATGTTGGCCGCGCGGAATGACCGTTTGAAAGAGCTTGGGGAGATGGCGGCGTTGGTGGCGCATGAGATACGGAATCCGTTGGGAGGAATCAAGGGATTTGCGTCATTACTGCGCCGCGATGTCAGTGATAAGCCCCAGCTGGCGAAGATGGCCGATTATATTATTCAGGGGACAGATACGTTGAATCGATTGGTCACTGATATTTTGAATTATGCGCGCCCGATGAATCCACAATTTGAGAAGACTGATATGCGGGCGATGATGGGCGAGATGAAAGAAATTTTTGAAGCCGATCCTTCGCTTAGAAAAGGAATTGATTTCGTTGTGGAGGTGCCGAATGAAAAAGTGTATGCCGCTGTAGATGCGACACTTTTGAAGTCGGCGTTATTGAATTTGCTGGTCAATGCCCGCCATGCCATTGCAGAAAAAGGGATCCTTACTTTGGGATTGCAGACTAAAGGGCGTGACATTTTGATTCGAGTGACCGATACCGGGACAGGAATTTCTGATGAGGATCTTCCCAAGCTTTTTACACCTTTTTTCACGACGAAAAAGGAGGGATCGGGGTTTGGACTTGTCGAAGTGCACAAAGTGATTGAAGCGCATTCCGGAGTGATTGATCTAGAGACTAAAATGGGAAAAGGGACAACGTTTACAATAAAATTTCCGATGAATTTATAGGAGTATTATGACAATTGAAAAAGTTCTCATTGTCGACGACGAGATGTTAGTGAGAGATTTCCTTGCGGAGACATTGCGTCGAAAAGGCATTGATGTCGTTACAGCAGAGGATGGGGTTACTGCATTGGCCGCATTAAAAGAGGGGCCATACGACCTTGTTGTCACCGACATGAAGATGCCGGACATTACTGGAATTGACATTTTGCGAAAGGTAAAAGAGGTGTCCCCTTCGACGATTGTGATCGTTATTACTGCATTTGGTAGTGTAGAAAATGCAGTCGATGCGATGCGGTTAGGAGCATTTAATTATTTGATTAAGCCTTTTTCTCCTGACACCATTGAAGCTGTTATTGAAAAGGCGAATGAGCACCGGGCGTTGGTCGCGGAGAATCAGTACTGGCGTGAACAAATTTCTGATACCACACTTGAAGGTGACATTAAAATTATTGCGAATAGTCCGGCGATGAAAAAAGTGTTGGAAGATGTCGAGCGGGCGGCGAAAAGTAATGCTAGCATTTTCATTTGTGGGGAGTCGGGAACTGGAAAAGAAGTGATTGCTGCGGCGATCCACCATTATTCGCAGAGGGCGGATCGGCCTTTCATTAAAGTGAACTGTGCGGCTGTTCCTGAGACATTGATTGAATCCGAATTTTTTGGGCATGAGAAAGGATCGTTTACTGGAGCGCATGCAAGACGACTGGGCCGGTTTGAGTTGGCCAATACAGGGACGTTGCTGTTGGATGAGGTGACGGAGGTTCCTGTGATGTTGCAGGCGAAGCTATTGCGCGTCTTGCAGGAGCAGGAGTTTGAGCGGGTGGGGGGAACGAAGCCGATTCATGTAGATGTAAGAATTATTTCTACAACCAATAGAAATATTGAAGAGGCGATTACGTCGAAGACCTTGCGGGAGGATTTGTACTATCGGTTGAATGTTGTTCCGATTATTTTGCCTCCCCTGCGCGACCGTCCGGAGGACATTATTCCTTTGGCCGAGCATTTTATTGCAAAGTTTTGTCAAGAGAGCCATACCGAGACGAAAGTGTTGGATGAAGAGGCAAAACGCAAGTTGCAGGCGTACCATTGGCCGGGTAATGTAAGAGAGTTGGCCAATATCATTGAGCGTGCTGTGGTAATGAACCATGTGAAAGTAATTAGCAGTCATTCGTTATTGTTGGGCAATACCGTTCCCGCAGCGGCTAGTCCGGAAAGGAAAAAGAAAGAACGCAATTTCAATGTTGGCATGACATTGCGCGAGCTGGAGAAGCGTTTGATTATTGAGACATTGGAAGCGCATAATCAGAATCGAACAAAAGCTGCAGAGGTGCTGGATATTAGTGTAAGGACCTTGCGCAACAAATTGAATGAGTATAAAAAGGATCATGAAAATGATACTGAACAACTCCTCAATCGAGAATAGCTGACGTGAATACACAAGATCCTTTGATACTCTCTATCGGCGGCGGCAAGGGTGGAGTAGGGAAGTCAATGGTGAGTGCCAATCTTGCTGTCCAGTATGCACAGGCGGGATGCCGTGTGGTATTGATTGATCTTGATATTGGAGCGGCGAATCTGCATACGTTGTTTGGATTACGCAAGCCTCCAAAAGGGTTGGGAGAGTATTTTACGACTCCTCGTCGTCATCTTAATGAGTATATTCTTGAAACACCTGTTGCGAATCTTTCTTTGGTTGCAGGCAGTGGGTTTATGCCGGAACTCGCCAATATTAAGCACGCGCAGAAGGTAAAAATCATTTCACAGATAAAAGAATTGGATGCCGACCTTATCTTATTGGATTTGGGAGCGGGAAGTTCTTTGAATGTGATCGATTTTTTTTCGATGACAAATGTCGGAGTGGTGGTGACAACGCCTGAACCGACTTCGATTATTAATGCGTATGAATTTTTAAAAAATGTTATTTACAGAATCTTTTTTCGCCTATTTCGCCATCAAGAAGAGATCTTGAACATTATTCGTGCAGGGGCGCATCCTAATGCGCCCAATGGCGGCCTTTTTAAAAGCTTGATGGAGGAGATTGCGCAGGTTAATCCTTGGGCGGCGCAGACCGCGCAGGAGATTTGTGCCTCGTTGCGCTTTTATTTATTGTTCAATCAGGCGCGGAATCTAGATGAGCTCGAATTGGCGAAGAAACTGAATCATATTTGTGAACGGTATTTAGGGCTCACGTTGAATGTCATGGGTATTGTGTATCACAACGAAGAGGTATCGGCATCGGTAACGCGGATGACACCGTTGAGTATTGCTGCTCCGGAGTCAATTACAACACGGTCGATAAAGAGCCATGCGCATCGAATTTTAGAGCATCTTGTGAAAGTAAAGAATGATCCGACAT
Source organism: uncultured bacterium (assembly GCA_964367715.1). Taxonomy (GTDB): domain Bacteria; phylum Chlamydiota; class Chlamydiia; order Chlamydiales; family Criblamydiaceae; genus CAYIYO01. Next base: position 8,804 of record CAYIYO010000005.1, read on the forward strand.
ATAAAGAAAGTTTTGATATGCAGTTTTCGCATGTGTTGGCGCAAGCCAAGCATGACTATGTGGAGAATCATTTGATCCAAAAGCAAATCAAAGCCGACCGCCTCAAACGCGATGAAATGCGGATTTTATAATTTTTATTATACACCACAGGCTCACGCCTGTGGCTACACACTTTGGTCGCATTCGCGACCTAAAAAACTTTGCTGCAGCGGCAAGTCAAGTACAACATATGTCCAACTCTAAGGACTTGTCATCGCAATTCATAAGCCGTTGGGGAAAGATTTGGGATGGAGGAGGTGGTTTGGAGTGGTGAGTATTAGCGGTTGCGGCGAATATTTTCCCAGATGTGGTAATTTCTAAGAGCAGTTTCATAATTAGGTTCATCTTTCCAATTTCTTGATTGGTATTGGAAAATTTCATTCGCAAGAATGTTCATATGATTTTGTACGTTCTCTAATACCTGGTTTTGGATATTTTTCTTTATCGTCTCAGGACCGTGACTCTGATATTCCACAATTATATGTGTGACTTTGTGTTGAAATTTTGCATGGCCCCCGCTATCTTTTTTTTCCCATCCTGCTGTCTTTTTAAAAGACGAATCTAATTCACTTCTTTTGACGCGATAGTCTTCAGTACGTAGATCTATTAATAGCGGAATTAACTGTTGCCTGCCATTTTGGTAAGAGACCATTAAATCGTTTTGTGTAATTGACATTTGTTTTCCTTTTTTAATTGGTAGGCATCAAATCTAAGTATACCGCTCGTGATTCAAAATTTGGTTTTTCGGCTGCGTCAAAGCCCCGCGGTTGGCACATCGTAAGTGGGTTCATATTGTTAATATTGACCCACTTACGATGTGCCAACCGCGGGAGCTTTCACGCGGCCCAAAAATCAAATTTTGAACCACGAACGGTATAAACTCTACAAAAAAAACAACTAAAAATTCAGTTCACGTTTTGTTGATCCATTAGGATTTTTCAGTACAACCTTGCCTTTGATGACACCTTGCGTGTATTCCATTGTAGTTTTAGGTTTGCCGTCGGCGTACCAATATTCTTGAAGACCCTCCATTTTTCCATTTTTGTAACGTTGGAGACTATAGCGTTGGCCGCTTGCGTAAAACCAGTGGCATTCCCCTTCTCGCTTTCCGTTAACAAACGTAGATTCAATAAGAAGAGAGCCTTCTGGGGAGTAAAAAGTGGAGAGACCGTGCAGTTGCCCTTGGGAGTAGAAACATTCCATTTTTTTTGTGTCGTTCGGATAAAGGAGAAGGTATTGCCCTTCCCATTGACCATTGGATGCTTCCAAGTGAATTTCTTTCTCTTTATTTTTAAAATTTTTTATTACCACAACACAGTGACTGACCTTCTGATTGTGGATAGGATTTTGTGGGAGAAGAAGGGGAGCTTTTTCCATGATTATTCCTTGATGAGAGCTTCGCGTTCGTTGATTGCCGTTTCGAGGAATTGGCAGTTGACCAGGGCGACATTGCGTAAAAATTCGAGACGTTTATGGTTAATGTCGCAGCGAGCGCGCATTTTTTTCCATTCTGGTTCATTTTCATTCATTTTAAGTTGATGGATTTCTTTATTGAGGATGCGACTGTAAACGTGGTTAAAGATATCTAATAAGTATTTATAGGCGATTTCTTCGGAAAGGTCGGATTCTGCTAGTGCGGCGAGACCCGATTGTAGGATGGCGGGAAGTGCTTGTTGTGTTTGAATTTTTTCCTTTAATGCGTCTGTGTCTTCTAGAAGCACTTCGATGTGTTCGATCGAATGCTGCATGCTTTTAAGAAGAGTTTTTGATTTTTCTAGTACTTTTTCATTGGTGATGTGTGGGAAGGCTGAATTGAGGATTTCTCCTTGCACGCGCGTGTTGAGATCGTACTCTTGCGTAAAGTATTTTTCTGCTGCTTCTTTAAGAGACATATTGACGATGTTGGGCATGCCAATCCCCCCTTCCGTGCTATTGATAACCATAAGCTCTGGGCGTTCTTTTGCGTAGTCGCCGATCCAATTGGCTTCTGCAATCCATTTCCACAACGTGTAGATTGGTTCTCCGTAGACGTCGAGACGCTTTAGTGCGGATGTGTCGAAATCGTCGGTCGAGATAATTTTATCAATTTCTACTGAGACATCGTCGACAACGCCTGGAGCGTACGATTGTAAGTTTGTGTAGGCCAGATCGACACCTACGAGAATGATCGGGTTGCATCCCATGTGGTAGGCGAGTTCAAGACCAAAGTTGACGACATTATGTCCTTCATCCAGCCATTCGACCTCTTTGACGTCGAGTTCTTCGTCGAACCAGTCTGCGATGTCGTATCCGCCGGCGCCGGGGATGTAGAGACGAGGTCCGTGAATGAGACGAAAGGCGTCGCTATACATACGATTACGGTAGAAGAGAGGCACTTCATAGGCTTTGTTCGAGCTTAGACGGTACTGTTGGGTCGGATTGGGATCGATGCCGATGCCGAAGTGAGGGAGGATGCTATGCGAGCTAAGAGCGTTGAGAGAGGATCCTCCACCGAAGATTAGAGCATTGTCGCGGTAGTGGTGCAGTTGGTCGATATTTTTTCCTAAAGAGGGACCTGCGCCACAGATGATAGCGGGTATTCCTTCAAATTTATTAAAAAGAGTGGATCCTTCCCAGGAGTCGGGGAGCATGAGCATATTTTGGTAAAAATTGCGGAAGAAGCCAGCGCCATATTTTAGGTATTCTTCGACTAAGGCATTTTTTATTGCGGCGTCGTAGACAACTTTGTGTTTTAGTTCTTCACAGAAACTTGGCTTTGTTGCTTCATAAGAAGGGAGGATGGCAAATTCCATTTGTGTGAGGACAAAATTCCAATAAAATTCGTCAAATATTTTTTCGTTATCTTCAAGATCATCAAATGCGACTAGATGGACTTGTGGATCATTTAGAATTATTGTTCCTCTTTCTGTTTGAAACAGACGATGTAAGAGTGAGAGATCGTCTTCTAAGAAGATGAGGGCGCGCGACGGCTTTTCGTGTAACCAGGTTTTTGCTGCATCGTAAAAGTATCCGAGACCAACGCCGTAGACATAGATAACGTCGGCGATACGCAGTTCAAGCTGATGAAATAATTGCGTTGCTTCTTCAAGAGCACCGGTTTGTGCGTGGACAAATTTTTCTGTTCCTTCTCTTTTTAGATTCGGCTCTCCTTTTGTCGTTTCACAGAATGACCAGGTGCTATCGTCGAGATAAGGAAGGAGAAGTGCTTTTTTAGGGTTGATGCGTGACCAACGGGCAATGTTTTCATGGAAAAGGGCTTCATTTTGTATTGATCGCATGTTTACCTGATCCCCTTTATTTTTTTTAAGGATACTGATTGGATATGACCACCTTACCATTCGCATCCCAACTTTTTGATTCGCCAAACGGTTGACCGTCCTTGTAGTGGGCTTCGAAAATTTTTTGTCCCGACAAGTTCCATCCACATTCGGTTCCGTTGAGAACTCCCTCGATGAAATTCAGCTCTCGCTTTTTTTGTCCATTGTAGTGGAAGAGTAGCACTTTTCCGTGAAGCTTTCCATCTTGAAATGGGAGAAGGGATTTGTGATTTCCATTTTCATAAAAATATTCTTGGATTCCATCACGCTGACCGTGGCGGTAGCGATGAAGAGCGACGCGATTTCCTTTATTGTCATTCCATCGACTTTTCCCTTCTTTTTTGCCATTCACAAAAAACGATTCGGAGAGAAGCGTGCCTTCTTGAGTGAAAAATCGTAAAGGACCGTGAAGAGTATTTTTACGGAAGTAGCGTTCGGAAAAGATAGAACCGTTCGGATAGAGCCAAAGACATTGTCCTTCTTTTTGCTCGTTAGTGGTCAAGAATATTTCCGTGTAGGGAGCCGATGTGGACGCGTTGTTTAAGTATTTTGAAGGGGGAATTTTTTTATCGACAAAAGTGTCTTCAATATTAATTTTCATTTCTTCATCGATAATTTTTAAAACGCCATCTTGGGTGTAATAGAAGGAATCTTTAGAAGAAAAAGGGGGAGATATTGAAGACGATTGCATCACGGCTTGTTCGTTTTCAAAATTCATTAACACGTGTTTAAGGATGATTAACTGATCGTTTGCAATTGCTTCGAAGTAGCTGTAGTAGTTGTAGTCAATTTCTAGCTTCTGTATAGGAAGGGAGGAGGTATTAAAAAGTTCGGGGTGGCATTTGAGTTGGTGTTGTTTTGAAATGGCGATCGTGTCGATGACATAGTTAAAGTCTTGAAGGAGGTACTGGTAGCCTTCTTCCTCTGCGAGTTCCGTTTCTAGTAGTGCCTGCATGCCTGAGTAAGGACGCTGTTCAGGGAGCATATGTCCGGACTGACAGTGTTGTAAGAGACGATAATTTTCTTCTTTCAATTTTTTAAGGATGTCGACACAGCGTGTTAAGGTTGCCATCCACTCCTGAAAAACGACCATTATTTTTTCTGTTGTTACCCATGGTGTGCAAGCGTTTTGTATCGTTGCGTGGACAAAGTCCTCGGCTTCGATTATTTCATTGAAGTAACTCTCTTCCGCTTCTTTCAAAGAAATTTTTTTAATTCCTTTAATCGTAAGCCCACGATGCGTGCAGTTGATAAATGTCGTTTGAGGATAAAGAGGAACAAGATCGGAAATCAATTGGGATTCCAGCATCCAATCCATCTTCGTATTGACAGGTTGCCCATCGATTCCTTTTCCTACCAAAATCTGCCTTTCGCGGGCATTTAGGGCCTCGTGTTCTGCGGGGTGCTCGGAAGGATGTGCGTTGACTCCGTTTGGATACCGGTCGTTATTAGTGTAGGAGAGGTCGACTCCAACAAAAAAGATCGGGTTGCATCCCAAATTTGCTGCTAGGCCAAGAGAAAAATTTGTTGTGCTGATACCGGTGTCGAAGGTCGATTCCGTTGCAATTCCTAGCTTTTCTTCCATCCATTTGGAAAGTTTGAAATTACCAAATCCATTGGTGTAAAGAAGAGGACCGTGTAGGGCCATGAGAGCGTCGTGGTTGACACGGGGACGATAAAAATAGGGAATTTCGAAGGCAAAATTTGTGCGTAGCCGACTAAATTGAGAGGTTGTGGGATCGATGGCAGCGCCTAGATGTGGGAAAATTCCATTCCGATTCAACACATTCATTGCGGATCCCGAGGCGAGGATAATGACCTTATCTTGGAGGAGACGGATGCGTTCGATGTCTTCGGAAAGCGAGGGGCCTGCGCCGACGACAAGAATTGGCAATTGTGAAAATTTTCCGATTGTCAGGGGTGTGAGGGCGGAGCGGTATAGTTGGGTGATGTTGGCGTAGAAGTTGTAAAAAAGCAAATGCATGTAGGTTGTAAGTTCACCATATTGCATCGATTGGAGAGTGATTCCAAAAAATAATTGATTTCGGATTTCCTGACATATTTTTTCTCTTGTAGCGGCGTAGAGAGTGAGGGAAGAGAGGAAGCAAAAGCTTCGGGCGAATCCGCGGATGACCCGGTAGAGAGCATTTTGAAAAGAGTCTGAAAATTTTTCTTGCGTGCGGGAAAAATATTGGATGATGACTTGGGGATCGTTTAAAAGACGTACGCCATTTTCTGTTTCAAAGAGACGATGGAGGACTGCAAGATCGTCTTCGATAAAGATTAGAAAGCGACTATTATCCTGATGAAGCCATTTTTTTATCGCATCGTAGTAGTATCCTAGGCCTACACCATAGATAAAGAGAACCTTATTTTCTTTGATTTCCATTTTATTGAACACTTGGGAGGCCTCTTCCGCAGCACCGTTGAGGGAATGGTAGTAGAGGAGATTTCCGGAGGCTTCTTGCAAGGAGAGATTTAATTCTCCCCGATGTGTGTGGCAAAAATGATAGCCTTTGAGAGAAACGTCTTTAATGCGTTGTGCGATGAGAGGATCATATAACGCGTAGCGGTCCAAATTTTTCTCGAGAAGGAGAGAATTACTCATTGTTGCTCTGTTTGTTCCTTTCTTCGAGAGCGATCAGTGTTTTGCAGAGGGCGGTTTGAATGCTAAGGATCCCCTGCTCAATGATGGGACCTGCAATGTTTAGCCGTTCTTGCATCATTGCTTGCATCGAAGGCGATTTCCATATTGGTTCTTCTGTGGAGTTGCGATCCATCCCCGATTCGATGGATAGTGTTTTACCAATTTTTCTTAATCCACCGATTTGTTGTTTGATGTCTTCTAGAGCGGAAGAGAAGTCTTCTTCTTTCCCTTTAGAGTTTTTATTTATTTCTGTGAAGAGGACGGGAAGAAGTTGTTCTAATTGCTGATAAATTTGATCGATGGCGCTGGTGAGTTTATTTGCTTCGTTGACCATCGTATCAAAATAATCTTTACTGCTATTTTGGGTAAGATCGAGAGGAGTTCCTTCATAATCCCACGCGTTAACGTGCGTGATTTCGCCCTCTTCATCGAACGTGACTTCTTTTAGTAGACGCTCCGTTGTGGGATCCCAATACCGCGTAAGACCAACGGCACGGCCATTTTTGTAATTGGCATCGATGATAATTTTTCCGTCTATATTCCATACTTTTTCTTCGCCGTCGATGATTCCTTCTTTAAAATCAATGATCCGTTTTAGTTGGCCATTGGGATAGTAGAGATGGACTTTTCCATGGTATTTTCCATGCGCGTAATCGATCCGTGTTTTGATGTTTCCGTTACGATAAAAGACCCTGTATTCTCCTTGAAGATAGTGGTCGCGATAATATTTTATGGAGCAAAGAGTACCGTCTTCAAAATAGGAGACTGAGCGTCCTAGGCGAACCCCTTTATTGTACCATTCTTCTGCGAGGAGGGATCCAGTTTCTGAAAAGAAGCGGACGGGACCATGTAGGGTCGAGTTGTGGAGAAATTTTTCAATTTTTTTCTTTCCATTCGCATAAAAAATGGTGGCTGAAACTGTTCCAGAGTCATCGTAGAGATTAATATTTAGCGCGGGATCAACAATGGTGAGAATATTATGCTCAAAAGAGTAAGTCGTGTGCGGGAATCCCTCTTGTTTCGGGGAAGTTTTTGTTTGGACCGGAGGAATTTCTTTTTTTATATAGGCGCAGTAATTTTCTTTTGCTGTCGTGAGCAATTTTTTGTTGATGGTGGCGCCATTTTTTAGAAGATTATAGCGTTCGATATGGATTTCTGCTGTGCGAATTTTTACTGTGTCGTCTTCTTCATAGGCGCGCAGTTCGAGTTTATCCATTTCTTTTAGGAACATGTTGACGCAGTGGTCATCGAATTGTCTTAAAATGTCTCGATAAGCGACTTCCGCTTTTAATTTTTCGATGAGAGACGCGAGCAATGGATTTTCTGTTGAGGAGAGTTGCTTTTGATATTCTTTTTTTATTTCTTCGCATAGGGCTTCGCATCGCGTTAGACTACTGCTTATTTCTTCGAGAAGATTTTCAATTTGGGTGTTGGTGATATTTTCGGGAACTTTTGCCTTTTGTATTTCCCCGTGAATTGCCACGTCGAGGTCTAAAGAAGTGGCCATGTATTTTTCTACGGCATCTTTAAGGGTCATGTTGGGAACGCCCGGAAAGCCTAGTCCTCCTTCCGTCGCATTAATCATCGTCATCTCCGGATGCTCTAAGAGGTAATTGGCATACCATGCGGATTCAATCAGCCATTTCCATAACGTCAATACTGGTTTTCCGTGGATGTCGACACGTGGAATCAATTCTTCATCTGTTCCTTTTGTGCGATAGGCCTGTTTGTTGGCGTAGATCGGATGAGGATCGGATAATGTCGAATAGGAGGCATCTTCGCTATAGGCAAGATCGACCCCGACAGTAATGATCGGATTGCATCCGAGTGCGTGTGCGATGGCTAGACTGAAGTTGACGACATTATACCCTTCATCAAGATTTTTTGGAGAGAGCCCAAGATGGCGATCTAACCAATCGGATAATGGATAAGAAAGCCCGCTACTGACGTAGAGATGATCTCCGTGAACGGCTTGAAGGGCAAAGGCGTTGAGGCGGCGATGATAGAAGTAGGGAATGTCGTAGGCAGTATTGGTGATGAGACGCAAAATTTGATCGCTATTGGGATCGATCCCTACACCAAAGTGCGGATGAATGCCTGCATTATTTAATGCATTCATCGCTGTTCCGCCCCCGAAGATAAGGGCTTTATCTTTTAGAGTAGCGAGGAGTTCTATGTTTTTTTTGAGTGAGGGGCCTGCGCCACAAATAATTGCGGGAACGCCTTTAAATTTTCCTTCCAGAGGACCCGCTAAATAGTCGTGGGGGAGGTCAAAGACGTTATAATAAAAATTATTGTAAAATCCGCCTGCAAACTGTGTCATCTCCGTGTTGACGATGTACTGCATGTTCATTAAGTATTCGACAATGTCGTTAAGCTGGACCATTGTTTGAATTTTATGCTCGAGGTAGCTGCAGAGCCCTGTTAATTGGTATTTTCCTTGACCGAAGCGACGGGCAAGCATTTGAAACTTTTCTGATCCTTCCCGTAAGTTTTCGATGAGAAAGATCCATACCTGTGAATCTTGAAGCAGAAGAGTTCCTCGTTCGCATTCGAATAGACGATGAAGCACTTCCGGATCATCCTCGATAAAGACCAAGGAGCGTTGTGGATCGGCTTTTAGCCATGAATGCAAGATTTCATATGCATAGCCTAAGCCGACGCCGTAAAAAATCACTGTTTGGACGCCAATAAGATTTAGTGTGGAGAGCCATTTGAAGAGTTCATCGACGGGATCTTGTTGGGAATGGAGATATGTGATTTTTCCATCGGCTTCACATTTTAAGTTTTGCATCCCATTCGACGCCGTGCAAAAGGAGAGGCGTGCACAGGTGAGCTGCTCCAATTTCTCTGCATCTTTTGGAAAAGTGACCGCCCATCGATCGATATTTTTTTTGAAAACTTCACTATTTTCCATTTCGGCTCCTAGATAGGCTTCCAATCATCTCCGCCCATTTTCTTAAATTTATTTTTACGTTTTCCTTTTCGAGGAGATGTTTTGGATTCTGTTGTTGGCTCTTCGGGAGCACTTTCTTCTTCAGCTGTTTTAAGTTTTCCTTGAAGGGCTTTTACTTCTTCCTTAAATTGTTTGACACGTCTCAAGGTTTCACGTTCATCGGGTGTGAGGCCTTCTGGAATTTCTTCTTTTATTTCTTTAATCAATTGGGGGGGGATCCCCGTATTTTTTACTGTTTCCTTCATCTCTGTAATGAGAGTGTTGACAGATTTTTCCCATGCATCAATTTTTTTTGATAACGCATCATTGAGGGGCATATCAAAAACTTTATCGGAATTTTCTTCGATTTGTTTTAACACTTTTTTCATTTCGCGCATTGTTTGATCGAATGGATTTTCTTCTGGCATCATTCACCTCTTCTGTATACTTCATACATATATCATTTAAATTTTAATTATGCAATTACTTAGAGTAATAAGATTATTTAATTAAATTAGTTAATATATTAACATAAATTAGTAAATAAAATTTTATTGTTGATGATTTTTAACATTCTTCATAATATGAGGGAATGAGAAGTTATTATGAACATTTAGAAAATGTATTACATAGTGGAACAGATGGAGACATCTTAACTAAACCCACTTTCCGCTCTTCCGCCCTTTTTCCGGTGATGCAGGTCCCTGGAAAAATTTCTACCCGCTTGATTTATTTCGGGTATTGGATCCTTAAACGCCACATAAAAGAAGTGACTTGTGTCGCCACATTGCGTGCGGAGCCCGGAAATGTGCTGATTCGTCACGTTCACACCATCCATTCTCCTCTGTCTTTTCGGGTTGAATTATCTGATTTGATGCGTGCTGCGGGGCTTTCTGTTGAAGCACCTTTTATTGGAAGCATTGAGTTGGAATTTTTTTCGACCAAACATTTAGTTTATCCTTTCCCTGCCGCAGCAATTAATTATTATGGAGAGACCTTTAGCACTGTCGTCCATACGGCGCAGCGTGTTTACAATGATGCAGAGGATCGAGAGGCAAACAGTAAAACACTCGTGCCGGAGTCGGGATTCAACTTGTATGCGGATAAATATAAAGAGCCCTTTATTAGCTTTGTGAATGGTCCACACGCCGTTGTTAATTTTTTGATGGAGATGGAGTTCATTAACAGCGAAAATGAACGAATGAGTGAGACTTTGTTGATTGAGCAGCTGGCTCCTTACCAGACACACTATTTTTATCCTGCGCGACACTATGCGTTAGAAGAGTTTTTTGGGGGACGCGTCGGCACGGTAAAAATAAAATACTTATTGCCAGATGTGTTTCCTCGACTACTCGTTGGGAACATTCAAAATCAGTTGTCCGCCCTCTCGATTACGCACAGTTATTACGACTGTAGCCAAGCCACTGATGCTTCTGACTATTGGGCAAATACCGAAGAAGGGTACTATCCGGCCACATTAATGCTGCCGTTACGAATCGATAACGATTATTTTACCACGCTGACTTTTTATCCTATCCTTTCTCCTAGTGCGCTTACGTTTACGGTCGAAATTTTGAATGCCGAAGGCACATTGTTGGGACGCAAAGAAGAAGTAGTGAACTTCCAACAAGCGAATGGGGAGTATGTTGTTCTATCTCTTAATACCGTCTGCAAAGAGTTGAACATCTCTCACAACGACCGGTTAGCGATGCGACTCCTAGTAAAAAGCAAAGACGGGTCGCCAATTCCCGCACGCATCAAAGTTGCTCTAGACATTGGAAAAACTAGCCACGCTCTCCCCTGCAATATTTGCACAAACCTCATTCCTTACAATCCGCAATTGGAAAAAAAACCAAAATCGTTTCGCTGGCTTCCTCTTTTAACAGATCGATTGGGAAGCAGTGCGTGGATCCTTGATTCCACACCAAAAGAAAAAAGCACGGTGTCTTCGACATGTGAGCTCACCTTTTATCGCGAAAGTGATGAGAGTGTGATTGTGAGACACTGCACAATTTCTCCCCATGGATTTTTAGTAATTTTTCCTGAAGAGGATCTAGAGTTAAAAGAATTTCTTAACGGACAGATCGGGTGGATCACAATCCAAACGAACAACCCCTACCTTTCTTTGTTTTATTTCAGTGAAAATGCTTCCGGCTCTATTGGCGGCGACCACGGATTTTAGTTATACGCAACTTGGGTTATATATACACAAGTGAATTCAAAAATTGGCTTTTTGAATTCACTTGTGTATAACATGCGCTAATAATTCTTCGTATAGAGGGATAAAAGGGAGGAATTGGTAGTCGCCGTTTTCTTTGTGTCTCCATCCCATTCGGATTTCATCGGCATTGGCGACAGCGATAAAGCGTGCGCCGACGTAGTGATTATATCCTGAGACTTGTTGCAGCACTTTTTCTGTTAAGGGGACGGCTTTGCATTCGATCATCAATAAAGGACGCATTGCCTCTTTTGTCTCTGTGGGAACAAAAAAGATGATATCGGCACGGCGATCGGGGATGATGAGATCCTTCCCTTGAAGGTGAGGGAGTTGGACAAGGGGCATCTCGATGGCGATGCCGCCACGAGGATACCCCAATTCATTGATCATATGATGGAGAAGACGTTGGCGAACGCGTTCCTCTGGAAGAGAAGCGACCCATTGTTTTCTGATTTGGCAAAAGAGAGACTCACGCTTCAACTTCGATCACACCATAATCGCCATCGCGTCGACGGTACATCACCTTCATTTTGCGGTCTTCTTCACAGCGGAAGATGAGGAAAGCATCGCCAGTGAGGTCCATCTTCATAATGGCTTCTTCACAGGTCAATAATTTTAAAGGGTGCACTTCTTGCGAAACAATGTTGTGAGGAGTGTAGCTATCGATGAGTTGGCGACGTGTTTCTGATTCAATTTCGTCGTTAACTTCGTCGATATCTTGAGTGCGAAGGACGTTCACTTTCATGTCAACAATCGCGAGTTTTTTTGCTGTGTGTTCTTGAATGCGCTGGCGGTATTTAATGAGTTGGCGTTGAAGTTTGTCGATGGCTCGATCAATCGAGACATACATATCTTCTGTTGAGGCTTCGCTTTTGATGACCATGTGATCGACTTTCATGACGATGTCGACGCGATGGTCAATTTTTTGGATGTCCATGGTAATCATGATGTCGATGATACGATCGGAAAAGCGTTCAATTTTCGAGAGTTTCTCCAGCGCATAATCCTTCATTGCACTGGTAATGAGAATGTTACGACCAGTCACTGAGATCGTATAACTTTCTTCTACAAATTCTGCTGCTTTAGACTTACGGCTCATATTTTTTCCTCTATTAGAATACTCGACTTCCAACTTTATTGTACCTCGAACAGGTGGGAAGTTACAAGTAGATTTGAAAAAGAATGTCTGGGGGGAAAACCAAACTTATCTTATTGGTATTCAATGAGTTTTGAATGGTAAAAAAGGATGCACCGAAGAGGGGTCGAACCTCTAACCACCCGGTTCGAAGCCGGGTACTCTATCCGATTGAGCTATCGGTGCATAGACAGAAGGGTATACCCAGGAGCAGCTGAAATTCAGATTGGTCTAAATCAAAATTTCAGCTGCTCCTCGGTATGATACTACCCTAAGCCTCTCATTTTTGTAAAATGAAGATCACGTAAAGTTATTTCTTTGTGTCTGTGGCGCCTTTAAGAGCAGGAAGCCAATTCGCACGTTCTTTTTCTAAGCCCGGGATGTCTCCTGTTTGGTAACCCAAAAGAACCGTGCCATTGTTGGATCCGAACATACGGTACCATCCGTGAAGGATCTCTTTTCCTTCTTCTTCCACCGCCCATTCAAAAAGAATAGAATTCGCCTCTTTTTCAACGATAGTTCCCTGCACTTTTTTTCCTGGATAGTAGAGCTCTAGTGTTTTAATCAATCCTTCAGCGATCGCCTTATTGTCGGTTGTATCGCTTGCGAAGGTGTTAGAATGAACAGTAAACACTTGTTTTTTTTCGTTTTGAGAATTGTCTGAAGGAAGATAAACAATTGTTGTGCTTTCCGGATTTTTCATCTCGTTGGCAACTTTCCATTCTTTGGCGCTTTCAGGAATTGTATAGTTCACCGTGCCAATCGTCTCTCCGATTAGGGGGGTAACAAAAAGTGTGGCGGCGCAAATTATTTTTTTTAACATCAACTTTCTCCTTGGTATAGGACCTTTTTAACATAGCAAAGTAGAACTTTAACCACTATTCGATTATGATAGGTGATTGACTGATCAAGGAAATTACTTTTGCCTACTGCTCCTGTGTTACGATTAAAAGGAATTATTTTAAGTGCGATTGATTTTAAAGAATATGATCGTATTCTAAACGTTTTTTCGCGTGATGAGGGAATTGTGAGCCTTATCGTGAATGGGGCAAACCGTTCTTCAAAAGGTAAGCCTTTGACGGCGCCTCTGACCTATGCAGAGTTTGTGTATAGTGAAACGCGTGGAAATCTTTTGCGTTGCCGTGAGGTGACGCCGCTGGCCACGCATCTTAAGCTGCGCCATTCGTTGCCTTTGTTGGAGTCGGCGTGTAGCATGTTGCAGGCGGTTTCCGTTTCGCAACTACCTGGCAAAGCTTCTCCCCTGCTGTTTGATCTGTTGCATGCTTATTTGCAAGAGCTTCCGAAAGTGTCGGATCCTTGTGTTCTTTTGGAAAGTTTTAAGTTGAAATTGTTGCGTCATGAAGGATTATTGCAGTTTGAAAATCGTTGTTCATTGTGTGAAGAAAAACCAGTTCCTCTTTACCTTTTTCAAGGGGAATGTTTTTGTCGACGCGATGCGCCTGCACATGCGCAAGTGTTTAATGAAGAAGAGGCTTTGATGATGGAGTTATTGTTGATTAGCCGTCGATTTGAAAGCATGTCCGAGGTGGAACTTTCGCCAGAATTCAAAGAAAGACTAGACAACTTATTCAAGGATCGGATACACCAATAACGAATAACGTAAATTTATTGTTGCTGTATTATCATCACTTTTGTTAAGATCTGAGCTTCCGAATCATTCCGACTAAGCGAAAGTGGCGAAATTGGCAGACGCACTACCTTGAGGTGGTAACGAGGGAAACCTCATGGGGGTTCAAGTCCCCCCTTTCGCAAATTCATATAAGTGCAATGCCACTTAAGACAGGATCATGGATTGTTTTGCTTTTTGTACAACTTCTTCTTATAATGTAAAGCCCCTCTTTAACTCGATGCACGGCGAATGTAAAGCCTCGCTTCATCGTGGCGTTCTCCATGTAGAACTTCCTTTAGAAGACGGAGAGGGTAGCGTTGGAGATCTTTTTCTTTTCCCTTACGGTGCTGTTGTCACATGGGACATCCCTCGAGAAATAGCGCTGCGCTTCCTTAAAGAGATCAAAGAATTTGAAGACACCCCTCTCGCAGAAACAGAAATCGAAGAGTACAGCTACACCTTTGGCGAAACCCCTTCGATGCGCGACGATTTCATTATTCTCCCCTACAACGACACGATTACTAAACAAGCATTCTCGCATGGCTTAGCGCAGTCAATCAAGCTCAACGCGTTCGAAACACGCATGCGCCACACCTTCGAAAGCACAAAAAAATTACCGGAAAACTTGGCGAAACAAGGGAATATCCCTCTTTCCCGCCGCGAAATCCGCCGTAAAATTGGCGAACTTTTTATTGAACGTAGCTCGATCAATTTGCACGTCGACGTGCTGGACACACCTGAATTTTTCTGGGAATATCCGGAATACGAACCGATCTACACCATCACAGCAAACGAATTAGAGATTGATTCCCGCACTACCGCACTTAATCAGCAGCTGGATGTGATCCGCGATCTCTTTGAAATGTTAGGAAATGAATTAAATCACCAGCATTCAAGCCGCCTGGAGTGGGCCATTATCTGGTTGATCATCATTGAAGTTGTGCTCCTTTTGATGCATGATGTCTTTAAAATCATATGAAAAAAGTTCTCTTTTTCCTTTTGCGCGCCTACAAATTAGCGATTAGTCCTTATGTAGGCGGGTGCTGCCGCTTTTCCCCTTCTTGTTCCGACTTCATGCGCGAAGCCATCGAATTACACGGCTCATGCAAAGGAATTTTTTTAGGATTAAAGCGTGTGATCCGCTGCGGCCCGTGGTCTAAAGGCGGCAAAGACCCCGTCAACGCAGGGGCGCATAGAAAAAAGAAATTTACCACAGAGCCCACACAGAACACAGAGAGAAAAATTTAATTTTTTCCCATTGGGGTCAGGCCTGGCATTGTGACATTTGATTACCGAATAAATTCATCGTTTATCTCTCTATTCTCTGTGGGCTCTGTGGTAAAATTTTTTTTCTCTTTTTTCTCTGCAACTCTCCGTATGCCTCATCTGCTGCCTGGGATCCCAATTTATCTTTTAATGCGGTTTTCTATTGCATGAAATTTAGGGAAGCCCGTATATTGATTCCCTTTGAAGGACGAATAATTGCGTGCAAGAAGCACGCGGGTGTAGCTCAGCGGTAGAGCGTCAGCTTCCCAAGCTGAAAGTCGTGAGTTCGAGCCTCATCACCCGCTATTCTGGACCAGTTTTATTTGCGGATGTAGCTCAGTGGTAGAGCATCACGTTGCCAACGTGAGGGTCGTGAGTTCGAACCTCATCATCCGCTATCTTTATTCTTCTTTCTTTTGCGGGCGTAGCTCAGCGGTAGAGCATCACGTTGCCAACGTGAGGGTCGTGAGTTCGAACCTCATCGCCCGCTTTTTTTCTCTCAACCTTCTTGTACATTAACGTTTCTTTTGCCATAATAGTGCCCAGTACAAATCCACCATCTATTAAAACATAAATTATGAGGTTATCCTTGTCTACTTCAACACCAGAAGAATTCCGTAACGAAAACTATGCTGTGCAGGTCACACGCGAGCCGGGATGCAAAACAACATTTAATATCACCATCACTCCTAAAAAAACTAACGAGTTGTATCGCAAAGCGATCAAAACGATTAACAAAGAAGTTGTTCTTCCTGGATTCCGCAAAGGAAAGGCGCCGGATGATTTTATTGTCAGTAAATACCGTGATGCTGTTGAACGTGCATGGAAAGAAGAGACATTAGAAACTTCTTTTCACGAAGCAATGAAATTGACTGATCTTTATCCTTTCCGCAAGGACAGCGTGAAAAGTGCAAAGATCAACAGCATTTCTAAAACAGAAGATAGCACTGTGACGATCGAATTCGAAGCGATGCCAAAAGTTCCTGAAGTTAGCTTCGAAGGAATCAGTATTCCTGCTGTTGAAGCTGAACCTGTGAAAGAAGAAAAAATCAATCAAATCATCGAAGACATCCGCTACCAATTTGCAGAGTGGAGCGAAATCACCGACCGTGCAGTGCAAGAAGGCGACTTCGTCGACCTCGATATCCTTTCTTTAGACAACCCTGCAGAGCTCGATCTTAAAGATACACGCGTTGAAGTGGTAAAAGGAAAAATTGGACAATGGTTACATGATTTGCTCATTGGAATGAAGAAGGGCGAAGTCAAAGAAGGACAGAGCGCACAAGAAGCAGGAAAAGAAACACCTGAATTTAAGCCGACAAACCTACGATTGACAGCGAATAGCATCCATTTAAGCACATTGCCTGAAATCAACGATGAACTTGCAAAGAAAGCGGGAGCGGAATCGTTAACGGCAATGAAAGAAAGAATCGGCAAAGACTTAGAAAAAGCACACGTTAAGCAAGCGATCGATAAGCGCCGTCAAAACTTAATCGATGCGCTAATCGAAAGAAATCCGTTTGAAGTCCCTGATTCTTTAGTCACAAAAACGGCATTCCAAATGGTGAGCCACCGTCTTGAAAAATTAGCGGAAGCCAGGGGCGAAGATAAGCTGACAGGCGAAGCGGTTGAAGAGATCGAAAAAAATGTGAATGAAGATGTGAAAAAATATTACCAGTGGCAATTCATCACACATCAAATCGCAGAAAAAGAAAAACTTGTCGTTCCTCAAAAAGAAATTTTAGGAGAAGTCATGCAACGCCACTACCTAAAATCTAATGGTGAGCAACAAAATGAAAAAACGATGGAAGAGATGTTTGCTGAAGCATCGAGCCATCTTCTCGCAATGAAGACAGCGGATTTCTTTCTTGAAAAATTAGAAGGTGCATCACGCGCGTAAAAACTCTTGACCGTAGTGCCTCTTACCGAATATAAAGGGTATACACAAGTGAAATCAAGAATCGGTTTTTGAGCGATGTGAAAGCTCCCGCGATTGACCGATCGAAAGTCGTTTAATATTAATAATATGAACCGACTTTCGATCGGTGAATCCCGGGGCTTTGAGATGCTCAAAAAGCCAATTTTTGAATTCACTTGTGTATAAAATGCACTACGGTGATCATAAACAACGAAGGAACGACCTATGCCCCAGGAACAATACAGACCTCACGCTTCTTTAACCCCTTACGTCATCGAAGATACAGGTCGTGGCGAACGATCAATGGACATCTTCTCTCGACTACTAAAAGACAGAATTGTTTTTATTGGAACAGACATCACCGACCATGTGGCGAACGTCGTCGTGGCACAGCTTTTGTTTCTTCGCATGGAAGATCCTAAAAAAGATGTGAACATCTACATCAACTCTGTGGGCGGCTATGTCACTGCAGGACTCGCGATCTATGACACTCTCCAGTGGATGAATTGCAACATCAACACCTATTGCATTGGACAAGCATCTTCGATGGGAGCGTTCCTCCTTGCTGCTGGAACAAAAGGACGCCGTTTTGCGTTGCCTAACGCTCGTATCATGATCCACCAACCGTCAGGTGGGGTCGGTGGAAGAGCAGAAGATATCCGTATCCAAGCAAAAGAGATTCTTTATATCAAGCGCCGTCTCAACGAAATTTTAGCGGAGCGCACAGGACAGTCGATTGAAAAAATTGGGCTGGATTCTGAACGCGACTTTTTCATGAGTCCAGAAGAAGCAAAAGAATATGGACTGATCGACGAAGTGGTGATGCCAATGAACAAGGTACACGCGTAGCCAACTGCCGTCGCATTTATTAATTATATGGAGCCCTTATGAGTAAAAAAACGCCGCCAAAAGATGCCATCATCTGTTCCTTTTGCGGAAGACCTGAAGATGCTGTCGAGAAATTAATTTCTGGACCTAACGTCTTCATCTGCGACAAATGTATTCACCTCTGTTCAAGCATATTAGATAAAAAAGCACAGACGGCACCCGTTAAGACAAGCAGTGGTTCTTTTGACATTAAGCTATTGAAGCCGAAAGAAATCAAAGATCGCTTGGATGATTATATCATCGGTCAAGAGTCGGCAAAAAAAACGATTGCAGTCGGAGTGTATAATCACTACCGCCGCATCATTAATATGGATCGCAAAGAAGGCGAAGTGGAGATCAGCAAGTCGAATGTCATGTTGTTCGGACCGACAGGATCCGGCAAGACATTAATTGCCAAAACATTAGCCAATATTCTTGAAGTTCCTTTTGCGATTGCGGATGCGACGACGCTAACGGAAGCGGGATATGTCGGCGAAGACGTAGAAAACATTATTTTAAGATTGTTGCAATCAGCAGAATATGATGTTGCAAAAGCGGAAAGAGGGATTATCTACATCGATGAGATTGATAAAACACACCGCACGACATCCAATGTTTCAATCACGCGTGATGTTTCTGGAGAAGGCGTTCAACAGGCGCTTTTAAAAATTGTTGAAGGCACTGTCGCGAACGTTCCACCAAAAGGTGGACGCAAGCATCCTAATCAGGAGTACATCAAAATCAACACCGAAAATATTTTGTTTATCGTCGGTGGTGCATTTGTTGGGCTGGAAGCAATCATTGCAAAACGCCTTGGAAAGACCACAATTGGATTTGGTTCGAACGATCGTGATGATACAATTTCTCACGAAAAAAATGCGTTATTGGCAAAAGTTGAGCCGGAAGATTTTGTTCAGTTTGGTATGATTCCTGAATTCATTGGACGTTTCAATAGTATTGCAAATTGCAATGAACTCACCATTCATGATCTTGTGGAAGTGTTATCCAAGCCAAAAAATGCGGTGACAAAGCAGTACCAGGCACTTTTTGACATGGAAGGCGTTAAATTAACGTTCACAGAAGATGCATTGGAAGCAATAGCAAAAAAAGCAAAAGATGCAGGCACCGGTGCCCGTGCGCTGCGCATGATCATTGAAGGATTAATGCGCGACTTGATGTTTGAGGTTCCTTCTGATGACACGATCGAAGAGATCGTTATCGAAAAGGAAAACGTTCTTGGAACACGTGTTCCGACAATCAAGCGTCGCAACGAAGCAACGGCGTGAGAACAATGAAAACGATCCACCGCTTAGACTTTTGCAGTCTTGACGTGGATCGTTATGCAGCATATGAAAAAATGACAGCGGAGCCTTTCCGCTGTTATTTAGAAAACCGTCCTTTTTCCACACATCTTAATCCCCTTCCTTTATCTTTTGGTGTCGAAATCGATGGAGTGCCCGTTGGTGTGGCACATGTATCTCTCCATACAAACAATACCGTTGGTGAATTGCATACGTTTGTTGTTGAAGAAGGTGAGACGGCTCTGGCCATCGAATTTCTTGCGTATATTGAAGAAGAAGTACGTAAGTGCGGATCTGTTTTTTTTATCCATTTTTTTAAAAAAAATTCTTTCTTTTCTTCTATCCTGAAAGTACGAGAGTGGTCCACGCCCCGCCTATTTATGGTGCGCGTTGATTTTGATCCGCCTACATTCACGACTCCGTGGCTGGATAAAGAATATCCCTTACCCGAGGGATGTGTTCTTTTCCCTTGGAAAGAATTGACTGAGGAGGAGCGTGCGACTTTAAAGCATCAGGAGCGGCAATGTCGTTTTCATTATAGTGTATCTCCCTTTGGTGATGAAGAGTCTCAGCAGCCCCTTAATAGCGTTGGATTGCGATATAAAGGTCAGGTGATTGGATGGATGATTACGCATACGTATGCGAATGCTCCGACAACGGTACGTTACTCTAGTCTTTATATTGATTCTGATTATCAGTTTAAGGGATTGTCGATTCGTTTATTGCAAGAAGCGATCAAAACACAGATTGCACATCCTTTTTATTCGGAAGCCTATTGTGAAGCGAATGTTGAGTGGAGCGATCGCAATTGGATTCGATTTTTGGAGCGCAGGCTGGCGCCTTATTCTATTGATGTCGTTGAAACGATGCAGAGCATAAAAATATTTAAGTAATTTTATGAAAGCAAAAATATTTCATTTTGATTATCAAACGCCCCCCAGGATTGATGCGGAAGATATTTTATCAAAAGGATTGAACGCGAATGCGCAGCAGAAAAAGAAGATGACTCCAGTCATTTCTTTTGGCATTTTCATTAAAGATGAAGAGGGGAAAATTCATGGCGGCCTTTCGGGATATGTGCTGTACGGATGTTGTCATATTGATATGTTATGGATGCACCACAACATCCGCGGGCAGGGATGGGGGAAAAAATTATTGCAGGAGTCCGATTTAATCGGGCTGCGTCATGCGTGTTCCTTTTCCACCGTTAATATACACAAGTGAATTCAAAAATTGGCTTTTTGAGCATGTCAAAGCCCCGGGATTCACCGATCGAAAGTCGGTTCATATTATTAATATTAAACGACTTTCGATCGGTCAATCGTGGGAGCTTTCACATCGCTTAAAAACCGATTCTTGATTTCACTTGTGTATACCGCTCGTGATTCAACATTTCAGCTGCTCCTCGGTATAATGCTGCCATACCACGGTTCGGGTAAAAAAACTTTACATTCCACAGACTAGACTTGAGGATTTTTCAGGTCGCGGATGCGACCGAAGGATGTAGCCATAGGCGTGAGCCTGTGGTAAGGTTAAAAATAGATTACAGAGCCGCGAATGCGGCGACAGAAATTTTCTAAACCACCTTAATTTATCTGTCGCCGCATTCGCGGCTTAATTTGTTGTTTATCTTTACCACAGGCTCACGCCTGTGGCTACACTTTGGTCGCATCCGCGACCGATTACTTAATATCTAATCTTCATAGTTTCTTTATAATTTCCGGTCACTCCCTTTATATTGAATAATTAAATTTTATATTATATAATTAAGATAGACGGAAGAATATATTCTATTCGAAATTTTTGACCTTTTCCTATTATTTTTCCTAATTAGTTTATTTTGTTCCCTCTTGTTAACAAGAGATGAATGTTAATTACGAATGTGGAGATGATCCTTATGTCCCAAAATACTCCTACAAATCCATTTGCATATGGACCTTATGTTCTTCCGATTTCTCCCGGTCCGGTTGCTGTTCCTACTTACTACTCCAATTCTCTTGGAAGTAACTTGGCGTATATTGACCAGTTATCGCCTGTCGGTGCAAGTATGGTTAATAGCCATACATTACAAAGCTTGATTGAAGTTTCTTATATTCGAACGGCGAACGAAGTGTTGTATCAGGGGTTCAATAGTTTAGATAAGGCCATTACAACGTCCACGAACACATTGAATACGTTGCAAAAGATTCAGACGTTGCACAATGCCATTGCGGTGAAAAGTTTGTCGGCATTTCCTTTCAACTATGACTCTTCTTATGGAAGTCGTGAAGACTATATGAAAGAGTATAATCGGCTTGCGAGTGCATATTATGGAACCCCAATTATTCCAGACTTTATTTTCAGAAGCGTGGGCGCTCAAGGGTTGGATGGGACAGGAAGACTTCTTTATTCTAATTTCTCTCAATTTTCTAGTGATATGAAAGTGGCACGTATGCAGTTGAGTAATAATGTCCATTCATTGTCGGGACAATTGAGTTCGGCTGACCGTGCGAATCCGAATAGTTTGTATGCGACTGCGAAGAAAGTGTTGGATGACTTGCCTCCTTTGCAAGGGGCGAATGGGCCGACCTATGTCGATGCTAAGCTGTGGGTGTTGGATGGGTATTCGATTAGTAATGGGAAGGATCTTGCACAGACGGCGCCGCAGTCGGTGAGTGGAACAACGGGAAGGATTACTCCTGACGGGACTGTGATCAACCCGATAAATGATAGCGGAGTTCTCGTTAACCCATTGGGTAGTGGATATTTAGGATCACAGGCTTCCAGAAATAATGCGGCGATTGCGGGAAATATCCAGCAGAACCTTACCTTTGCGATTACAGCGGCGCAGTCGTTGAATGATACGCAAAAAGAGAAAGTGCGCCAATTTTTGTTTGTGTTTGAGGAATATTACAAGTCTGCGTCGGTAGTTTTATCGACGATTACACGAATTATAGAAAAGATGGGCCAAGGAATACGTCCATCTTAATAAATTCTTTATTATAAAAAGTTATACATTATTAATTTTTAATAATAAAATGATAATAGATAAATAAAAAGTTAATCAGGGGATTTTATGGCAGATCAATTACCCGAACCAGTGGATTTAACCTTCACTTATAATGCGATTAGTTTGTCTTCGGTAAAAGATAATAAGATGTACTTAACATTAAGCATCAATCGTATTTTTAATTTATTAGTGAAGATGACAGAAGCATTGCAAGATACTGCAGCGGCACAATCTGGTCGTTTACAATTTTTATCTCAATGGCAGAAGGCATATACCGACTCGATGAATCAACTTCACCAATTCGTCGCTAACAATGGGGACAACTATAGTTCGAATAGTGAGGATGATGGGAAGTTGCGCGACGATTTGAACCGTGTCAACTCTACTTATACGGAAGAGTTGCGTTCGAGAAGATCGCAGGTCAGTGATGATGCGAAGACATTACAGACGAACGTGAACCAGACGAGTGACGCGGTGAATCAGCAGATAAATATGGCAACTTCATTATTGCAGGAGTTAAGCACTATTTTATCCGCAATATTTAAATAGCCCTTCCTATCATATCGCCGCCGACATAAGACATACGAACATTCAAGAAGAATTAAAAGGAGAACTTCTTATGAAAGGACAGCAACAGGTCAACAAGGCAATTGATTCGATTAGTGGAAAAACGGAGAAGGCGCAAGAAGATTATCAGAAAATGGCGGGAAAGATTTTGAAGCAGGGATCTTTTCCTAAAGATGCGTTAGGACTTAGTGATGGGATGGTGGAAGGCATTTATGGGCAGGCCTACCGCCTTTACAATACCGGTAAATACGAAGATGCTGCTCAGCTTTTTAAGTTATTGCTACTGATTAATTCGACGGATTCTAAGTATTCGATGGGATTGGCTGCATGTTTTCATATGAGCAAAGAATACTCGAGTGCGATTGAAGTCTATGCCATCTGTGCGGTGATCGATTCTAATAGTCCCCTTCCTCACTACCATTCTGCTGACTGTTACATACAAATGAAGGACCGTGTTTCTGCCGTTATTGCATTGGAGATGGCGATCAAACGTGCCATGGGAAAAACAGAATATAAGACATTGGAAGACCGTGCAAAGATGATGATCGATCGCCTTAAAAAAGAATTGTTCGAAGATAAAAACAAATAGAATTAATTGAGGCAACGATGACAAATATTGGACACGATTCAGAAGCTTCTAATGAAAATATTAAGGTTTGGAATAACACCAATAAAATTGAACAGCCGGCCACGTCGGAGACTGCTCCTACGACTAGTGCGCCCCAGTCTTTTCAGGATGGATTGGGTTCGTTAGGATTGGAAAAAACAGCGCCGGACTATTTGTATGGAGCGGCGAGTCCCCACCTTCCTCAGGCATCGACAGATCTTGATACTGGAAATTTTGAATGGATCGGATTATCAAAAGATATTGCCAAGCATTTAGAAAAAAAATCGGAAGCTCCTTCTGACGCGAAAAATGTGATGGATGAGATTGACAAAGCAATTGCAAAGCTTTTTGGCGAAGATTCGGAAAAATTGGTATCGAAATTTGGAGGAATGACACAGGAGCAGATCGATACAAAGTTAAAGTATTCCTATTTTCATCCTGACGAAAAAAATCCGTCGGATCCAATTCAGCAGATGACAAAGATGGTAGCGGAAAATGTCAAAGAGGCGATGAAAAATGAAGGGAAGGGTAACGTTCAAGAAATGTCGCCTGAGATGCAGATGCAAGAGTTTGATCAGCAAGTGCAACTAACGTATGCAAATAAATTTAGTCTTCTTTTGGAACAGCATGATGCTCCTTTGCAGGATAAACAGGCGGTAGAATTTGCGTTGTATAATCCTGAGGCAAAAGAATCCCTGACTACCGAACAAAAAAATCTTTTTAATCAATTATCTGCAGAGTCAATGCAGGCGGTTTCGCAACGCTACGGCGTTCCCCTCGACGAACTTCCTGATGTCAATAAAGAATCCGCGTATAATATCCGCCTCAACTTAAATTATGGAGAGAACTACATTGCTGCGCTGCAGGCTTTGAAGGCGGATGGAACGATTACGGAGAAAGAATTCAAAGCGTTGCAAGCTAATCTTTATTATCCGGGGTCTGTACCGCTTGATGAGAAGATGAAAGGAATTGAGGGTAAGCTCCAGCAGGAAGTGTTCGCTGCATTTGTCCAAGAAAATGGGATTCCGCCTAATTGGAAGCCCACTGTTCCTTCGAATCAGTATGATGCCTGGGGAAATGGACTTTATCGCGACAACTTCAAGGCCCTTGTAGCGAATGCGCAGCCTCCGCTTGATCCAGCGACACAGCAACAGTTGTTAAAGGCCATGCAGGATCCGACAAGTGTTCCTGCGGCAATTCAGCAGCTCTTTCAGCAGATGGACAAAAAGGCGTTGGAAATGACCATTGCGACGATTGGATTGCCTGCCGTTTGGCAACCAACAAGTACTGTCATTAATCCTAATTTAAGTCCACAAATGGCAAGCACTCTTGAGGGGGCGAAAGCATTTTTAAAAGAGTCCGGCGATATTCAGCAAGGGTTATTCACGCAGCTCATGCAAACTCCTGAAGGGAAAATGGGGGCTGTGACATTTATGAACTATTTGAAAATCGTGGGAGAAGCGTTGGATCAGATGCAGCAGTTGATCTACGCCATTGAAAGTGCGGATGCTAAAATCTCCAAACTTTTGAATAGCATCACCCTCGATATGCAGATGAATAAAATTGATAAGATGAAGCGCGAAGCGGAAGAAAGAAAACAACAGGAAGAGGCTGGGAAGTCTGGATTCAAAGGATTTCTTAACTCGATTTGCGAAATCCTCGGACCCTTGATTGCCATCGTTACAATCATTGCTGCAATCGCGCTCACGTTGCTTCCTCCAATGTCTGTATTGGCACTGCCTTTTCTAGCGATCGCTGTTGGATCTCTTACGTGTACTACGGCGAAGGCGGCTGGATACGACATGATGAAAGAGGGATTTAAAGCGATGGACGATCTTATTGCCGCGCTGATTCCTAAGTCTGGATTGCGGGAGGCGTGTCAGATCATTACGCGGGCGTTGATGATCGCGATTGTGTTGTTAACGTGTTCGACTGCGGGATTGGGAGGGGTGCTCCTTGCAATGCAGGTGGGAATGGATATGTTGATGGAGTCGGACATTATTGGAAGAACGGTGAAAGCGTGTGGAGGCGATGCGCAGGCGCAGATGATTGCGAATATGGTGGTGATGGCCACTGTGATGGTCGCGATTGCTGCTGTGATGTTAGTGGCGTCGGCGGCGTTATTACTTTTGGCACCTGCAGGGGTGGCGGCGGGTGCAGTTGCTGCGGGATCCGCCACTGCACAGGCAGCGACTCAAGCAGGAACGGTGGCGGCCAATTCTGCGCGTGCGGGAGCACAGCTTGCAGGGGCGATGGCACAATTAACCTCCCGTACGATTGCGCAGGCAGGAACGACAGCGCGCGTTGTGCAGGGTGTGCAGAATGCGGCAACCAATGCGTCTCGGATCTCCGGACAATTAATCCGTGACTTAGCAGATGGAGTAAAAAATTTCATTGCCGGATTTAAAGATCCAAAAATTGCATTATTGCGACTCTCTTCGATTGCAAGTGGGGTTCAACAGGCGTCTCAGTCAGGACTCCAAGCTGCAAAGGCGGGATCGGATATGGTTTTATACACCGAATTGGCGGAACTTGCCATTAAGATTGCCAACTTAAAGGCGGATCAACAAGAAATTGATGGACTGATTAAAGCGTTGAAAAAGATTATTGAGCAGTTGATGGCAGAATTGAGCGGCCTTTCCGAATTCGTGAAGAGTATTAACCAGCTACAAGTGAAAAAATTTAAAGATGCGAGCATGACCTTCGTTACAGCGTAAATTATATTAGGAGTTTAAAATGCCTATAGATACTAACTATCGTCCGCAAGATCCAAATATCCATTCGACGCAAGCTCCTGCACAGCCCAAAAATGCGAATAAGACAAATGCTCCCCAAAAGGGACCTACCTTTAGTGACAATACTAATAAAGCAGAGGCAAAAGAGAGCTCGGTAAAATATACCGAGCCGAAACATCCTGTATTAGCGCCTCCGAAGCCCGGTGCAGAAAATATTTCGATGGAAGAGCTTTCTGAGGCGCTGCGCGAAGCCAATGAAGCTCCCCTCTTTGACAAACAAAACCAGGCATTTATTCAAGAAAAGGCATTGAAGGACGATATTAAACATATTGATGCTGCCGAGCTTGCAGAGATCTTAGACGATAGTGCGGAGCATAAAGATTTATTGAAAAATTTTTTGAAAACTAAAAAAAAGGAAGTTCCTAAACACTCCGCAAAAACAGAAGGTAAAGTGACACAGACAAAAGAGGGGAAAGAATTTCTTGTCACGGCGGAGCAGCATTTAAAACAACGGTCGCCGTTGGACAACCACACACGCCAATATATTGAAGAAGAGATTGAAGCACTTTTTACTAATGGGGTGATTAGTCAATATTCTACCGAATTTGTAGGGATGACAACGGAAGGCGTCAAAGAAAAATTGATGCACTCCTATTTTCATCCCGAGTCAATGAAGCTGGAAAGTCCACTACATGAATTGATCAAACAATTGAAAAGTAATGTCAAAAAAACGATGCAGGTGAATAATCCAGAATTTGCAAAAACGCATAACCTGAAATCGCAAAAAGAAGAAATCACACATGAAGCGCAGCTGAATTATGGAAATGGCTTCATGGTTGAACTCACTGCTTCCGATGCCAGTGTAAGAGATAAGCGTGCCGTGGAATATGCGTTATACAATCCAAAGGCACGCCCCACCTTATCGACTGCACAAAAAGAGCTTTATCATACGATCTCAACAAAAGCGCTTGCCGAAACAACGCATACGTATGGAGTGCATGCCGCACCAAAGGTGGATGGAGAACGCTATAATGTAACTCTGGATGTGACTTATACCACTGCATACCTTGATGCATTACGCACAGAAGTTAAACAGGGAACTATCACTAAAGACGATTTTGATGCATTGCGCGCACGCCTCTATTATCCTGACTCTAACACCGTCAACGATTCCTTAGCAGTGCTAGAAAAGAAAACAAAAGAAACGACATTAAGCCGCATCATTGCGGATAATGGACTTCCTTCGGATTGGACACCAACGATTTCAACCGTTTTTTTTGATGCGATTGCAGACGGAACCTATCGAGATGAATTCCAACGACTCGTCGGAGAAGAAAATTTTGATTCTGCGATAAAAGCGCAGCTACTGAACGCGAGGGGAAATCCTGAGAGTTTGCCTGCGAATCTACAAACTGTTTACACGAATATTAATACAAAATCGATTGATTTTACGATACGTCTTCTGAAACTTAATGCGAAGTGGAAGGTCAAAGAGGTTAAAGCAGACCCAAACCTAGAGCCGCAAATTGGATTGATTGCGAATGGCGCTAAAATCATGGTCAACGACTTAAAAAAAGCGCAAGCCGCCATTTTAGCGGAAGATTTAATTCCTGCTTCTGAAAAAAGTAGTTACATGTCCTATCTCGCCGTCATTGGAGAAGCGTTGGATGACATGCAACAGTTGATCTATTTGATTGAGAGCAGCAATGCTAAAATGAGTAAAATATTGAACAGCGTTCTTCTTGATGCACAAAAAAATAAAATCGACAAAGCAAATGAAGAGGCTAAAGCACAGCGAGAAGCGTCCGAAACATCAAAAGGAAAAGGCGTCATTAATGTAATAGGAAAAATCCTTGGTCCTGTCCTCGCCATTTTAACTGTGATCACTGCATTGGCGATGTCATTAGTTCCTCCACTTGCGACGATGGCTCCGTTATTAATTGGACTTTCCGTTGTATTGATCACGCTTTCTATTTCTAAAGCTGCGGGCTTTGACATCATGACTGAAGGATTCAAAGCGATCGATTCGATGCTATCTAGCCTGTTGCCGGATGGAGCACTGAAAACCATTGCACAGGTGATGATCAAAGCTGTGATCGTTGCGACAGTTCTTATCGCGTGCTGTATCTGTGGGCCGGGAGGAATTTTATTGGCATTGAATATGGGGGTTGAAGCGCTGCTGGCGTCAAATATTATTTCGGATATCGTTGCTGCCTGTGGAGGCGGAGAGATGGCGCAGATGATTGTGACAATGATTGTGATGGTCGTTGTAATGGTCGCGTTGTTAGCGTTCATGTTTGTTAGTATTCCTAAAGCAGCAGCAACAGTTGCAACAAATGCGGCGCAAGGAACAGGAGCTGCGGCGACGACGACAGTATCGGGGGCGGCGACAACCGCAACAACAGGAGCGGCAACAACCGCAACAGGTGCTGCAGCGATGACAGGTGCAACGGCGACGAGTGCAACAGCCGCAACAGGTAGCGCAGCTACCACTGCAGCAACCAGTGCAACACAGGCATCTTTGCAAGGAGCGAATACGTTGACGCGCATGATCACAAAATTAAAAGTCATTACAGACCAGCTCAAACAGATGATCACGACCTTCTTTACGAGCGATGCACGCGTCCTTGCCTCTCGTCTCAAATTGATTGCAGGAGTTGGGTCGACATTAGCGAGTGCGTCATTTGGAATTGCAAAAGGGGCCTCGGATATGGTGATGTACCAAAAGTTAGCAGAGCTTGCGACGATGATTGCACGCCTTAAAGGGGATCAAACCGAAATCGATGGATTAATAAAAAATTTGAGAATGCTCATCAATAATTTAATGGCGGAACTTAGTGGAATGTCCGAAATGCTGAAAACAGCGAAGGAATTGGATGTGAAAAAATACACAGACGCGGGCATGGAACACGTACAGTGTTAAAATATTTATTTTATAGGAGACGATCATGGATGTAAAGACTATAGCAAAAGAAACGGTGAAGCAGCTGAGCGAGGGGATGTCCGAAAAAGAAATCAAACTCTTAGAAGAGACTCTTGTAAAAAACTATGAACCGATTTTTAAAGAAATGACCGCGCAGAAAAAAATTCCTATGAATGACAACACCATCGATGCTCTGATCAAAGCAAAAGGAGCAGGCCTTTCTTCTACAGAAAAAGAAAAGGCGCGCACCATGCTAAAAGATGTCTGCGTCGAAGGGAAGTCCCCTGCGGAGTCGATGGAATTAAATAAATCCATTTTGGACTGGTCTTACATGAACGCATATAAGCAATACCAAACAGGAAATTTCAACGAGGCAATTCCCACTCTTCGCGTGTTAGAATGGCTCGATCCTTCTCGATTCGAATTTGGCTTTGCTTTGGCGGCCTGCTATCAGATGTCTAAAGACTATGAAAATGCAATTTTTTGTTACATGAAGTTGGCGGTGAATTTTCCAGAAAATCCCCTTCCCCTCTTTCATGCGGCCGACTGCTTCAAACAAAAAAAACTGCATAACGTTGCCTTTGCCACATTACAAGAAGTGATCAAACGCTGTGGGGAAGATCCCCGCTATAGCAAAATTAAAGAAAAGAGCCAGCTATTTTCCGATGTGGAAAAAGAGCTGACAAATCAGAACATACAGACAAAAGTTGTCTAGGAGTTAACGATGAGTGGTGCCCTATCGGGATCTGCAGATCCAAATATTGGACGCGGTGCGCCTCCCCCTTCGGAGCATTATATTTATCCGGGGGAGCAGGGAGGCAACAACGTGCGTGCAGAACTCAATATCGGGACACAAAGCAGCATTGACCAATCGATTAGTGCTGGATTTGCTTTGGGAGGAAAGCAGTACGGAAGAGAGGAAACAAAGGGCCCGCCAATCCTGCAGCAGCCATTGTGGAATCTGCGTACTAGCCTTTCTACGGATGCAGGTAACGACGAAACAGCATGGCAAGAAGAGCGGAACAGCTTAGCAGAATCCCTCCCTAAACAACTCCTGAATGATCCTGCGTTTAGCGATTTCTTGACTACCGTTGCAATGACAGTCGAATGGTTGAAAGAAGTGGGGGCTCCGTACCATCCAAACGGTCCTGAATTAAATAATATTTTCACATCTAGCCAAGTGATCCAAGGGGCGATCCTCAACACACTAACACAGGCCGGAACGATCTTGCATGAAGGCGAACTTTTTCTTAAAAGTGTCGGCGCTGGATATGCGGAGTTCGATACGTTATCACGTCTTTTGGGCGACATAAAAACGATCTTTGATAAGCTTTCTAGTTTAACGCGTCGCTACGAGGAACATTCATTAAACGACGATGACAAAGCGCTTTTAAAACGCTTAATCAATCAATTGCAAGCGATTCTTATGTCAATGGATACGACTGCAGCAACAAGTCGCTTACTAATTTTGGGACCCACCGTAGGGAACCTTATCCTAACAGCAACTCTTCTTTTACAGAAGCAAGGAGAACAGCTTACAGAGATGACGAAGGCGCTGTCTACTATTGGATTCAATAACGGAGAAAATGCGCTATTAGGACCCCAACTTAACACTCTCGCAACAGCATTTGCGACGCAGATGCAGCGCCTATCTCCTGCGGGGACGGCGACGATCAATCCGCAGCTGCTGACTGTTGCGTTGGGAATTCTATTGTCCGCTGCCGCCTACACGATGCAAGTAGAGCAAGAGCCTAGAAAGGGAGGGGTGTGATGGCAGAGCTAGGAACACTCCAAAAAAATGAATATGGGGCACGCCTCCTCTATTTTATGACTGCGTTAATGAGTCATCACAATTTTCTGTCGTTTCTTGTTCCTCAAGATCAGACGATGCCCTATGGAGCAGAACAATCGGTCAGAAATATGACGGACGAGGGACTAAAACTACTGTGCATCTTGTTGGTTGCGCGTCTAGCGGAATCCTATGACAAAGGAAGCGCCCATGATTTATTGGAAGGGCTCTCCCCTTTTTTAATCAAGGCCTTGTCGACAATGGAAGAAGCTCTCCGCTTTCCTTTAAAGGAAGAAAAAGAACGGGCGAATAGTGATCCCACTTCTATCAACCAACAAGAGCATTCTCTTTTGTTTTTAACCACTGCGCGACGCGCACTCGAAAATAACGAATACGAAAATTTTAATGCTGCCATTAATCATCTTTTAGCCGGCCTAGGAATCGATCTTTCTCAACTCAACAATGAATTAAAAAAGTTCGGTGCATTCGCCCATCTGTTGAATTTCAGTTTTCACGAAGGGATGGACGACAAAACGAACGACATGACAGGCCACATACAAATTTAAATAATTATTTTAAAAAGGAGTCCCCTATGTCCATTAACTCAGATCCAAATCCATTCAGCTTTGAGATGCCAGGACTCCCTCTGCCACAAGAGCAAGATCCGGCCACCAACCAAGCCGCACAGGCGGGAAAATTATCGCAAGGGATGGGCACTGCCGGAACGAAAGCGGAAATAGACACCCTAGAAGCGGGTGGGAAATCGGTATCCGCTCAACAGTTTGCCAGCAGCTTAACATCAAATGAACAGGCCGCTCTTAATACCGTGACGGCTCAACTCCCCTTTCTTCCTCAGCCCGACCTTGCTGTCTCTGGAATGTTATTGAGTCAGCTAAGCCAAGAGCTGGTTAATAGCGGACTCATTACATTTTCCGAAGATGGAACACTAAATTTTAGCGATAGCGTGAATCAAAAACGCGAGACAGGAACAGGAAGCTCGAGCAGCACCGCCAGCGATTCTTCAGGGGCGACAGGCGTGATGAATGCCCCTGTTCAGGGACGTTCCAACCAATCGGATCAGGACTCTTCTTTTGAGCAGGGAACAAATATGTCCAACGATTCCGCTGCTGCAGCGGCAGCGGAAGGAAGTGCAAAAGCACCGGCAGGCTCTGACTGGTTTAAGCCGACAGGCTATGTCACTGCAATGATTAATATGATCAGCTACGTTAACCAAGTGACAAGAGAAGAGACGACGCTTCTTAAGTTAACAATTGCAATGATCAATATTATGTGGGATATGACACTTACCGCGGCGCAATTGCAACGTGATATCGGAGAAAAAGAAGCCGAAGCGTATCAGATCAAAGCCGCAATGGCCGCTGTGCAGATGGCTGTCGCGATCGTTACCGTCGCCGCTACCGTCGGTACCATGGCTGTCGCCGCTAAAGGAGCGGGAGGAGTAACTAACGCACAGGGAGTCGCAGAAGATACTGCCGGATCCAAAGCCGCACAAATGTTGCTTCAATCGGGTGTGTTTAACCAAGTTGGAACAATCGTCAATAGTGGAACAGAGATGATTGGAAACCTCTTCTTAGCCTCCAACGTGATGGACAAAGCAGAACTGGAAGCAGCATTAAAAGAAGAAGAAGGACGAATCCAACAGATTCGTATGTTGCTTGATCAGATGATACAAAGCTTAAACGCACAAAGCAATCTCGTCGATCAGTTCAATCGCTACATTGCAGATATCTCGAAACAGCGTCAAGGATCGTTAACGGCAACAGGACAAAACTAATTGTCGCAAAAGGGGAGTGTAGATGCTTGAAAATTATATTAAAGAACTCTCAGCAGAGATGGAGCTCGATGCTCCCCTGCCGGAGCATTCTCCTGGAGTCTTCGCGTTGACATTGGATGATGATATCGTCATTTTGATGAGCAAGATTTCCGATGGGATTGCATTTACCTGCCAAGCCGCGCCGTGTCCAAAAATGAAGAAAGGGGATTTCCTTGCTTCGATGATGCTGGCGAATTTATTTGGGCAAGGAACATTTAATGCGGTGTTAGGACTCAACGAAAGTAGTGATACCATCGTGATCACGCGTCACGTGGATCATAAAATCAATTACAAAGAATTTACCAATCTTTTAGAGGACTTCATGAACGTCGTCGACTTCTGGCGCGAAGAAGCTCTCTCCAAGCAATAGGAGAAGCCGAAAACCATGGAGTGCCAGCAGGTTAATCTTACAGCGGCAAGTCTAAGAACATGTATACCGTTCGTGGTTCAAAATTTGATTTTTGGGCCACGAACGGTATATTCAATTGTAAAGTCAAACTGCCGCACTCCTTAAACGGTTGTCAATCACTACCGCGATAATGCCTTTATTTAAAAAATGAAATTTCGTATATAATTAAGACAAAGGACCATCAAAATTCTCATATTAACAAAATCTATACAATTATTTCTTACACTCACAAAGTATTCGTGCCTTGGCATAAGAATTGCTTCAAATGAAGAAAAAAGCGATACTAACTTTCACGAAGAACGATATCCACGGGAATTATAAGGTTTATCGATATGGTAGCAAAATTTGTAGCTGAAGAAGGGAACCTCAAAGGTCTCATCCTTCCTCTCGAAGATGGCGAACAATGGATCATTGGAAGGGATCCTGACGCCTGCCAATTGCTCATCGAAGATCCTGTAGCCTCACGCCGCCATCTTATCTGCCGCAGCACGCCACAAGGAATTTTAGTCGAAAACTTAAGTACAACCAATCCCGTCCTTGTCAATAGAGAAGAAATTAAAGGGCCACGACTCCTTAACCATGGCGATACCCTTAAAATTGGAAGTGGTACTTTCCGTTTCTACACAAAAAGTGAAGCGCAGCTCTATCAAGACACCGTCGCTCCTGAGTCTGATCCTTCTGCACAAGTCATCACAAGCTTTAGCGCCCCCGAAGAAGAATCGGAACAACTCGCTGAAGAACCTATAGAAGAAAAAGACCCTTTACCCGAAGCAATCGCCAAGATCGTCGAAGACTCCATCGCACAAGAAGAGGCTAAGGCTCAAGGAGAAGAGGTAAAAGAAGAAGCTCCCTCCGAAGAAGAACAAGAGAAAGCCGAAGCTGCTGTGGATGAATCACAAGAAAATCATAACGAAGAAGCTGAACCCCCTCTTCCTGAAAGTAATCACCCTTCCTTCTCTTCTTCCGAAGTGGAACATTCGTTAGAAGACGATATCTTTGAAGATAAAGTGCCCGACGAACAGCTTTCTATTTTTGAAGAAGAATCCTCTCGCGCTGGCCAACAAATTTTAGCTGAAATCGACTTTGAATTGATGTCGACAGGACGCTGGCTTTTAAAAGTTGTCAGCGGCCCCAATAACGGCGCCGAATTTGCCATGCAGCCAGGAAACAGCTATATTATCGGAACCGATCCTAATGTCGCCGATATTGTCTTCCATGATACGAGTGTGTCGCGTCAACATACGAAGTTGATGATCAATGATGAAAGTGTGATCTCTATCGAAGATTTAAAAAGCAAAAATGGAACCCACGTCAACGGTGATGCGCTAACAGAAAAACAAGTGTTGCCTCCGAATACGATGGTGACTTTAGGAACAACCTCTTTCGTTGTCTTCGATCGCGAAGGCGAAATGCAAACGATTATTTCTCCTTTCTTACCTTCTATTGTAAAAGCGTTACAGCAAAAGCAAAAAGACGATGAAGAGCGCAAAGCAGAAGAAACCAGGATTCCTTCCAACAGTGATTTAAAAGCAGCAGAAGCATCAAAAGAAGTAGACCTCTCCATGCTCCAAATACACAAAGAAAAAAGCCGCATGACACTCACTGCTTACATCCTCATTGCAATTGTCACGGGACTGTTCCTCATCACGGGGTTTGGTATCGTCTCTCTCTTTCAAGGCGCTCCGATAGAAATTGTGAACAATGGGGATACAGAGAAAACAATTAGCGATGCTCTCGCTCCTTTCCCTAACGTCCAATATTCTTATAATAAATCGACAGGAACACTCCTTATGGTCGGACACGTATTGACCGACAACGCAAAAAAACAATTGCTCTACAATTTACAAGGACTGAAATTCATTCGTAATATCGATGATTCCGCAATCGTCATCGACGAATACGTATGGAAATCGCTCAATCCTCTCATCGCGAAAAATCCTGCATGGCGCAGTGTCAGCATCCAAGCAACCTCTCCTGGACAGTTCGTCATTTCTGGTTATTTGAAAAACAGGAAACAGATGGATGAGCTGATGGAATATTTAAGTGTGAACTTCGACTATGTCGACCTTCTACAAAATAATGTCATCGTCGAAGAAGATGCGATCACTCGCATTCAAAGTGCATTGCAAAAGCAAGGGATCCCCAACGTTAAAGTCGAACTTAACAATGGCGATGTCATCTTAAAAGGCGCTGTTCCAGACAGTAAACAAGCAGAATTTGAGACGATCATTACACAAATTCAGGCAATCCCTGGAATTCGTCACGTGCAAAATCTTGCGACGGCCCAACAAAAAGAAAAAGCAGTGATCGACATCACCGATCGCTATGAAGTCTCAGGGGTGACAAAAAGTGGCGGCGTCAATGTCAGCGTGGTGATCGATGGACGCATCATGAGTAAAGGTGATCTCTTGGATGGGATGAAAGTGACAGAGATTGCGAACGATGGTGTCTACCTTGAAAAAGAAGGGCTTCGCTATAAAATAGACTTAAAATAGACTTTTATTAATGCATATTAATAATACCTTAATACAAACCACCTTTTTATTAATTTTTATTTATATTCCGCATTGTAGAAATGATAGTGATATGTTAAAATGAATATATAGAGTGAAGAGTATATTGTAACTTGAGGTCATCATGTTTGGATTGGAAGATCAGAAAAAAAAGAAGACAGTGAAAGCATTCGTTTTCGATCTCGAAAAAGATCTGAAGGATAAACACAAGTTGAAAGAGATTCGCACATTAGTAGAAGGGCGAATACAAGATATTAAAAACATTTTGAGAAGTGGAGAAAATAAAGAAGAGTTCGACCAGTTTGGTGTTCTTCTTCATGGATATACTTCCTTTCTCAAAGTTATTTCACGGTTCTCTGGGAAGTAGAGAACCGTTAGTAAGATTAAGTGCCTCGTAGGGCTGCATATTTTAGTTTTACCTAAGAAAAATTGTTTCTATTTTTAGAAAGAATTCGACGAAGGGATTTTGTAGAGAGAATCAGAAATCTCTACAGCATTATATTAAAGATATGCAGCCCGACAAGGTACTTAATGACCTGATATCAGGTTAGTAAATACACTGGTTTTTTTTGATGTTCGAGTGATTCAGAAAGCGGCCTTTGATGAGGCGGCAGGAAATGTAATTTCCAGTAAGAGTTAACTCGAGGGTTATGCACAAGTCCTTTAGCTTGGGTATAAACATCGACCTTAATAAATGAACTATTTTAGGAGGCAAGATGGCCCAGGATCTCACTTTTTTTCATGGAGATAACGTCCAGTCCGGTTTTAGCGTTAATACATTATTTCACGTCATTCACGACGCCACAATAAGTGCTAAAACAAAATTGGTACAGATTAAATCCAGACGAAGCGCGATTAGTATTGGTGATATGTTTGAGATGCAAATGTTGATGAACCACTTATCGCAGCTTTCAGAAATGTGTACCTCAGTCGTTGCAGCGGCGAACTCATCGATTATGTCGATGGCGCGTAACGTCAAAGGGTAATAAGGGCAATTTTTGCCCACTTACGACTGTCAGTTGTTACTGGTGTTTCTTTCTGCCTCTTCATTCCCTTCTTTTGAAGGCAAAAAGAACAGAAAGGATCCCGGTAACCCTGACAGGTTTTTCCTGATCAACCTATAAGAAGGACCGCATTTTTCATGGCAAAAGAACAATTGAAAGACTTCGTTGATGACTTCGCACTTCTAATTGAAGCAGGATTTATTGCAGTAAAACAGCTGGACGAGAGAAGTTCCACGCAAATTTTCCACGCTGCCCAGGCAATCAGCCCGGCAAGCAGTGCGCCACAGATTGGCCTTGGATACATTGCGCTGAACAAGCTTGAAGTCAAGGAAGCGACACGGATTTTTGCCGGTGTCGTCGAAAAAGAACCAGAAAACTATCTGGCCCAGACATTTTTAGGGATCTGTTATTTGTTAAACAAGCCCATGCGCGAAAAAGGTGAGCTCTTAATTAAAGAAGCGGCAGAAAAAAGCAGCGACCCTACTATTAAAGACTTAGGTGCAATTTCATTAGAGTGGGCAGAAAAGGACTTAAAAAAAATGAAGTCTCCCTTCTTCGGCGGCGAGGAAGATAAAAAGTAATTTTTAATTATACTTTATAATAATAAGCAAAACTATGAGCGATCATTTAGAAAACAAAATAGAGAAAATTTCTGAAATGTCCCAATCGGGCGCTGGAAAGTCAGCGCAGATGAATGGCGACGCTCAGGAAACGGTCGCGCCAGATAAAGTCAAATTTGACGCTGCAATGGAGAGTGATCCGATCTCCCAAGCGAAAAATACGGAAGAAAGCCTCAAAACATCGTTGATGGAAGAAATTCGCAATCTTCACAGACAAGTCGACGCTACTTCTCGTTCCTCTCCAGAGCAATTGGGCAAGCAGGTCGACACTGTGATTGCGCAGATTGATGACCTTAAAACAAAGCTTAGTACTCCGAACCTTGAGCTGAAGCATTCGGTTCAAAATATTTTACAAAATAAACTGGATCATATTGATGGGAACCTTAAGGTTGCTCTCGATAAGGCCGGCCTAGAGTATCCTGCAGCAAGCAAACCGATCGACGAGCAATCCGCCAGAACCCCTATCACACGTTACCTTGACTACTTGACCGACGGCCAAGAAAAGTTAGGAATGCTCGGGTCAGAAGTGGGCAAATTAAGCGCCGAAGGAAAAACGTTTAGTCCAGCAGACATGTTGGCGATGCAGATAAAGGTCGGCTATGTCCAACAAGAATTAGAATTTTTTACCAGCTTACTGAATAAAGCGTTAGAGTCCACAAAAACTATCATGAACGTTCAGGTATAATCGTAGAGGGCTTATACACAAGTGAAATCAATAATCGGTTTTTTATCGATATGAAACCTCCCGCGATTCAGTAATATAGGATAATAATGAGTTTAGACGATCATTTTGACCAACTATTAGGTGGGATTGATGAGCTTGAGCTAACAACAGTCAACGGTCGGATTACCGAAACGATAGGGATGTTGATTAAAGCGATTGTTCCTCAAGTAAAAATTGGCGAAGTCTGTCTCGTCAAAAGAGAAGGCGACCCCCTGCGTTGTGTTGTCATTGGATTTACCAAAGACGAAGCGATTCTTTCTCCTCTGGATGAGATGACAGGGATTGGTCCTTCCTCAGAAGTGATTCCTACTCATCTTCCTTTGCATATTAAAGTTGGTCCTCAGCTTCTAGGACGCATTTTAAACGGCCTTGGCGAGCCTTTAGACGAGGATGTGAAAGGTCCACTGATCACCACAGAGCAATATCCTGTCATCCAAAGTCCTCCTGATCCTTTAAAACGTCAACGTATTCTCGAACCCCTTTCCACAGGCGTCCGTGCCATTGACGGCGTGTTAACGACAGGGAAAGGGCAGCGTGTCGGAATTTTCGCTGCGGCAGGGGGGGGTAAGTCGACGTTACTAGGAATGATTGCGCGTAATGCCGTTGCCGATGTGAATGTCATTTGTTTGATTGGGGAGCGGGGACGAGAGCTGCGCGATTTTATCGAAAAAGATTTGGGTCCTGAAGGGCTCGCACGTTCTGTCATTGTTGTTTCCACGTCGGATCAGGCGTCCCAGCTACGTCTTAATGCGGCGTATGTCGGAACCGCGATTGCAGAATATTTCCGTGACCAAGGAAAGTCTGTGATATTGATGATGGACTCCGTGACACGTTTTGCGCGTGCGTTGCGTGAAGTTGGCCTTGCTGCCGGCGAGCCTCCTGCGCGTGCGGGTTATACTCCTTCTGTCTTTTCTACATTGCCGAAGCTTCTTGAGCGTACAGGGAATTCTGACGTTGGATCCATCACTGCTTTTTATACGATCCTTGTTGCCGGTGACGATATGAATGAACCGGTATCTGATGAGGTGCGTTCTATTTTGGATGGGCACATCATTTTGTCCAGTGATTTGGCGCGTCAGTACCATTATCCTGCGATCGATGTGTTGCCTTC
Source organism: uncultured bacterium (assembly GCA_964367715.1). Taxonomy (GTDB): domain Bacteria; phylum Chlamydiota; class Chlamydiia; order Chlamydiales; family Criblamydiaceae; genus CAYIYO01. The sequence goes on from CAYIYO010000005.1 coordinate 47,902, forward strand.
TGCGAGTCGTGTGATGCCTTCTATTGTGCCGTCCGAGCATTTGCAACTTGTAGGTAAGTTAAAAGAGGTGTTAGCAAATTATAAGAAGAACGAATTGTTAATTAAGATTGGGGAATATAAGCGTGGAGCTGACAAGGCGGGAGATTTTGCAATTGACCACATTGATAAGGTAAATCGTTTTTTGAAACAAGCAGTGGAAGAAAAATGTTCCTTTCAAGAGACGATGCAGCTATTAAAAGCGTTATTTAAATAAGAGGGGGTCTTATGGCCATACAAAAATACCCTCTTGCACAGGTTTTAGAGATAAAAAATCGACGAGTAGAAAAACAAGAAGAGGTCGTTAAGCAGAAAAAAGAAGAGCTGGAAGTCGAAAAACGTAAGTTGGAAGAGTGCGAAAAGGCGCGAGAAAAAGTAAAAAAACATTACGACGCGAAGCTACAACAACTGCGCGATGAGCTGGATCACGGGACGACAACAGACGTCATTCAGCAGATGAAGGCCTATCTGAAAGAAGTACAAGAGCGGCTAAAGGTCGAAGACAAAAAAGTTAGGGCTCAGCAAGACCAAGTAAAGCTTGCTGAAACTGCCGTTGAAGAGGCGTTGGAAGAGCTAAGAAAAAAACGACTGGAAGTCGATAAGCTCAAAACGCACCGTGTCGACTGGCAAAAAGAGATGTTGAAAGAGCAAGAAGTCGTCGAAGCGCGTGAGCAAGATGATATGGGGACCATTATTTTTTCGAGACAATATAGAGAAAAAGGTATACCGAGGAGCAGCTCCTAGGTATAAATAGTCCCGCAAGTTTATCGATGTAGAGTTTTGGTGAGGTTATGTGTCAAAACTAAAAAGGGGATGCAGAAGACACCAAAACTCTACATCGGTAAGCTGGAGAAGATTCACAATTTTATTGTAGAGGATCGTGGTATGACTACACCAGACAGTTTCTTTAATATTAAACCTGACTATAAGCCAGGGACCGTTAATCCCGACAGAGAAAGGGACACAACGCCCTACGATGCTCCTACAAAACCTAACACTCCTCCACGCACCAACAAAGACTTTCAAGAAGTTCTAGAAGAACAAGAAAGAAAGACAGGACAGCCCGCCACATTAACGAAAGAATCGAAAATTGCTCCCCGTCTAGGCGTTGAAAAGTCAACAGCTCCTTCAGAAGAACCGCGCGCAGAACCTTATATCGAACAAGCTCCTGTAAAAGAAATTAAAGTTGCTCCTTCAATTTTTGATTTATCAAAAGAAAAAGCTGACGATAAGCTATCCGGACAAAAACATCCTCTGATCGAAGCAGAAATTCCTGCTGGAATTGAAGAAGAAGTCATTCCCCTTTCCACCAAACCAACAAAAATGACTCCTCTCCCTAATCCCCTCGCAGAGCTTGCTCCACAGAAGCCTCGCCTAATGGAACATTTGATGGACCAGCAGGTCACCACTTTTCCAAAAAATACATTTATTTCGGCCAAAGAAAATCTTATGCCAGAAGGTCCTCTTCCTATTGCAGAGGAATCTCTTCCTATTGAGGAAAAGCCCCTTCCTATTGGGGAAAAGCCCCTTCCTATTGGGGAAAAGCCCCTTCCTATTGGGGAAAAGCCTGTTCCTATTGCAGAAGAACCTCTTCCTATGGTTAAAGTTCCTATTGAGCCTAGGGTAGAATATGATCCACTAATCCAACAACAAGTAGTAATGAAAAATGCGGAAAATCCAGCGATCTTGACAAAGATTGCGACTTTCTTTCAACCGCTTCTTGGAAAATTTCTTGGGGAACATGTGCATGTAAAAGAAGGCGTAGCTGACCCTCTAGAGAAAAAATCGTCACCGACGATGGGGATCATGGGAGAGCACAAGCCGGGAGCATTAGAAGCAGGGGTGATTGCACAGCAAGGAGTTGTTGTTCCTTTGCAGCCTTCTCCCCATTTAGATGTGGAAGCACAAACAGCACCGCCTAAAGATATTGACCAGATCGTCACCCAAATTGTAGACGCCATTACAGTCTCAACAACCGCGGAAAAAACGGATACGACGATTACATTAAAACAACCGCCCGTTTTAGAAGGTGCAGTGCTCACTGTGACCTCGTTTAAGACGGCTCCAAACGAAATTAACGTCACTTTTGCGAATCTGACACAGGAAGCGAAAAATTTACTTGATAACATAGGAAACCGCTCGGCACTTGATTCGGCTCTTGACCAAAAAGGGTATACAATGCATATGATAACTACCACGACCTTAGTGGATAACCGTGTAGCCACCGATGGATCCAACCTCTCGCGCGAAAAGAGAGAGGGGGGAGAAGGAAGAGGAGGATACGGTGGTCAGTCTCAGAAACGAGACAACCAAGGGTAGTGAGCGACTCCTATTAATCTAATGATGCGGTGACAACTCCTGTGAATGAAAAGACAATGACAACGTACGAATGGCTCCGTCACATCCCCGGATTCCTTTTACAATTTGATGAAACTCCTTTAACAGGAGAAGCGGTCCCTTTTCCCTGGAAAGAGCTTCAGCAGGGACTATCACAAGTCACTAATATCAAAGACATTAAGATAGAACCGTCCGACATCCAGTGGCGCAGTGCCAACGACTATGCCCAAGATATCTCCTCTCCTGAAATCCTTTCCTTCGGCATCAGCGGAATGGAAGGAGCGGTCAGCTGGCTACTTCCTAAAAACGACCTCATTTTTTTAAGTTCTCTTCTCCTGACACAAGAAAAAGAGCCTCTCACAACGATCGATCCCGAATACCTCGACGGTATCCACCACTTTTTTGCGCTCGAAACACTTCAACTGATCAGCGACACATACGATTCCTCACTCAACATTCAAATAAAAGAAGAAAAATCACTGCCCGAAGAGGCCGCGCTCAGCATTGACATCCGCATCACCGTCGGCGCCCGCATCCTCGCTGGACGCCTCCTCTTATCGACTGCTTTTCGAAAAGCGTGGGCCATTCGCTCTTCACAGCAAAAGAAACAGCAAGCAACAGGTACAGACTTTTTGGAAAATATTCCTATCCTGGTTCACTTAGAAGCTGGGAATGTTGTCCTTGGTCGCAAAGAGTGGGAAGGGGTTAACTTAGGCGACTTTTTAATCCTCGACCACTGTTCGATGGATCCGACAGAAACAAAAAGCCGTGTCACGATGAAGGTGAATGGAACGTCTATCTTCCGCGCAAAGGTCAAGGAAGGCGCATTAAAAATTTTGGAACTCTCAACGATAGAAAAGGTGGATAAAGCGATGGAACGGACTCCGGACGAGGAAGAAGAATACAATGACTTAGAGGAAGGATCCGACGAAGAGTTCGATTTCGAAGAGATGGACTTAGAAGAAAGCGAAGAGGAATTTAGTGATAAGGAAGAGATGCAAGGGATTTCAGAAAGAGAAGAAAAAGCTTCTGCCGGACCTAAAGTAATATCTAAAGAAGCGACAAAAGCTCCGGCACCTCAACCGTTTCATCCGATGGATATCCCTTTGTCGATTTCTGTCGAGGTGGGTCGTCTCCAGATGAGCGTTAAAAAATTAATTGAACTAGAGCCGGGCAACCTTTTAGAACTCGACATCAAACCTGAAAACAATGTCGATCTCATCGTCAATGGCAAGCTCATCGCCACAGGCGAACTATTAAAAATAGGCGAAACTCTTGGGGTCCGAATCCTTCAAAAACAATAAAATAAAAAATGACGGAAGATGAATTTCATAAACGCAATACGTTGTCAGGCATTGTTCCCGAAAGCAATGACTTTGTAAGCGCCCATGACTTTCCTTCTTCTATCGGTCCTTATAAAATTGAAGGCCTCCTAGAAAAAGGGGGGATGAGTATCCTCTATCTCGGCACGCATCCAGACAGCAAAGAACCGACAGCGATCAAAGTCCTCTCCCCTAAATTCACCGCAAATCCAGAAGTCATCAAACGTTTTACATCCGAAGCAGGCATCATCGCCATGACAGACCATCCCAACATTGTAAAAATGTATGGGCAAGGGCAGTGGGAAGGTGGTCTCTATATCGCGATGGAATTCATCGAAGGCGCCTCACTACGTCAATACCTGCTGCGGCATCCACTCTCACTCAAGCAGGCGTTGGAAATGATCATGGATGTCGCCTACGCGTTATGCCATCTCCATACGCATGGGGTCATCCACCGCGACCTAAAACCTGAAAATATTCTTTTGACAGAAGACAATGTCATTAAAGTCATCGACTTCGGCATTGCACAGCTGTTAACAGAAGGAAATAAGGATCCCCTACAGCAGCATCGACTGATGGGAACGCCGATCTACATGAGTCCGGAGCAACAAGAGAATCCAGAAAGCGTTAGCTATGCCTCCGACATCTATTCGTTAGGAATCATCGCCTACGAACTGATCTTAGGAAAACTTTCTCACGGAAGAATCCACCTCTCTCTCCTTCCCAAAGGCATGCAAAAAATCATTAGTAAATCCCTGCAACCGAAAATTGCCGATCGCTACCATGACATCGTCGACTTCATCTCCGACATTTCAATTTACATGCACTCACCCGACTTTCATCGCGACACTCTCCCAAGCGACCAGCTCTCCCGCTTATCTGAAAATGTAAAAGTCGCTCACCAGGGAATGCTTCCTGCCACGCCCCCTTTGTGGGCACCGATGGAAATCGGTGTGGGCTTTCAGCGCAGCCCGGTCTCTTCCGGTCTCTATTACGATTTTTTTGCTCTCAACGACGGACGGTATTTGGTCCTCACAATGGAAGCGATGGATAAGGAAATGGAAGGCATTGTCAATGTCGCCATGGCGCGTGGAATGTTACGAATGATCGCTTCGCTCGCAGTTAATCCGGACGAGTGGCTGAGCACATTAAATGAGATGTTGATTTTAGACAGCATCAGCAGGCGTTATTTTGTTAACTGGCTGTGCATCGATCCAAACACGCATACGTTGGACTATCTTGCCTGTGGAAAAAACACACTATGGCAGCTCCTTCCCAATGGCAGTATCATCCCTCACCCTTCTACACATCCTTTGCTAGGAGAAGTGGCGAATCCGCCTTTCACTCCTTTAAAGATGGCATGGAACCCCGGCGACTCTCTCTTTCTCTCGGGCATTTTCTCCTCTTCTCCGACTTCTCCCGACACCACAGAGCTCCTTCATAAAATATTGATCGAACAGCTCAAAAAAGAAGACCATCTTTCACCCCAAATGCAGGTAAATGCCTTGCTTCGAAAAATTAAAACAGGTGAAAATAAATCGGCACGCTCTTATAATATGTTGTTATTATGCTTAAAGCTAAAGACTTAAGATGTTTTTTACAAAAACAAATTCGTACGTTATAGAACATTTTTTTGTAGAAATAAATCAATTAATTTGAAATAACTAAGAACGATTTACTCTATACTTACGCGTAACGAAAGATTTAACCTATGACAAAATACGCATCCTTTGCCTCTCTCGCCATTTTGCGTGTTGCCGCAACACTCCCCCTTTTCCTCCAAGGAATGGTACACGCTGCTCCCTCAAACAACTCTTCCACGCACAGCGCGGTCCTCTATTCCCTTGACGACGACACCGAAGAAGCTGTCCCCTCGACACAACAACCAACTTCAAAAATCCTCGCTCCAAAGAAAAAAGAGATCGAAATTGACTGGGACGACATCGAAATCAACAACACACCCTCTCTCTTCAACTCGACTCCCATAAAACACAACTACCTCAACACTCCTCCAGCAAATAAACCACAACCTCTTCCTCCTGCACCCTCATTTACCACAGCTCCCCCCCCTCCACCACCAAAAAAAACAATCGCAGAAGGTCCAATCCCCGCCCCGGCAGCAACAACAATCATCAACCCTGCCTCTTCAACTGCCCCTGCAACAGCACCTGTTCCTGTACCTGTACCTGCACCGACAACAACAATCACCCCCCCACAAGTTGCGGCCCCTGCTCCAGGTCCTATTCTAAATGAACAACAAACGATCCTCATCAACTTCAACAATGTCAGCGTCATCGAGTTCATTCGTTTCCTAAGCAGAGTATCAAATAAAAACTTTATATTTAATGAAAGCGATCTCCAGTTCAACGTCACCATCATCTCCGATGAACCAACGTCGATAAAAAATGTCATGACAGCACTGATGCAAGAACTCCGCATCCATCAGCTCTACATGATCGAAGAAGGCGAAAACATCATCATCCACTCAGCCTCAAATGTGCGCGCTCCGGGTGTTGTCTACGCTCCAAACATTCCTGTCGACGTAAAAAATGCGGATATCGTCACTCAAGTATTCCGTCTCAACACAGCTAACGGCAGCAACGTCCTTAACGTGTTGACTCCTGTCCTCTCCGACAACGCCATCGTCGACTACTTGCCGGACAACAATAACATCATCGTCACCGACATCGCCTCCAACGTCTACAAAGTCGCTGAAATTTTAAAGAGTGTCGACGCACCAATGGGCGGAAACATCATCGGCCAATACGTCGTAAAAAATGCCTATCTCGACATCTTGGTCACCAATGCACAACTCATTTTAGATTCGATCGCCCAAGGTCAGACAGTAACGATCGTTCCTCACACTCCTTCTAACAGTATCTTCATCATCGCCTCTCCTTTCATCGTCCAACGCGCGATCCCAATCCTCCAACGTCTCGATCGCAATGATGCCACCACCTCCATCTACACGCTAGATGACCTTAAATTCATGGAAGAATCCCAGATGGGAAGAAACTTTCAAAACCAGCAACCTGGTGAAGAGGGGGATGGCGATGGAAGCGACTCCTTCGGAGGCCCAGGCGGAAAAGGCATTTGGAAGCTCGACGACCAAGGCAACTGGTACTACGATCCCACAGGTAACAAAAATCTCTTCGGAAACAAACAAGCCCATCCGGAAGGCTCATGGAAGGTTGACCCACAAGGAAACTGGGAATTCGTTCCAGGATCAACTGCCGACGACTCAATGGTACAGCCCAACGGACGCTGGCAGTTTGGATCCGATGGCAAATGGCACTTTCTCCTAGATCGCGACGAATCGATCTACGCGGGAAAAAGAATCAACGCCTCCAGCATCAACACCTCTCTCCCGATCGGCCACATCGAACGCACAAAATTCTACATCCACAAGCTCCAATACCGCAAAGGCGACGAAATCAGCGAAGCAATGACGCGCATCGCAGAAAGCCTACGCGACACACAAGCGGTCAACGCGGACCTGATCGCCACCATCAACAGTGTCCAATGGCTCGAAGCCTCCAACTCACTGGTCTTCACCGGAACTCCCGAAGCGCTACTAAAAATAAAAGAACTGGTCGAAGAGATGGACATGCCACTTCGTCAAGTGTTCATCGAAATGCTTATTCTAGAAACAACTGTCGACGACTCCCTCCGCTATGGCGTCAATATGGGAACAAAGTTTGGCGGCGGCGCCCTCGCCGGCGCACAGGCATTCATCTCCGGAGCCCTCCCCCTTACCGGTCTCCTTCAATCAGGAGGCGTCGTCCAAGCAGCCAACAATCTCATCAGTGGTAGCACACCCGACGCCACCAACGTCCTGTCAAGTGGCTACAACATGGGGATCATCGGCCAACGCCTACGCTTTAATAACACCGAATTCTCCACTGTCGGCGGTCTGGTCCGCGCCGTACACGAAAAATTACACTCAAATATCATCATGAACCCAAAGATCATCACAGAAGATGGCGTCACCGCAGAAATCTTTGTCGGAATCAACACGCAATTTAAAACGCAATCGGTTGCCAACAACCTAGGAAGCATCCTCACCAACAACTTCGAATACCGCGACGTAGGAACAACGCTAAAGGTCACTCCTCTTTTAGGACCAACAAATATCGTCACACTCATCATCGAACAAGAGGTCAGCCGCGTCGACCAAACAACAAACCAAGGCGGCGCCGTCATCACCGATTCCGGTATCGGACCCACAACAAGCATCAACAAAACAAAAACACGTGTTCACGTCCCGGACGGATACTTCCTTGTCATGAGCGGAATGATCCACGACGAACGCCGCCGCAACCGCCGCACCATCCCCTGTCTCGGTGGCGCACCGATCATCGGAGCAGCAGTCTCCGACAAAGACTACACGCTAGCAAAACGTAATCTCATGATCTTCATCCGCCCACAACTGATCGACACAGAAGAACAGATCCAAACCTTGACTCGCCACCAACAAGAAATTTTCCGTCTTAAAAAACGCACAAAATCCATGTGGAAACTTGACGCCGACGAAGCCTTGGATTGGATGAACCTCAAGAGAACCGATCCAAACTCCTACGACGAAAACTGCTCCGAAGACATGCAATACTAAAAGTGCTTCAATATTAACTCGGCGGATTTCAATGGCGCTTCTCACAAGAAAAAAAATAGTTCGCGTTCGACACGTTTTTTCGAAGATAGGAGATCGTATTCTCTCCCTACTCCTATGCTGTGCCCTCTTCACCGGATGCACCACATCAAAACACGCGCTCACCCCTAACATCCGCTACGATGTCACCACCACAGACATCGACCGCATCCCCACCGCATTCGAACCTCTTAGTAGAGAAGAACGCGAAACAGAATGGGGAAAAGAACTCTTCATCGGCGAATTCTTCGCGCGGGAAATGGACCTCTATCGCGCCCTCACCTGTTTCAAACGCGCCCTGATTTTAATTTCTGACGAAGAGATCGAACGGCGCCAACAGATCGAATACGACATCATCCAAAGCTACTATTTCGGAGAAAAATACTGGGACGCCATCGCCTTCTTTGAGGCCAGCAGTCTAACACAACCGGCAACAACATTCCCGGCAGTACGCGATCTCCTGATCATGATGTACGACAGCTACGAAAAAACCTGCCAATGTGAAAAAGCCGACCGCATCATCTCTCTCATCGACAAAGGAGATGCGGGTCTAGCAGCAGAAATACAGCTCTACACCTATCTCGCTGCAGGCGACATCCCGACCAGTGCAGCCATCGCTGCACAAACACCAAAAAGCGAACCCGTCAACTCCTTTCTATGGGAATACCACTCCCAGAAAAAATCTCCTCAAACAGCAGAAACATTGAATGCCGTTTTGCCCGGCGCAGGATACTACTACGTCGGTCAAACGCGCAGCGCGGTCACCTCGTTTATCATCAATACTCTCTTCATCTGGGCCACCTACAAATTCATTAGCAAAGGATACGTCGCCGCAGGTCTCATCACCGCCAGCCTAGAAACTGGATGGTACCTCGGAGGCATCAACGGCGCCGGCCTCGCCGCAAACGAATACAACACACACCTCTACAACTCGCTCGGAAAAGGCACCATGATCCGCAACGACCTCTTTCCCGTCCTGATGTTTAGTACGGCATTTTAAAAAAGAATAGCAAAAAGGGAATTCGAATAATAAAATTATGCCGGTCTTTCAGACCTCAAATTATTTTATTGCTTCCCTAGGCCTCCGCTGCGCTCCGACCTAGGCTGTAAGATTGCGGTCTTTCAGACCGCGTAAAAAAACCGTAATCCAATGGGAATTAAATTTATTTTGAACGATAAAAATATCTGAACTATAGAGCGGTCTGAAGGACCGCAATCCTACAGCCTAGGTCGAAGCGCAGC